>NZ_JAUSWX010000001.1:914742-1219657 GCF_030815405.1 Agromyces albus | reverse complement strand
CCGCGCTCGACGACGCCGCACCCGAGGTCGCGCTCGGCCGTGCACTCGCCGACGAGCTCCGCGTCGAGAAGGCCATCATCGGCGTCTTCGACGAGGGCTGCATGGGCATGTACAACGCGATCATCGACGACGAGCTGCTGAATCCGCTCGGCATCTACAAGGAGCGCCTCTCGCAGAGCGCGCTCCTCGCCGAGATGGCGCGCGTGAGCGACGCCGAGGCCGACGAGGTGATGGCCTGGCTCGAGAACGCAGGGCTCACGTTCCATTTCGGCACGGATGACGCGACCGAGCTCACTCGCGCCCAGGTGCAGAGCCAGCTGAAGATGTACATCGCCGCCGTGCGCATCTCCGACGACTTCGGTCTCGACGCCGTCGGGATCCAGTACCAGCAGGGCCTGAAGGACATGGTTCCGGCATCCGACCTCGCCGAGGGCCTGCTCAACAACGTCGAGCGGCCGCCCGTGCGCTCGCGCGGCGGCGAGCGGGAGCTCTACCCCGGCGCCGCACTCCCCCACTTCAACGAGGTCGACGAGGGCGTCGCCGTCGACGCACTCATCACGAACCGCATCTGGAACGCCATGGGCTTCGACCCCGCCACGACCCTGCACGACGTGCGCTGGGGCGAGGAGTACGACGGCGAGTTCGTCTGGGTGTTCGAGATCTCGGGATCGGTGCCCGCGAGCCACAACGGCGGCTACGACAAGTCGTACAGCATGCGCCAGCCGCCGATGTTCTTCCCGCTCGGCGGCGGCACCCTCTCGGGCGTCTCGAAGCCCGGCGAGATCGTCTGGTCGCGCGTCTTCCTGATGGACGGCCGCCTGCACGTCGACCTCGGCCGCGGCTCGGTGCGAGAGCTGCCCGAGGCCGAGACGCAGCGACGCCTCGACGCGACCGACCCGCAGTGGCCGATCATGCACGCGGTGCTGCACGGCGTGAGCCGCGACCAGTTGATGGCCAGGCACAAGGCGAATCACGTGCAAGTGGCGTATGCGCCGGATGCCGCAGCCGCCGATCGCGCGCTCCTCGCCAAGGCGGCACTCTTCGCCGAACTCGGGCTCGACGTGCACCTCTGCGGCGCCGTCGCGCTCTGACGCAGAGCGGGAGGCGGGGCGCCACTGCGCCCCGCCTCCCGCTCGAGTGACTCAGACCCGGTCGGGCTCGTCGATCACGTCGGGCTCGTCGACGCCGTCGGAGGCGAGCAGCTCGCTCTCGACCGCTCCGCCGTAGCCCTCGGCCTGCGGGTCGCCGTGCAGGCCGCCCGACACCGCGTACTCCTCTTCGGGCGAGAGGATGAGGCGGTGTCGGCCCCAGAGCGCGAAGATCGCGAGCATCACGACGTACACCACGAGGATCGCGATGATCGCCGGGAGGAACGCCGGATTGATGAGGGTGCCCACGAAGATGAGCGCGGCGATCACTCCCGCGACCACGGCACCCGGCACGCCCCACGGACTGAGGAACGGGCGCTTCGCGTTCGGGAACCTGCGCCGCAGGATGACGAAGGCGACCATCTGCATGAGGTACGCGAGCACCGCGCCCCAGACCGCGATGTTCAGCACGATCGCACCGGCCACTCCCGTCGACCCACCGGCGGCGTCGACGATGACGAGTGCCACGAACCCGATGATGCCGCCCGCGACGAGCGCGACCCACGGCGTCTGCCGCGTGCCGGTCAGCGAGAGGAACTTCGGGTAGTAGCCCGCCCGCGAGAGCGAGTACATGTTGCGTCCGTAGGCGAACATGATGCCCTGCAGCGATGCCAGCAGCCCGATGAGGGCGAAGAGCGCCAGGACCGCCGCCGCGCCGTCGCCCACGATCGCGCGGAAGCCGTCGAGCAGCGGTTCGCCGGCGACACCGGTCGCCTCGGCGCCGACGACGCCCGTGTTGAGGAACAGCACGAGCAGGCCCGTCACGATGAGCGTGCCGCGGGCCCAGAGACCGGCGCGCGGGATGTCGCGCACCGGGTCGTGCGACTCCTCGGCCGCGAGCGGCAGTTCCTCGATGCCGAGGAAGAACCACATCGCGAACGGCAGGGCGAAGAGGATCGGGAACACGCCGTGCGGCAGGAATGCGGTCTGGCCGGCGTCGGGGGCGATGTCGAAGAGGTTGTCCCACGAGAACAGGCCCGACGTGGCCGCCATGACCGAGAACACGAGGAGGATCCCGATCGAGATGATCGACACGACGATAGCGAACTTGAATGAGATGCTCGCCCCGGCGGTGTTGAGCCCGATGAACAGGAGGTAGAGGATGACCCACCACACCCACGCGGGCATCGAGAACCCGAGCAGCTCGGAGGTGATGCTGTCGGCGTAGGCGGCCGAGAAGTAGACGATGACGGCCGTCGTGGCCACGTACTCGATCGTCTCGGCGAGTCCCGTCACGAATCCGCCCCATGGGCCCATCGCAGCGCGCGAGAACGAGTAGGCGCCGCCCGTGTGCGGCATCGCCGACGCCATCTCACCGATGGAGAAGATGAGGCCGTAGTACATGACGACGAGGATCGCGAAGGCGATCAGCATGCCACCGAAGCCCGCGAAGTCGATGCCGAAGTTCCAGCCCGAGAAGTCGCCGGAGATGACCGCGGCGACCGCGAGGCCCCAGAGGCCCCAGACGCCCGCAGTACGGGTGAGCTTGCGTTTGTCGAAGTATCCGGACTCGGCGGTCGAGTACTTCACTCCCGAGACGTTCAGGGTGTCCTTGGCCATGACGGCTCCCTCGTGCTCATCGCGCAGCCGTGGGGGCGGCGCGGGTGCGATGCGTTGGGCCCGACTATAGGGTGCGCAATGGTCGCTCGTACAGACCTTTCTCGAGGCGTATCCGACGACCTCTCGTCGAAACGGGCAGGCACGCGCCTATCCAGCCCGTGCCGCCTGTGATGTAATGGTCGGCGTTACCGACCTTTCGACCACGTTCTGAGGAGTTGCGGATGACGGCACCGACCGGGTACCTCTCGCTCGACCAATTGCGCAGCGCCATCGCCGAGGGCGAGGTCGACACGGTCATCGTGGCCTTCACCGACATGCAGGGCCGACTGATCGGCAAGCGCGTTTCGGCGAGGCTCTTCCTCGAGGACGCCGCAGCGCACGGCGTCGAGGCCTGCAACTACCTGCTCGCCGTCGACGTCGAGATGAACACGGTCGACGGGTACGCGATGTCGAGCTGGGAGCGCGGCTACGGCGACATGGCCCTCATCCCCGACTTCACGACGCTGCGCGCGGCCCCGTGGCTCGAGGCGACCGCCCTCGTCACGGCCGACCTGCTCTGGCTCGACGGCACGCCCGTCGAACCCTCGCCACGGCGCATCCTGCAGCGCCAGCTCGAGCGGCTCGCCGAACGCGGCCTCACCGCGTTCGTGGGCACCGAGCTCGAGTTCATCGTCTTCGACGACTCGTTCCGCGACGCCTGGCGCAAGGGCTACCAGGGCCTCACGCCAGCGAGCGACTACAACATCGACTACGCGCTGCTCGCGTCGACGCGAATGGAGCCCCTGCTGCGCGACATCCGCAACTCCATGGACGGCGCCGGCATGTACTGCGAGGGCGTGAAGGGCGAGTGCAACCTCGGCCAGCAGGAGATCGCGTTCCGCTACACCGATGCGCTCGGCACGTGCGACAACCACTCGATCTACAAGAACGGCGCGAAGGAGATCGCCGACAAGCACGGCAAGTCGCTCACTTTCATGGCGAAGTTCAACGAGCGCGAGGGCAACAGCTGCCACATCCACATCTCCTTGCGCGGCGAGAACGGCGAGGCGGTCTTCAGCGACCCGGATGCCCCGCACGGCATGTCGAAGCTCTTCACCCACTTCCTCGCCGGCCAGCTCGCGGCGATGCGCGAGCTCACGCTCTTCTCGGCGCCGAACATCAACTCCTACAAGCGTTTCGTCGCGGGCAGCTTCGCACCGACCGCGATCGCGTGGGGACTCGACAACCGCACGTGCGCGCTCCGCGTCGTGGGGCACGGGCTCGGCATGCGCGTCGAGAACCGAGTTCCGGGCGGCGACGTCAACCAGTACCTCGCGGTCGCCGCGCTCATCGCCGCGGGCCTGCACGGCATCGACCAGGAGCTCGAGCTCGACGAGCTCTTCGCCGGCAACGCCTACGAGAGCGACATCGCGCGGGTTCCAGCCACGCTCCGGGAGTCGGCAGAGCTGTTCGCCGGCTCCGCGATCGCTATGGAGGCCTTCGGTCACGAGGTCGTCGAGCACTACCTCAACAACGCGCGCATCGAGCTCGCCGCCTATGACGCGGCCGTCACGGATTGGGAGCGGGTGCGTGGCTTCGAACGGCTCTGAGCCAACCTCGCCGCTCATCGGCGTGACCACCTACCTCGAGCAGTCGCAGACCGGCGTCTGGAACGTGCGCGCCTCGTTCCTGCCGAAGGTCTACATCGACGCCGTCACCGATGCCGGCGGCGTCGCGGTGCTGCTGCCGCCCCAGCCGGTCTCGCCTGACATCGCGCGCGCGGTGCTCGGCGCGCTCGACGGCCTCATCGTCTCGGGCGGGGCCGACGTCGACCCGTCGCGTTACGGGCAGTCGCCGCACGAGCGCACCGGCGCCCCGCGCACCGATCGCGACGACTGGGAGGACGCACTGCTCACGGCCGCCGTCGAGCTCGAACTGCCGTTCCTCGGCATCTGCCGCGGCGTGCAGCTGATGAACGTCGCACTCGGCGGCACGCTCGTGCAGCACCTGCCCGATGTCCTCGGCACCGAGGCGTACCAGCCCGCGCCCGCGGTGTTCGGCGAGCAGGAGGTCTCGATCGAGCCGGGTTCCCGGCTCGGCGCGCTGCTCGGCCAGGGCGACGCGCCGCTGCCCGTGCACGTGTACCACCACCAGGCCCTCGACCAGGTCGCCCCGGGTCTCACGGTGACGGCGCGCACCGCCGACGGCGTCGTCGAGGCTGTCGAGCTCGACTCGGTGCCGTTCGGCATCGGGGTGCAGTGGCATCCCGAGGAGAACGCCGCCGATCGACGGCTCTTCGCGGGCCTCGTCGACGCCGCGCGCACGCACCGAGAGACCCGAGCACACCCGAGGAGCCAATCGTGACCCATACGATCGTGAACCCAGCCGACGAGACCGTCGTCACCACGGTCGCCTCCGCGACGATCGAGGAGACGGATGCCGCGATCGCCCGCGCCGCGCAGGCGCAACGCGCCTGGGCGCTCGTCGCTCCGGCCGACCGTGCGCGACTGCTCCGGCGCTTCGCCGACGCGGTCGACGACGCGGTCGAGGAGCTCGCGCGCATCGAGGTGCGCAACTCGGGCCATCCGGTCGGCCAGGCCCGCTGGGAGGCGGGGCACGTGCGCGACGTGCTCGAGTACTACTCCGCCGCGCCCGAGCGGCTCTTCGGCCGGCAGATCCCGGTCGCCGGCGGCCTCGACGTCACGTTCCAGGAGCCGCTCGGCGTCGTCGGCGTGATCACGCCGTGGAACTTCCCGATGACGATCGCGGCGTGGGGCTTCGCTCCGGCACTCGCGGCGGGCAACGCCGTCGTGCTGAAGCCCGCGGAGTGGACCCCGCTCACGAGCCTACGGCTCGCCGAGCTCGGGCTCGAGGCCGGCCTCCCCGACGGGCTCTTCCAGGTCATGGCGGGCAAGGGATCGGTGGTCGGCGAGCGCCTCGTCACGAACGAGACGGTGCGCAAGATCGTCTTCACGGGCTCGACCGAGGTCGGCAAGCACATCATGGCCGGGTGCGCCGCCCAGGTGAAGCGGGTCACCCTCGAACTCGGCGGCAAGAGCGCGAACATCGTCTTCGCCGACGCCGACCTCGAGCGCGCGGCGGCCACGGCGCCCTACGGCGTGTTCGAGAACGCCGGGCAGGACTGCTGCGCCCGCAGCCGCATCCTCGTCGAGCGCAACGTCTACGAGCGGTTCATGGAGCTGCTCGAGCCCGCCGTCGCCGGTGTCGCCGTCGGCGATCCCGCCGACGAGCGCACCGAGATGGGGCCCCTCGTCGCCGGCGCGCATCTCGACCAGGTGCGCTCGTTCGTGCCCGACGACGCCGATGTCGCGTTCCGCGGCAGCGCGCCCTCCGGTCCCGGCTATTGGTTCCCGCCGACGGTGCTCACCCCCGCTCGCGACTCACGCGCGGCCCGCGAGGAGATCTTCGGACCCGTCGTCTCGGTGTTCCCGTTCGATGACGAGGCCGACCGCCGTGGCATTCGCGAACGCGGGCGACTACGGCCTCTCGGGCTCGATCTGGACGAGGGACCTCAGCCGCGGCATCCGCGTGGCCCGAGGTGTGGAGTCGGGCAACCTCTCGGTGAACTCGCACTCCTCGGTGCGCTACTCGACGCCGTTCGGCGGCTTCAAGCAATCCGGCCTGGGCCGTGAGCTCGGGCCCGACGCCCCGCTCGCCTTCACCGAGACCAAGAACGTCTTCATCGCCGTCGACCCCCTAGGAGCACCATGACCGCCATCCCGCGCATCGATCTCACCCAGCGGCTCGCCGGCCGTGTCGCCGTCATCACCGGCGGTGCGTCGGGCATCGGCCTCGCGACCGCGAAGCGGCTCGCCGCCGAGGGTGCCACGGTGGTCATCGGCGATATGGATGCCACGGCGGGCCCCGCTGCCGCCGAGCTCGTGGGCGGTCTCTTCGTGCAGGTCGACGTGACCGACGAGGCGCAGGTGAACACGCTCTTCGACCGCGCCGCCGAGACATACGGCTCGGTCGACATCGCGTTCAACAACGCCGGGATCTCGCCGCCCGACGACGACTCGATCGAGACGACCGAGCTGCCGGCGTGGCAGAAGGTGCAGGACGTCAACCTGAAGTCGGTCTACCTCTGCTCACGTGCCGCCCTGCGGCACATGGTCGCGCAGGGACGCGGATCGATCATCAACACGGCGTCGTTCGTCGCGGTGCTCGGCTCCGCCACGTCGCAGATCTCGTACACGGCGTCGAAGGGCGGCGTGCTCGCGATGAGCCGCGAGCTCGGCGTGCAGTTCGCGCGTCAGGGCATTCGCGTGAACGCCCTGTGCCCCGGCCCAGTGAACACGCCGCTGCTGCAGGAGCTCTTCGCGAGCGATCCCGAACGCGCGCAGCGCCGGCTCGTGCACGTGCCGGTCGGCCGCTTCGCCGAGCCCGAGGAGCTCGCGGCGGCGGTCGCGTTCCTCGCGAGCGACGACGCCTCGTTCATCACCGGATCGACCTTCCTGGTCGACGGCGGCATCAGCTCGGCGTACGTCACTCCGCTCTAGGCTCGAGTCATGGCCATTCGGGAGCGGGGCGACGACGCGGGCGACCCGGCCGCGGGCGTACCTGAGCCCGCGCCGCCGACGGCACCGACGGCGCCGCCCGAGGTCGTCGCCGACGTGCTGCGGCCCGGGCTCCTGCTCACCCCGGCCCGCCCGGCGAACGCCTTCGAGGAGACCGTGCAGCGACTTCTGCAGTCGATCCGGCTCGGACTCATCGGGCCGGGCGAGCAGCTGCCGCCCGAGCGAGAGCTCGCGGGAATGCTCGAGGTGAGCCGCGACACGCTTCGCGAGGCGATCGCCTCGCTCGGCGAAGCGGGCTGGATCGTCTCCCGTCGCGGCCGCTACGGCGGCACCTTCGTCTCCGACGAGCTCCCCTCCACGTCGTCTTCAGCGCCTGGTGCCGGCGGAGACCCGGCGACCCGGGCGATCCGGCTCGAGGACACCCTCGCGCTGCGCGCCGTGATCGAGGTCGGTGCGGCTCGTCGTGCGGCCGAGAGCGAGCTCGCGGCCACCGACCGCGAACGGCTCTGGCAGGCCTATGAGGAGTGCCGGGTCGCGACCTCCGCCCAGTACCGCATGGCCGACTCGAGGCTGCACCTGCTCATCGCCGAGGTGCTCGGCGCGCCGAGCGTCATCCCGCTCGTCGCCGACGTGCGGATGCGGGTCAACGAGCTGCTCGACGGCATTCCGCTCCTCGCGCCGAACATCGCGCACTCCGACGAGCAGCACCGCGCCATCGTCGGCGCGATCCTCCGAGGCAGTCCCGACGAGGCGGCGAGCGCGATGGCCGAGCACCTCGAGGGCACCGAGGCGCTGTTGCGCGGCTTCTTCGCGTGAGCGGATGCCGCGCGCGGCCGGGCATGAGAACGGGCCGCGCCCCGAAGCCGGGGACGCGGCCCGTTTCGGCCGGTGCCGTTCAGCCGAAGACGGCGAACGGCAGCATCGCGAGGCCGAAGGCCAGTGCGCCGAGGCTCACGAGCACCGCGCCGCCGAGCATCACGGCGTTCAGCACGATGCCCCAGATGGCCATGGTGCGCGCTGCGGGCTCACGCTTCAGTGCCAGGATGCCGAGCACGAGGCCGATGGCGGGCACGACGAAGGTGTAGCTCGCGACGATCGAGACGAGCCCGAGCACGAGGCTCGAGACGCTGAACCCACGCGTCTCCGCCCCAGGGGCGGCGTAGGGGTTCTGCTCGGCGAACGGCGCCTGCTGGTCGGTCGGGGTGACGGTGGTCATGTCGATCTCTCCTGTTCGTGGGGTGTGATTCCACGCTACGGACGCCGCGGGCGCGGTGACATGGGGCTATCCCCCCGATCCCGGGGCGGCGTGCCCGCGCCGGGGCTCGGCCCGCCGATCGCTCAGACGACGCCGTGGAGCGCGGGCACGATGAGGTAGACGCCCACGAGCACGGCGATGCCGCTCACGCCGAAGCAGGCCCACGCGCCGACGAGCGCCGCGCGCTTCTGGGCCTCGGTGAGCGGACTCTTCCTCGCGGCTTTCGCCGCCTTCTTCTCGGCCGCGCGGGCCTCGGCCGGAGTGACGACCGTGATCGCGTCGGTGAACTCCGCGGGGGTCACGATGGGCGTGCGGCCCGAGATGGTGATCAGCCGGATGCCGAGCGAGAAGGCGCTCACGACGATGCCGGCGCCGAGGAGCGCCGAGAAGAGCACGATGAGGAACGCGATCCAGTCGATCACAGCTTCACCTTCTTCTTCGGCTTCGGATTGCGCTTGATCTTCACGGCCCGACCGGAGTCGGCGACTTCGCTGACGACGTTGTGGTGCGAGATCTGGTTGCGGCGCGACCAGAGGAAGATGGCCGCGATGACCGCGACGCCGATGACGGCGTCGATGAGGATGCCGACCATGCCGAGGCCGGCGATGACGGCCGCGAGCGCGCCGACACCACCGGCCGCCGGCAGCGTCATGAGCCAGCCGATGCCGATGCGTCCGGCGGTACGCCACCGCACCTTCGAGCCGCGCCGCCCGAGGCCGGAGCCGATGACGGAGCCCGACGCGACCTGCGTCGTCGAGAGGGCGAAGCCGAGGTGGCTCGAGGCGAGGATCGTCGCGGCCGTGGAGGTCTCTGCCGCGAATCCCTGAGCGGGCTTCACGTCGGTCAGTCCCGTGCCGAGGGTCTTGATGATGCGCCATCCGCCCATGTAGGTTCCGAGCGCGATCGCGACCGCGCACGTCACGACGACCCAGCCCTCAGGACCCGTGCCCACGTCTTGCATGCCGACGGCGATGAGGGTGAGCGTGATCACGCCCATCGTCTTCTGCGCGTCGTTCGTGCCGTGGGCGAGCGCGACGAGTGAGCTCGAGAAGATCTGCGCGTAGCGGAAGCCGTCGCGGCCGTCGGGCTTGCCGTCGTAGCGCCGCGTGATCGCGTACGCCAGCTTCGTCGCGGCGAACGCAATGAGCCCGGCCGTGAGCGGGGCGAGCACCGCGGGGAGGATGATCTTCGAGAGCACGACGGCGAAGTCGATCGCCCCGATGCCGGCTCCGACGAGGGCGGCGCCGATGAGCCCGCCGAAGAGGGCATGGCTCGATGACGACGGCAGGCCGAGCAGCCACGTGACCATGTTCCACACGATTGCGCCGATGAGCCCCGCGAAGATGAGCTCCGGGGTGATGAGCACCCCCCCGTCACCCTCGCGGATGATGCCGCCCGAAACGGTCTTGGCCACCTCGGTCGAGAGGAACGCACCGATCAGGTTCAGGATCGCGGCGAGCCCGACCGCCACCTTCGGACGCAGGGCCCCGGTCGCGATGGGGGTGGCCATCGCGTTCGCCGTGTCGTGGAAGCCGTTCGTGAAGTCGAAGAAGAGCGCCAGTGCGATGACCAGCACGACGATGAGGGTGAGATCCACCGGCGACTTTCTCTGGAATCGGTGAGGTTGTTCACCACAAGTTCAGGGGGCGTGTATTGCGGAACCGGCGAGAGCCGTGCGACGACTCGATACTCGCACCCTGCGCCCCCGAAATCAAACCACCGGATCGACGACGGAGGCGAGATCCGCTCCGAACGTGAAAGATCGCCGCACGGCCCCGCCCGCGAGCACGCCGGGCAGCCAGAACCGTGCGTCGTCCCACATCTCGTCGAGCGGAAGCTCCCCGATCTCGAACCACTCGGGATCGAGCTCGTCGGATGGCGCCGGCTCGCCGATCCAGCGACGGCACACGAACACGTTCGACTCCTGGCTCCACGCCTCGCGGTGCGGGAACCGATAGCTGAGCAGTCCGCGCGGCTCGAGATCTGCAGCCGCGACGATGACGCCGGACTCCTCAGCCACCTCGCGCACCGCGGCCTCGACCGGGGACTCGCCCGGCTCGAGCTTGCCGCCGAGGCCGACGTAGTAGCCCTCGCCGAGGCCGTGCTTCTTGCGGCCGAGGAGCACCTCGGTGGTGCCGTCCCGCTCGCGCAGGAGGTAGCAGACGCAGACCTGTGGGAGCGGCATCCGTCAGCCGAAGAGGATCTTCGCCTCGTCGTAGCGCGCCTGCGGCACGCGATTGAGGCTGCCGACGGCCTCGGCGATCGAGACGGTCTTGATGTCGGTGCCGCGCAGCGTCACCATCGAACCCCAGGCGTTCTCGTAGACCGCGTCGACCGCATGCATGCCGAGTCGCGTCGCGAGCACCCGGTCGTACGCGCTCGGGGCGCCGCCGCGCTGGATGTGGCCCAGCACGGTGTCTCGCGACTCGATGCCGGTGCGCTCCTCGATCATGGGTGCGAGCCGCTCGGCGATGCCGCCGAGCCGCGGGCGGTTGAACGCGTCGAGGCCCTTGTGGGAGTGCGCACCCTCCATGTCTTCGAGGTGGAAGCCCTCGGCGACGACGACGAGCGGCGCCCGGCCGCGGTCGCGCACCGACTCGACCCACTCGCAGATCTGGTCGATGGTCTTGGGCTGCTCGGGGATGAGGATGGCGTGCGCGCCGCCGGCCATGCCGGAGTGCAGCGCGATCCAGCCGACGTGCCGGCCCATGACCTCGACGACGAGACAGCGCCCGTGCGACTCGGCGGTCGTGCGGAGCCGGTCGATCGCCTCGGTGGCGATCTCGACGGCGGTATCGAAGCCGAAGGAGTAATCGGTCGCCGCGAGATCGTTGTCGATCGTCTTCGGAACCCCGACGATCTTCAGGCCGGCGTCGGTGAGTCGCCTCGCCGCGGTGAGCGTGCCCTCGCCGCCGATCGCGATGATCGCGTCGATGCCGTTCTCGTCGAGCATGCGCTGGATGTTCTCCGGGCCGCCGCCCTCGCCCTCGAAGGGGTTGGTGCGGCTCGAGCCGAGGATCGTGCCGCCCTGCTTCGAGAGGCCGCGCACGTCGTGGCGCTCGATCGGCATGAGGTCGCCCTCGACGACGCCCTTCCAGCCCCAGCGGAAGCCGACGAACTCGGCATCATGCGAGATGACACCCTTCAGCACGGCGCCGCGGATCACGGCGTTCAGCCCGGGGCAGTCTCCGCCGCTCGTGAGGATACCGATCTTCATGCCTCGTGTGACTCCAGTTGCGTGAAGAGACCTGTCGCGATCTCAGAGGAACCTGTGATGGTGCCGGAGGCCGCTTCGTCGGGGCGTTTCGACTGCCGCAGTCTATAGCCTTCCCACGAAGGGCGATCCCGCGCGCCCTGCCGAGCGAGCGTCAGAGTGCCCCGTCGAGCGCCTGTCGCAGCAGGTGCACGAGCGCATCGAGCTGCACCGAGTCGGCCGAACCGGGCTCCACGTCGCTGCCGTCGAGGGCGCGGGCCGCGAGGCCCTGCTTCGAGTCGATGAGCTCCGCGATGCGCGCGTCGATCGTGCCCGCGGCGATGATGCGCCATGCCGTGACGGGCTCGTCTTGGCCGATGCGGTGCACGCGGTCGATCGCCTGCGTCTGCTCGGCTGCGGTCCAGCTGAGCTCGGCGAGCACGACGTTCGACGCGGCCTGGAGGTTCACGCCGACGCCCGCCGCCGTGAGCGAGCACACCGCGACGGCGACCTCGGGGTCGTTGTTGAACGCGTCGATCGCCGCTTGCCGCTGGAAGGCGGTCTGGTCGCCGCGGAGCGACACGGTGCGGAGCTCCCGCGCCGCGAACGCCGCTTCGGCCTGGTCCATGACGTCGATGTGCTTTGCGAAGAACACGACTTTGCCGACCGATCGGGCCAGCTGGGCGGCGTAGTCGGCGGCGAGGCCGGCCTTCGCCTGGCCGATGCGGCGCACCATCGTGAAGACGTTCTCGCCCGACTTCGACGCCTTGGACTCTTCGAGTTCGGCATGCGCGACCGCGCGGATGAACTGCTCGCGCTGATCGTCGTCGAGATCGCCGATGCGCAGATTGCGCGCTTCGACGAGTGCACGGAAGCGGCCGGTGAGGCGGTTTCCGAGCTCGCGTTCGGCGGCGCGCACCGAACGGCCGAGCTCGTCGTCGAGTTCGACGGGAAGGTCGGCGATGCGCTTCGCGGGCAGGTCGGCGGCGACGTCGACCTTGCGGCGACGCACGATGCCGAGGTCGATGACGGCGCGGCGGGCCTCGGGGTAGAAGCCGTGCTCGGCCGGAGTGAGCCCCGTCAGCTCGAGCTTGCCGAGCAACTCGGGCGACGGCCGGTCGCCCTCGATCCAGCCGAGGAACTTCCAGATGGCACGGAAGTCGTCGACATCGTTGATGAGCGGGGTGCCCGTGAGGGCGAGGAGCAGCGGGTCGCCGCCCGGTGCGCTTCGTCGGATCTGCTCGGCGAGCGTGAGCACGTTGCGCGACCGCTGCGACTGCAGGTTCTTGATGAAGTGCGCCTCGTCGACGACCATGCCCTTGAAGCCGAGGGTCGACAGCCACGCCATGTGCCGGTCGAGCACGTCGTAGTTCACGATGACGACATCGGCGAACGCGTCGAGGGTCTCGCCGTCGCCGTGGATGACGGTGGCGCGACGATGCGGGGTCCAGCGCTCAACCTCGCGAGCCCAGTTCATCTTCACGACGTTCGGCACGACGGCCAGCAGCGGGTAGGCGTCGGCGACGGATGCCGCGAGCACTGATTGCGCCGTCTTTCCGAGGCCCGGCTCATCGGCGAGCAGGAAAGTGCGGTGTCCTTCGCGCACGCTCTCGATGAATCGGATCTGGTGCATCATGAGCTCGAGACCGCGCGGCGAGAGGCGGTCGACCTTGGGCGCCTCCGGCAGCTCCATCGAGGCGGCCTGGCCGCCCGAGCCGGTCTCGAACGACTTGAACAACGGGCCGAGGAGCTCCCAGTTGGCGAGGCGACGCACCGGCACGGGCGCCGGGGCGGCCTTCGAGAAGTCGGGGGCGAGGAAGGGGTTCGCGAGCTGCCTCGAGCGCACGGATGCCGGGATCACCTGGTTCTCGGCGAGCATGGGCTTCAGCTCGGGCTCGCGCGTGATGATGAGCTCGTCGGGCGAGAGCTCGGCGCCGGACTCGAGCAGCCAGTCGCGGCGGAACCGCTGCGCGACCGTGGAGATCGAGGCGTCGGGCTCGAGCAGGGCGATGAGGCTCGTGTCGCGCCCGGCCGTCTTGGCCAGGATCTGCGCGATGCCGTCGAGTCGCTTGAGCAGCTCGGCACGTGCGGCATCGGTCACCTCGGGGTCTGCCTTCACACGGGCACGCTCTTCGCGCATGAGCAACGCGATGACCTGGTACTTCGTGCGGTTCGTAGGCCCGAGCTTGCCCTTCTGCGCCTTCGTCTCGACTTCGCGCACCTTGCGCGCGAGGATCGGGATGATGGGTGCGTCATCGTCGCGCGAGCGCGTACGCTGTCGCTGCCTCGTCTGGGCCAATGGTCCTCCAGTTTCTGGGCCGCATCCGGCATGCCCCCTCGACATCGGTCGTGATGGTCGAGGCCGGTTCGGCACATCACCCGATGTCGCCGATCGCGGTACGCCGAATCCCGAACCGAGCAGCACGCGAGCTGGGCTCACGCGGTCGGCCGAAGAACGGATTCGTCGGGCGCAGCGCCATTCTACCCGGATTTCGGCGCAGGATGCGACGAAGCGATGCCGCGGGTCGCGAGACGCATCCGCAGGCCCGTGCGGGAACTTCCTCTGCGGCCTACTCTTGGACCATGGACGATCTCGCGAGGGCGGGTGCAGGCGTCTCGCCCGATGACGACGAATTCACGGTGGCGCAAGACACGGAGTTCGACGAGCCCGACACGGCCGCCGAGCCCGCCGACGGCGATGAACGCACGATCGACGACAGTCTCGACGACGAGGTGCCAGGCCTCGACACGGAACGTCGCGTCGACCTGAGTGACGAGGCCGTCGCGGACTGACCGCGCGAATCAGACCCCGCCGCCGCCGCCTCCGCCGCCCCCGCCGCCCGACGAGCCGCCGCCGCCCGAGCCGCTGCTCGACGAGCTCGAGCTCGAACCCGACCACGAGGCGCTCGACGCCGACGAGAACGAGTGCACGGCCCCGCTGAAGACCCCGGCATTGAAGGCGCTTCGGCCGGCGTACCAGTCGGGCGCGGTACCGGTCTGCTCGTAGAGCGACGCGAGCTCGCGGCTCCATTCGCGTTCGAGACCGAACAGCACCGCGTACGGCAGCAGTCGCTCGTTGAGCTTCAGCACGACGACGGGGTCGAGCGGTGCGAGCGGGGCGGCGGGCCCAGGCGCCGGGGCCGCGCCACCCGTCGAGACCGGCACGGCCGGCACACCCGCCGCAGCCGGACGCTCGACCCGCAGTGCCCCGTGGGGACTCTGCAGCACGCGGAGCCGGTCGGCCTCGGCGAGCCGGATGTAGAGGCGGAGTCCCTCGAGGTGGTCGCGTGCCGCTCGCCCCGCTTGGGTGAGCGGGCGCACATCCATGACCACGACGAACGTCCCGAGCTCGGCGAGGATCGCCGCGACGAACCAGATCGCCGGCCAGGGCCCGCCCATCTGCGCGTCGAGCGCGATGACACCGAAGACCACGCTCAGCACCGAGCCGATCATGCCCACGACGGCGAACAGCGTGCGGCGGCCGAGGTCGGGCCTGCGCCGCAGGCCCGTCTTCGCGACGCGCTTCGTGACGGCGTGGCGCACCGCAAGGAGCCGCTTGCCGAGCGCCGTGTCGCGGGACCTCAGCTCGCGCCGCTCCCCCGGGGTCGGAACGCCGTAGAGCGCGGACACCACGGAGCGGGCGTCGGCGTCGCCCGCCTCGCCGCCGACGTACTCGACCGCGTAGCGTTTGCGACCCGTCTCGACGATGCGCAGCTCGCCCGCCACCGCGCGCTCGAGGATCGTCGCCGTGATGCCCTTGCCGGATCGGCCCACGAGGTCGGCGGCGACCATGGCGCTCACCCCGGCCGGTGGCTCGTACTCGGCGATGATGGTGCCGCGGCCGGGGTGATTGCGCCACCGCACCACGCGCGTGACGATCGCCGCGAGCATCGAGAGGATCGCCACGATGGTCGCGAGCGCGCCGGCGATCGCCGCGGGCGAGGACATGAACGCATCGTCGCGCGGCTCGAACGTGCCGGGCGCGAAGCCGACGGCGATCGTGAGGTTCTCGTAGGGACCGAGGGTCGACGCCTCGGCGACGACGACCGGCGGGAGCGAGTCTCCGACGGAGATCGTCTCGCACGGCGTGTCGGAGCCCGTCCAGCCGCGATAGCACGCGACGTCGCCCGTGAACGCCTCGGCGAGGTCGGCGCTCAGGCGCAGCTCCGCCCGCACTCGTCCGAAGGGCTGCGCCCAGCCGGTGCCGTTGACGTCCCAGTAGAACTCGTCGATCGCGGCGTCGTCGGGCGTGAACGTCACGTTGTGCTGTCGATAGCTGATGACGTAGGTCTGCTCGCCGTGCACGAAGTCGTCGGCCCGGATCGTGACGAGGAGGAACTCCCCGTTCTCGTCGCGCTCGGCCTCGAATGCGCGCGGGCTGCCGGCGGCATCCGTCACCGACTCGATCTGGATGTCGGTCGGGTGGCCGTCGTAGTGCAGCGGGATGGCCCGGCGGATGCCCCGGTTCTGGTCGAACTGGGGGAACACGGCGACGAGCGTCTCGGTCGTGTCGAGCACCGAGCGGCCGTCGGCGTCGCGGGAGAGCTCGTAGACCGCGTCGAACGACGCGAACGTGAAGTCGTCGACGCCGGCTCGAGCACGCGCGTCGACGGATGCCGCCTCCCCGGGTTGCTCCGCCGCGAACGCGACGGCCGCCGGCGACGCCGCGAGGCCGAGCGCGAGGGCGAGGACCGACGCTGCGAGCGTGCAGGCGAGGCGGAGGCGCGTCATGCCCCAACGTTAGTGCCATCCGGCCTGAATGTACCCCCGGGGGTATATCCCTCCGGGCGATAGGATGGGACCGTGATCGACGACATCAAGAAGCGCGCCCTGCACCGGACCAAGATCATCGAGGGCCAGCTCCGCGGCATCGAGAAGATGATCGAGAACGACGACTACTGCGTCGACATCATCACGCTCTCGCTCGCGGTGCAGAAGTCGCTCGCCTCGCTCAACAAGCTGCTCGTCGAGAACCACCTGCGTACGCACGTCACCGACATGTACGAGACGGGCGGCGACCAGCGCGAGGCAGCTGTCTCCGAGCTCGTGCGCATCTTCGAGCTCTCCAACAACCGCGGCTGACCGTGTCGGGTCCGAGCCTGATCGATGCCCTCGCCGATCGCGCGCTCGTCGTCGACGGCGGCCTCGGCACACGACTCGAGGAGCGCGGAGCGGATGTCTCCTCCGAGCTGTGGAGCGCGCGAGTGCTCGCCGATTCGCCCCACGAGGTCCTCGACGTGCACCGCGACTACTTCGCCGCCGGCGCCGACGTGGCGATCACCGCCTCGTACCAGGTGACGTACGAAGGATGTGCTCGCGCCGGATTCGACGCCGACGCGACGACCGGGATCCTGCGCCGCAGTGTGGAGCTGGCCCGCCGCGCGCGCGACGAGGCCGGGCACGGTTGGGTGGCGGCATCCGTCGGCCCATACGGGGCCATGCTCGCCGACGGGTCCGAGTACCGCGGCGACCTCGGGCTGGGTGTCAGAGAGCTCCGCGATTGGCATCGGCAGCGCATCGACGTGCTCGCCGGCGCCGGCGCCGACCTCATCGCGGTCGAGACCATGCCCTCGCTCGTCGAGGTGGAGGCGATCCTCGCCGAGCTCGCCGGCACCGGCACTCCCGCCTGGATCTCGGTGACTCCACTCGCCGGCCGGCTTCGCAGCGGCGAGCCGCTCGCCGAGGCGTTCGCGCTCGCCGCCGCCGTCGACGAGGTCGTCGCCGTGGGCGTGAACTGCTGCGCACCCGGTGAGGTGCTCGGCGCCATCGAGGCGGCACGCGAGGTCACGACGAAGCCGATCGTCGTCTATCCGAACAGCGGTGAGACGTGGGATGCCGCAGCGCGGCGCTGGAGCGGACGCGCCGCGTTCCCGACCGAGGCGGTGCGGTCGTGGCGGGCGGCCGGCGCCGGACTCATCGGCGGCTGCTGCCGCACCGGCCCCGGCCAGATCGCGGCCATCGACCGGGCTCTCGCGTGACCGAAGGGAAGCGATCGTGCCCCGCATCGAGCTGATCACCGGCGATCTCACCGCCGAACGCGTCGACGCGATCGTCAACGCCGCCAACTCGAGCCTCATGGGCGGCGGCGGCGTCGACGGGGCGATCCATCGCGCCGGCGGACCATCGATCCTCGAGGAGTGCCGCGCACTGCGCGCGACCACGCTGCTGCGGTCGGGCCTGCCCACCGGCGAGGCCGTCGCCACGACGGCCGGCCGCCTGCCCGCGCGCTGGGTGATCCACACCGTCGGTCCCGTCTGGCCGGGGCCCGGCCCCGACGCCGACGCGAGGCGGGAGCTGCTCGCTGCGGCGTACCGTAACTCGCTACGTGTCGCGACCGGCCTCGGAGCGGCCTCCGTCGCCTTCCCGGCGATCTCCGCAGGGGTCTACGGATGGCCCGCCGATGACGCCGCGCTCGTCGCCCTCGGCACCACGGCCGAGGCTGCCGACGCCCCTCCGCTCGTGCGCTTCGTGCTCTTCTCCGAGCGCATGTACGACGAGTTCCGTGCGGCCGCCGACCGGCTCGGGCTCAGCGTCGGCTGACGAGCCGCCTCATGTGCCGGGCGCCGTGGTGGCCAGCCATTGGTCGAGCTCGCTCGGCTGGTCGGTGATGATGCCGTCGACGCCGAGCTCGCTCACCTCCTGCCAGCTCTCGTGGGTGTTCAGGGTGTAGCAGAGCACCGCGATCTCCGCCGCGTGCAGCGCCTCGAGCGCGCCAGGTACGGCGGTGACCGATGCGGCCGTCGTGCCGAAGCCGATCACCCCGAGTCGCTCGGCGAGCGCCACGGGCTCAGCGGGCAGCTCGCGGATGAGCATGATGCGAGGGGTCGTGGGCGACACCTGCTGCACGGCGAAGAGGGTCTCGAGACTGAAGCTCTGCAACACGATTCGGCCTCGAAGGCCGTGCCGCTCGATGAGATCGACGACCGTGCGAACCTCCTCGGGAGTCCAGTCGGCCTTCAACTCGACGAGGGCACGCGCCGTCTCACGGCTCGCGAGGGCTTCGAGGAACTCGTCGAGCGTCGGGATGCGCTCCCCCGCGTATTCGGCGCCGTACCACGCACCGACGTCGAGGCGGCGGAGCTCGTCGAAGTCGAGCTCGTCGACACTGTGCCGCGACCCGGCGACGCGCTCGAGACTCGTGTCGTGGAAGAGCACGGGCACGCCATCGCGGCTCAACCGCACGTCGGTCTCGACGAAATCGAGGGCCTCCATCGCGCGTTCGAGCGAGGCCATCGTGTTCTCCGGCGCCTCAGCTCGATCGCCCCGATGCCCGACGATGAACGCCGCCGCACCGGGCACCCGGAGTGCACCGAACACGTCGACTGCCGACGCGGTGGTCGGCGTGGCGGCGAGCAGGAGCGCGGTCGCCGTCGCCGTGACCGCGATCGATGCGAGCAGGACGCGGACGGCGCGGCGTGGTGGATGCGCGAGTGGGGTCACGGGTAGGGCCTTTCCACCGGTCGCGCGCCATTGCGCGACGGTGCATTCACCCTAGCAACTTCGTTACCGTTTCGTTACCTCCCCCGTTCGCGGGACGCCGCCGCCCGGCGCCCGGCGCCGCTCACGCGAGTGAGAGGTAGGGGTACTCGGCCGATCGACGCTGGAACTCCAGGATCGCGGGATTCCGGATGCGGCCGCCGGCGATCTCCGTGGCGCGATCGATCGTGTCGGACTCGGTCCACGCCTCTGGGCCCTCCATCACCGTGCGCAGGAACGGCATGAGCGCTTCGCTGATCTCCCAGGTCGCCGAGTTCCAGAGGTAGGAGGGGCTGTGGTCGACGGCGTAGTAGTTCGTCGACTCCCCCACCGTGAAGATCGGCTCGGCGAACGAGGTGGGGCGGGCCCAGCTGAATCCCATTCCGGCGTCGACGGACACGTCGACGATGAGGCTGCCCGGACGGAAGGCACCCAGATCCTCCGTGCGCAGGTACGTGAGCGGCGCGTTGGGATCCTGGAGCGTGCAGTTGACCACGATGTCCCGTTCGGCCAGGAACGGGGCGAGCGGCACCGGGCCGTCGTCCGTGTTCACGGTGCTCAGGAACGGCGCCTCGGGATTGTGCTCGAACTGGATGATGTCGACGGAGGGGATCGGCGAGCCGACCGCAGCCGTGTCGCGGTTGGTGAGCACGCGCACGTCGTGGATGCCGTGGGCGTTCAGCGCGGTCACGGCACCACGAGCGGTAGCACCGAATCCGATGACGACCGCGCTCAGGCGACGGCCGTAGTCTCCAGTCGACCCGCACAGCTGCAGGGCGTGCAGCACGGAACAGTAGCCGGCGAGCTCGTTGTTCTTGTGGAACACGTGGAGCCCGAAGCCGCCGCTCGCCGTCCAGTGGTTCATGGCCTCCCACGCGATGAGGGTGAGCCCCTTGTCGATCGCGAGCTGGGTGATCGCGCGATCCTGTACGCAGTGGGGCCAGCCCCAGAGCACTTGGCCGTCGTGCAGGTCTTCAAGATCGGAGGCCTGCGGCTTGGGCAGCAGGACGACGTCGCTCCGGGCGATGATCTCCTCCCGGGAGCCGAGTCCGGCGACCAACGGCTCGAGTTGCCCATCCGCGATGCCGAAGCGCTCGCCGTATCCCCGCTCGAGGAGCATGTTCTCGCGAAGGTCGGGATCGATCCGCTCGAGGTGCGACGGATGCAACGGCAGTCGCTTCTCGTCGGGCTTCCTGGAGTGCGCTAGGACCCCGAGTTGCAAGAGACGAGGGCTGGTGGTGTTGGCCATAGCGTGAGGCTACGCCATGCCGCGACCGGCGCAGGACCCCCTGCTCGGATGCCCGCGCCGTGCGGTGCGACTAGAGCAGGCTCTTCGTGTGCCACACCGTCTTGGTCTCGGTGAACGCCGTGATGCGGCCGAGCGCGGGTGCCGCGGCATCGGGGCCGGACTCGGGCCGGAGCACTCGCTTGAGCGTGTCGGCGGCGTCGACCTCGAGCGAGATCCAGTCGAGCGCGCCTGCACCGACGAGGTCGATCGCGTTGACGTCGGAATGGCTCGCGAGCCACGGGGCGATCTCGGCAGGAGAACCCGTCAGCACGTTGACGACGCCCTTCGGCACGTCGCTCGTGGCGAGCACCTCGGCGAGGCTGATCGCCGAGAGCGGGAATCGCTCGCTCGCGACGACGACGACCGAGTTGCCGGCCACGAGCGCCGGGGCTATCGCCGAGACGAGACCGAGGAGCGACGAGTCCTGCGGCGCGATGATCGCGACGACTCCCGTGGCCTCGGGCACCGAGATGTTGAAGTAGGGACCCGCCACCGGGTTGGCGTTGCCGGCGACCTGCGCGAACTTGTCGGCCCAGCCCGCGTACCAGACCCAGCGGTCGATGGACTCGTCGACCTGGGCGGATGCCACGGCGCGCGACACGCCCTCGGCCTCCTCGATCTCGGCGACGAACTGGGCCCTGCGGCCTTCGAGCAGCTCGGCGATGCGGTAGAGCACCTGGCCGCGGTTGTAGGCGGTGGCACCCGACCAGCCGGCCACCGCTGCACGAGCGGCGACGATGGCGTCGCGTGCGTCTTTGCGTGAGGCCTTCGCCGCGTTCGCGAGGAACGCCCCGTCGGCGGCGACGATCTCATAGGTGCGCCCCGACTCGCTGCGCGGGAAGGCTCCGCCGATGTAGAGCTTGTACGTCTTCGGCACGGCGAGGCGGGTCATCGCTTCGATCCCTTCGTCGCGGAGCCCGTTTGTCGGCGCTGCGCGGTTCGGCGCGTGCGCTTGGGCTCGGCATCCGCAGTCTCGATCGGCTTGGCCGTGGCGGGCGCCACGAGGTTCGCCTGTGCGGCTCCCCGGCCGACGGCGCTCGGGGCGAGGTACGCCGCAAGGCCGTGGCGGCCGCCCTCGCGCCCGTAGCCGGACTCCTTGTATCCGCCGAACGGCGAGGCGGGGTCGAATCTGTTGAACGTGTTCGCCCAGATGACGCCCGCGCGCAGCTGGTCGGCGACGGCGAGGATACGGCTGCCCTTGTCGCTCCAGATGCCGGCGGAGAGGCCGTAGGGCGTGTTGTTCGCCTTCGCGATCGCCTCGGCGGGCGTGCGGAAGGTGAGCACCGAGAGCACCGGACCGAAGATCTCCTCACGAGCGATACGGCTCGACGTCTGCACGTTCGTGAAGATCGTGGGCGCGTACCAGAACCCGTTCTCGGGGATCACGCACGGCGCGCTCCAGCGGTCGGCGCCCTCGGCGACGCCGACGTCGGAGAGCTCGCGGATGCGCTCGAGCTGTTCTTTCGAGTTGATCGCGCCGACGTCGGTGTTCTTGTCGAGCGGATCGCCGAGCCGCAACGTCGAGAGCCGCAGCTTCAGCCGCTCGACGACCTCGTCGTGGATGTTCTCCTGCACGAGCAGGCGACTTCCGGCGCAGCAGACGTGACCCTGGTTGAAGAAGATGCCGTTGACGATGCCCTCGATCGCCTGGTCGATCGGGGCGTCGTCGAAGACGATGTTCGCCGCCTTGCCGCCGAGCTCGAGGGTCGCCTTCTTGTCGGTGCCGGCGATCTGCTTCGCGATCGCGCGCCCGACGGCGGTGGAGCCCGTGAACGCCACCTTGTCGACGCCGTCGTGGGCGACGAGCGTGGCTCCGGTGTCGCCCGCGCCCGTGATGATGTTCACGACGCCGGCGGGGAGGTCGGCCTGCTGCAGGATCTCGGCGAAGATGAGCGCCGTGAGCGGCGTCGTCTCGGCGGGCTTCAGCACGACCGTGTTGCCGGCGGCCAGTGCCGGGGCGATCTTCCACGCGAGCATGAGCAGCGGGAAGTTCCACGGGATGACCTGGGCGGCGACGCCGAGCGAACGGGGGTTCGCGCCGAGCCCCGCGTGGTCGAGCTTGTCGGCCCACCCCGCGTAGTAGAAGAACCACGCGGCGACGAGCGGCACATCGACGTCACGCGACTCCTTGATGGGCTTGCCGTTGTCGAGCGACTCGGCCACCGCGAGCTCGCGAGCGCGCTCCTGCACGAGACGGGCGATGCGGAACAGGTACTTGCCGCGGTCACGGCCGCTCATGCGCGACCAGACGCGGTCGTAGGCGCGACGGGCGGCGGCGACCGCGTCGGCGACATCCGCTTCGTTCGCGTTCGAGATGGTCGCGATGCGCTCTTCACTCGCGGGCGAGATGGTCTGGAACGGAGTGCCACGGCCGTCGACGAACTCGCCGTCGATGAAGAGGCCGTAGTTGTCGCGGAGCGAGAGGATCGCCCGCGACTCGGGGGCGGGTGCGTACTCGAGGAAACTCATGTCGTGCTCCAACTCAGTCGATCGTCACGTAGTCTGCGCCGGAGTAATGACCGGTCGCGAGCTTCTGGCGCTGCAGCAGCACGTCGTTCAGGAGGCTCGACGCGCCGAAGCGGAACAAGTGCGGCCGGAGCCACTCCTCACCGACGGTCTCGGCCACGGTGACGAGGTACTTGATGGCGTCTTTCGATGAGCGGATGCCGCCCGCGGGCTTCACGCCGATGCGCTGGCCGGTGGCCAGGTGCCAGTCGCGCACGACCTCGAGCATGAGCAGCGTGACCGGGAGTGTGGCTGCGGGCGACACCTTGCCCGTCGACGTCTTGATGAAGTCGCCGCCGGCGAGGATCGAGAGCCACGAGGCGCGCCGCACGTTGTCGTACGTGTTCAGCTCGCCCGTCTCGAGGATGACCTTGAGGCTCGCGGCACTGCCGTCGGGCCTGCGGCATGCCGCTTTCACCTGCACGATCTGGTCGAACACCTCGCCGTACCTGCCGGCGAGGAACGCGCCGCGATCGATCACCATGTCGATCTCGTCGGCGCCGGCGGCAACGGCGTCGGCCGTGTCAGCGAGCTTGATCGCGAGCGACGCACGGCCGCTCGGGAACGCCGTGGCGACGGCGGCGACCGACACGAGCCCGTCGTCGGGGTCGCCGTGCGCCGCGCCGAGCGCATCGACGGCGAACGGCACCATGTCGCCGTAGACGCAGACCGCGGCGACGCGCGGCGACGTCGGGTCGGCGGGGTCGGGGGTCATCGCCTTCGCGACGAGCGATCGCACCTTGCCGGGCGTGTCTGCGCCTTCGAGGGTCGTGAGGTCGATGAGCGAGATGATGCGGTCGAGCGCCCAGCGCTTCGAGGTCGTCTTGATCGAACGGGTGCCGAGGCCGGCCGCGCGCTGCTCGAGTCCGACCGCGTCGACGCCGGGGATGCCGTGCAGGTAGCGACGGAGCGTGGCGTCGTCGGGTTCGCCGCCGAGCACGGCGAGCGCGCGCTCGCGGGCGGAGACGATGGAAGTGCCTGACATGGTGATGACCTGCCGTTCAGTGAGTGCTGGTCGCGGACGTGCCGCGGAATCAGCCGTCGAGGAGGTGGAGGGCGGTGGCCTCGTCGGTGACGAGCACCGAGCAGAGGCGGCTGCGCACGACGGCGTCGGCCACGGCGTGCTTGGCGGGACCCGAGATCACGGCGATGCCGATCGGCGCGCGCCGCAATTCGTCGAGCGTGAGCCCGACCGTGCGCGCGTCGAGTGCCGGATCGACGATGTTGCCGTCGGAGTCGATGTAGCGGCCGACGACGTCGCCGACGGCGCCCTTGCGCACGAGCTCGTCGACATCGGCCTCAGCGAGGTAGCCGCTCTCGACGTGCACCGAGGTGCGGTCGGCGGCGCCGGCGCTGAAGAGGAAGACATCGGCGGAGCGCGCGAGCTCGATGACCCCGGCAACGACACGGTCGGCCTCGATCGCCTCTTTCGTGGCGAGCCGCTCGAGGATGGCGGGACTCGGCAGCAGGGTCGCACTGCCGCCGCCCTTCTGGGCGATGCCCACGGCGGTCGCCGCCGCGGTGCCGGGCCGGCGATTGAGGCTCACCCCGCCGTTGATCTGCACGACGTTCACGCCGACGGCCCAGCCGTTGCGCAACTGCTGCGAGATCTCGAAGAGGGTGCGGCCCCAGCTCACGCCGAGGGTGCGCGGCACCGGCCGCATGGCCGTGAGGTAGTCGGCCGCCGCTTGCGCGGTGCGCGCCTGCAGCTCTTCGGACGAGCCGACACCCGCCGAGGAGACGACGATCGCGTCGGCCAGACCACGCTCGTCGCGAAGACGGCGCTCGATGGGCAACCGGCGGGCTCGCGGATGCAGGATCTCGATGCGGATGAACCCGCGCTGCTTCGCTTGCGCGAGGAGACGACCGACCTTCCATCGGGTGAGGCGCAGGGCCTGGCCGATCTCGTCTTGGGTCTTGTTCTCTTCGTAATAGAGCTCGGCCGCGCGGATCGAGAGCAACTCGTCGATCTCGTCCATCAGGCCTCCTTCCGCATCCTCTCCAGCGTAGGCAGGGCGACGCGCATCGGCAACACTCGCGGGTGATCCTGCTCACATGAGCATCCGGCGAGCGGATGTCGCGCGCCTAAGCTGGTGCCATGCCACGCCCGCTCGCGCTCGCCGTCGACTTCGGCGGCACCAAGGTCGAGGCCGCGCTCGTCGATGATCGCGGCATCCTGCTGCCCGGTTCCCGGCATCGCCGCGCCACCGGCAACGCCGCCTCGAGCGACGAGCTCGACGCTGCCGTGAGCGAGGTCGTCCTCGCCGCACGCGCGGACCTGCCGGCAGGCGCCCCGCTCCTCGGCGTGGGCGTCGGCGCCGCCGGGCCGATCGACGTGGCCACCGGATCGGTCTCGCCCCTCAACGTGCCCGCCTGGCGCGATCACCCGCTCGCGGCATCCGTCGCCGCCCTCGTGCCCGACGACCCCGTCACCCTTCGCATCGACGGACTCTGCATCGCGCTCGCGGAGCACTGGGTCGGCGCGGGTCGCGGCGCGACGAACCTGCTCGGCATGATCGTCTCGACGGGCGTCGGCGGCGGCCTCGTGCTCGGCGGACGCGCTGCGCCCAACCCCACGGGCAACGGCGGGCACATCGGCCACGTCGAGGTCGGCGGGTTCGACGACGCCTGCGCGTGCGGCGGACGCGGATGCCTCGAAGCCGTCGCGTCGGGCCCCCGCACGGTCGCGTGGGCCAGAACGCAGGGATTCACCGGTTGAGACGGGCGAAGCACTCGCCGAGGCGCACGCCGCGGGAGACCCCATCGCGATCGCCGCAGTCGCCCGCGCGGGTGGGGCCATAGGGCACGCGATCGCCTCGGCCACCAACCTGCTCGACCTCGATGTCGTCGCGATCGGCGGCGGGTTCTCGCGGGTCTCCCCCGCGCTCTTCGAGCACGCACGTGAGGCGCTCACCGAACGCACGGCGTTCCCGTTCGTCTCGCGCGTTGCCGTCGTGCCCTCGGGGCTCTCCGACGAAGGTCCGCTGATCGGCGCCGCCGCCCTCGTGCACCGCCCCGAGCTACTCGCCTGAGGCCGGCCTCAGCGCGCGCGTTCGTCTTCGAAGAAGCGAGGCCGCACGACCACGGCGCCCGCGATCGCCGCCGGGAGCGCGGAACCGAGGAGCAGCACGAGCGGCCAGAACCATCCGCCCGTGGCATCGTGCAGCAAGCCGACCACGAGGGGACCGGCCGCGACGATCAGGTAGCCGACCGATTGCACGAACCCCGACAGGGCCACGGAACCCGAATGGGTGCGAGTCCGCAGGTTGATGAGCACGAGCGCGAGCGGGAAGAGGAGCGGGCCCGCGCCGATGAGGGCGACCCACAACCACGTCGCCCAGCCGGGCACGAGCAGGAGGCCGAGGTAGCCGGCCACGAATGCGACGATGGCGATCACGATGAGCAGCTGCACCTTGCCGTAGCGCGCGGCGAGCACGGGCACGATGAGCCCGGCGGGCAGCCCCATGGCCGCGTAGAGGGAGAGCAGCGCCCCGGCCTCGGCGGGTGCCACGCCCGCGATGTCGTGCAGCATCGACGGCAGCCACGCGAACGCCGCATAGGCGTTGAAGCCCGCGGCCGCGAACACGAGGGCGAGCGACCAGGCGAGCGGCGATCGAACCGCATGCCGCAGCATGCCGCGGTCGGCCTCCTCGAGCAGCGCCGCCGGAGCCTGCCGGCGCGGATGCACGAGCAACGCGATCCACGGCACGAGCGAGATCGCGGCGATCAGGCCCCACTCGCCGAGGGAGACTCGCCACCCCGCGGCCTCGGCGATCGGCACGGCGATGAGGGGCGGGATGAAGGCGCTCACCGACATCGCGGTGACGTAGACAGTGGTCAGCAGGCCGATGCGATCGGGGAAGTAGCGCTTCACGAGCGGCGGCAGCAGCACGTTGGCGACGCCCATCGCCGCGAACGTCAGCGTGCTCGTCGCGACGAGGGTGAGCGCCGAGCCGGAGAACCCCCGCCCGAGGAGGCCTGCGGAGAGCGCGAGGAGTGACCAGACGAGGGTGACCTCGAGCCCGAATCGCTTCGCGACCATCGGCGTGAGGATGCCGAACACGGCGTAGCAGATGGGCGGCAGCATGCCGAGGAAGCCGACGATCGCCGGGTTCAACGGGATCTCCGCCTCGACCTGGCCGAGGATCGGCGAGAGCGATGCCACGGCCGTGCGCAGGTTGAACGCGACGAGCACGATGCCGACGAGCGCGAGGGTTCGACCGGCCCACAATGCTCGGGGCGGGGTCGCTTCCATCACGTCGAGTCTAGGCTGGAAGGGTGGCCGACTTCGCCAGGTACCTGCCGCTCAGCCAGCACTCCGGGGCTGACGAGCGCGGCGTCACGAGCGACCGCCGCGCACCCACCGCGGTCGTGCTCCGCGGGCTCGCGACCGCACTCCGCGCGGCCGACGACGCCGCGTGGAACCGGGCAACCGAGCGTGAGGGTCGTACGGTCGCGCACGTCGTCGCCGAGCTCGTCGCCGGATTCGACCGGTCGCCTGCGCGCCGCGCGCTCGCCACGGCACGACGGGCGCTCGCCGTCGACGACGGGGCGGCCGTGATCGCCGACGATGCTCCGAAGGGGTGTGCGGATGCCGCTGCGGCTCTCGAGGCTCGCGCTGCCGTCATCACCACGCGACCGCAGCCGACCCGCATCGTCGAGCTCGACGACGCCGTGGTCGCCGCGCTCCTCATCGGCCGTGCGCTGGGGGTGGCCGTGCCGGTCCCACCACTCGCATCGGGCGCCGTCGCCCTCCGCCGCGCCGCCGCAGCGCCCACCGCGATCCGCGCCGTCATCTCGGGCCATAGCCTGCATGCCACGGATGCCGCGTGGAGCATCGGCCACGGAGCGCCGCTCGTGGGCACCGCCGACGAGCTCCTGCGGTTCCTGACCGGCATCGGCCTCACGGCACCCCGCCCGCCTCACGACGGCGACTTCCCGGCATCCGCTGACGGTCGCAGTCCTTCCCTCTGACGGCGACGGCTCCTGCCCCCTGAGGCGACGGCTCGTCGTCCAGTCAGGGGTCGAGGATGACGCGGACGCGCTCGACGTCGTCACGGATGCGGTCGATGAGGTCGTCGATGTTGGTGAACGCGACCATGCCGCGGATGCGGTCGACGAACTCCACGTCGACGACGTGGTCGTAGAGGTCGATCTCACGGTCGAGCACATAGGCCTCGACCTGCTTCTTCGGGACGCCCTCGAACGTGGGATTGTTGCCGACCGAGATCGCTGCGGGATAGCGGGTGCCAGCGTCGGTGAGCCAGCCGGCGTACACGCCGTCGGCGGGGATGAGCCCCTCGGACTCGGGCGTGAGGTTCGCCGTGGGGAATCCGAGTTCGCGGCCGCGCGCCGCGCCGTGCACGACCATTCCGGACACCGTGGGCGTGTGACCGAGCAGCTCGGCGGCATGCCGCACGTCGCCTTCGGCGAGGAGCTCTCGGATCCAGGTCGACGAGACGCGCCGCTCCCCCTCGGGCCGCACGTCGTCGACGACCTCGACGGTGAACCCGAACCGCTCGCCGAGCTCGGCGAGCAGGCGCACGTCGCCGGCGCCACGCGCGCCATAGCGGAAGTCGCTGCCGACGAGCACCGACGTGGCGTGCAGCGCGTTGACGAGCACGCGCTCGACGAACTCCTCGGCCGGCACCGCGGCGAGCGCACGGTCGAAGGCGAGCAGCACGGTCGCGTCGACGCCCGTGGTCGCGAGGAGCTCGAGCTTCTGCCGCACGCTGACGAGCGCCTCCGGGCACTTCTCAGGTGCCAGGAGGGCGAGCGGGTTGCGATCGAACGTGACGACGACCGCCTTCACGCCATCGGCATCGGCGATCGAGCGGAGCCTGCCGATGACCGCACGATGGCCCTGATGCACGCCGTCGAACTTGCCGATCGTGACCGCGGAGGGGCCGAAGCCGACGGGGACCCCGTCGACGCCCTTGAACGTCTTCACGCGGCATCCGCCTCGCCTCGAGCTGGGCGGTGCAGTGCGAGCCACCACATGCCGAGCAGCGGGAGCACGAGCGGGATGAACAGGTACCCTCGCCCGAACCACGACCAGACCGTGTCGTGCGGGAAGAGCTCGGGGAAGACGACGCTCAGGGTGCCGACGACGACCACGCCCGTGAACTCGAACGCGATCGTGGCCCACGCCACCCGGTACCAGCCGAGGCGCGGACGTACGAGCGCGATCGTCGCCAGCACGTAGACGACCGCGGCGAGCGCGGAGAGCGAATAGGCGAGAGGCGCCTCGTCGAACTTCGAGGCGATCTGGACGAACGAGCGGCCGACCGCGGCGAGTGCGAGCACACCGTAGACGGCCACGAGCACGCGCCCGATGCCGCTCATCCGCCGCCCGCGATCGGAGTCGGGCCGGGCATTCCGCACGTCAGTCATGTCGATTCGATTCTCTCAGACGCGCTCACGCCTGCTGCACGGTCCAGATCTGGAACATGCGATACACCATCACGGCGACGGCGAGCGCGGCGACGCCGAGCACCACCGTGCTCCAGCGGTTGCGCTCGAGGAGCGCCCAGAAGGCGGCAGCCGGCGGCAGCAACAGGGCGCCGACGAGGTAGGTGTAGAACTCGAGGACGCTGCCGGTCGCGTGGTTGCCGAAGGCGGGCGCGGCGATCGCCACGACCAGTTGTGCGAGGAGCAACAGCTCCACGAGCGCGAGGGCGCCGAGCGCGAGGTCGTTCGGCACCCGGCCCGCGAAGCCGAGCGCGAGGCAGAGCAGGCCCGCGGCGACCGCCACGCCGACCTGCCCCCACGTGAACCACTCGATCACTCCCCGACCTCCTCGGGAGGGAATCCCGTGACGACCTTGAGCTGGGTGCCGCGGCGCTCGACGATCGCGATGAGCCGGTCGCCCGGGGCGATGGCGGCGATCGCGGCGATCGCGGCGATCGCAGCTTCTTGATCATCGCCGGCGGATGACACGGGGTCGGTCGGGATCGCGCCGGAGGAGGCGATCGGCGGCGCCTCGATGCGCTTGCCGTGCCGGAGGTCGACGGCCTGCGCCTCGGTGACGTCGATGACGGGCAGTGCCCGCCGTGCGGCATCCGCCGGGCTCATGAGGTGCCGGCCGACGTCGAAGCCCTCGAGCGCGCCGGCTTCGTCGACGCCGAACCGGCCGACGCGCGTTCGGCGGAGGCCCGTGAGGTGGCCGCCCGTGCCGAGCGCGGCACCGAGATCGCGAGCGAGGGCGCGCACGTAGGTGCCCGAGGAGCACTCCACCCGCACGTCGAGGTCGATGAAGCCGTCACCGTCGCGCCGACCGACCGCCTCGAACGCCGAGACCGTCACTCGCCGCGGCGACAACTCGACGACCTCGCCGTCGCGAACGCGCTGGTAGGCGCGCTTGCCGTCAACCTTGATCGCGCTCACGGCGCTCGGGACCTGGTCTATCGCACCCGTGAGCGCCTCGATGCCGTGACCGATCGCCGCATCGGTGGCGGCGGCGACCGCGTCGGCGGATGCCGCGACGAGCGGCTCGCCCTCGGCGTCGTCGGTCGTGGTGTCCCACCCGAGCCGGATCGTCGCGAGGTATTCCTTGTCGAGCCCGACGAGATAGTGCAGGAGGCGCGTCGCGCTGTTCACCCCGAGCACGAGCAGGCCGGTGGCCATCGGATCGAGCGTGCCCGCGTGACCGATCTTGCGAGTGCCGGCGAGGCGGCGCATGCGCGAGACGACGTCGTGGCTCGTGATTCCCTGCGGCTTGTCGACGAGGAGGATGCCGCTGTTCACGCGGTACAGGCTAACAGTCGGCCACGCCGCGCGGCCTACGCTGGGTCGGTGAGGATCGGCATCATCGGCGCAGGTGCGCTCGGCGGGACATTCGCGGCACTGCTCGCCCGCGCAGGGCACGACGTCGAGGTGACGGCTCGCGGCTCTGGCCTCACCGCGATCCTGGCCGACGGGATCCGGCTGACCGGCGGATTCGGAACCGCCCACGCGCGAGTCGACGCCGGCGAAGTGCTCGGCACGCGTCCCGACCTCGTGCTCGTGTGCACGAAGGCGCAGGATGCCGAGGCCGCCATCTCGGCGAACGCGGCCGTCATCGACGGCGCGCCCGTCGTGGTCGTGCAGAACGGGCTCGACGGCGTCGCCATCGCCGAACGGCTCCTCCCCCGTTCCTCGTGCATGGGGGTGCTCTCGATCATCGCCGCGAACTACACGGAGCCCGGGGTGGTGCGGGTGACCACTCGAGCGACGAGCTACCTCGGCCGCGGCGACGGTCCGCCCGACGCCGAGTGCGCTCGCATCGCCGGGATCCTCTCCGACGCCGTACCGGTCGTCGCGATCGGCGGCTTCCGCGGTGCCCAGTGGTCGAAGCTCGTCGTCAACATGCTGAACGCGGTGCCCGCGATCGTCGGGCGGAGCGTGCAGGAGGTCGTCGATGATCGTCGGCTCCGCCGCGTGGTCACCGCGTCGATGCGCGAGACCGTGCGGGTCGGAATCGCCCGCGGCGTGCGATTCGGTGCGGTGCAGGGACTCGGCGACCGGCGTCTGCGCCTCTTCGCCCGCCTCCCGCTCGCAATCGGGCAAGTGCTGCCGTGGCTCATGCGCGTGCGGATGGGCGATGTGCCGAATCTCGGCTCGACGCAGCAGAGCACTCGGCGCGGGCAGCCCACCGAGATCGACTTCCTGAACGGGGCCGTCGTGCGCGAGGCATCCGTCGCCGGCATGGATGCCCCGGTGAACCGTGCGCTCACCGCGCTCGTGCACGAGGTCGAGCAACACGGGGTGATGCCCGTCAATCGGGTGCTCGAGCTCGCCCCCCGCTGAGACGAGTGCGACCCGCCGACGCCGAAGGGGCCCGGCGAACCGGACCCCTTCAGTGCGCGGACTGGGCTCAGCGACGTGCGCGTCGGACGCGCGTGATCACGAGCAGCGCGATGCCGGCCATGACGATCACTCCTGCCACGATCGCGATCGTCGTTCCGGCGAACCCGGTGCTCGCGAGCCCCGTGCCGGACGGCGCGCTGACCGCGCCACTTGCGACGACGTCGCGCGGCGGTGCCGCCACGCAATCGGGTGTGGCAACGGGATACGTGATCGCGACCTCGAGATCGGGGTTCACAACGAGCAGCACGCTCGTGACGTCGCGCGTCCATGCGAAGTTGCCCTCGGTCTCGACCCATTCGCCATCGACCTGCTCCCAGCCGGGCCATCCGATCGGGGTCACGCCGTCATCGGCGACGGATGCGCCGGGCCAGAGCACCTCGCCCTCGAGAGCGCCGCTCTCGTCGAGCTCGCCGAGCCCGATGGTCTCGATGTGCTCACCGTCGGAGAAGACGAGCGAGGCATCGCCGCTACTGGCCTGGCCGTCGGGGTCGGCGAGCACGATGTCGAAGACGATCCACGGGGCATCCGCCCGGCAGACGCCCGTCATCGTCGAGCCGGCGAGGCTCGGCTCGGCGCACTCCTGATCGTCGAGCAGGTACTCCCATTCGATCGTGGTGCCCTCGGGGAACGTGAAGCCCGAGTCGGCCGTCGCCGTGACGATCCACGTGCCGTCGACCTCCGCCTTGGTCCAGGCGATCGTGTCGGTGTCCGCGGGAAGGTCGAGCTTCTCGTTGTCGGGACCGCAGCTGTCCTCGAAGGTGGGCGTGCCGACGAGCTCGATCAGGCAGGGGGCGTCGTTGATCGTGAAGCTCCACGAGACCGAGGCGCCCTCGGGGAAGACCGAGCCGTCCTGTGCCGTCGCAGTGACGATCCACGTGCCGTCGACCTCCGCCTTGGTCCAGGCGATCGTGTCGGTGTCCGCGGGAAGCTCCACCTTCTCGTTGTCGGGACCGCAGGTGTCCGTGAAGGAGGGCGCACCCTCGACCAGGATCACGCACGGGACGTCATCGATCGGGAACTCCCAGGAGGTCTTCGCCTCGTCGGGGAAGACGTAACCCGACTTGGCCGTCGCCGTAACGACCCACTTGCCGTCGGCCTCGACCTGCTCCCAGTCGACGGTGTCGGTTTCCGCGGGAAGCTCGACCTTCTCGTTGTCGGGGCCGCAGGTGTCGGAGTAGGAGGGCGCACCGACCACCTCGATCACCTTGGGCGCGTTGACGTATCGCACCGAGTAGTGGCTGATCTGCTTACCGCTCGAGTGGGCGATGGTCGTCGTTGCGGAGGGCGTCGGAAGCGTCGTGTACTCGGGGCCGTTGCCCTGCTTCGTCGAGCCGGCCTTGACGCAGACTTCGGCGATGAGCTTGCCTTCGGGCGCCGTGATCGGGTACGACACGGCGTTGTCCGCCTTGAGGTGCCCGGTGTCGAGCGGGTCGCAGACCTTGTCGCCTCCGCCTCCACCGCCGCACAGGTCGCTAGACGGGGTGTACGAGAAGGAGTCGTTCTTCGTCTGGCCGTTCGACCACTCGGCCCAGAGTGTCAGCGTCTGAGCAATGCCGACCTTCGCGTTCTTCTGGACGAACGTCGAGGTCGCCTTCTCGCTGATCTTCGTGCCCTCGGGCACCACCTTCTCGAGCGACGACGCGGTGATCGTCTCCGTGCGGTTCTCGGAGTTCGTGACCGACCACGTGATGTCGGCCGTCTTCCCGTCGGTCGCGCACACGGCGTCGGCGGTGATCGTGTTGTGGTGCGCGCTGGCCGGCGCGGCCACACCGGCCACGGCGAGACCGGTGCCGAGCACGATCGTGGTCAGCGCCGCAGCGAAGCGGCGGAAGAAACGGGAACCCGGGCGCGGTCGCGCACCGAGGTCACCGGGGGCAGCGGGCGCCGAAGCGGCGCGGGGCGTGCTCATTCGGATGTACTCCATAGGTCGATCCGGTCGACGAACCGCTGGTGAGCGCACGAGCACATCCGTTCGGTGCGACGCGCCTCAGCGGCACGGCGCACCATGGCGTGACGACGCGCCGCAGGGCGCGTCGCACCTGGGATGCGACAGTGGTCGCGCGTGGAGCATGCGCGACCGAGAGAACTCGGGTGACTCGATGGTGCGGGTTCGCCGAGCCGGAGGCTGGCGTTCTCACCAGTATGGCGTGCCAAACGTCCCGCTGTCCCCCTTTTCGTGGACTTCGGGAAAAAATCCGTCCCCCACGTTCAGCGGCGGTCGAGGAAGCGTCGCCGCGGGTGCTCGGGATCATGGACATCGACGACGGCCGACGCGACGAGTCGGGGGTCGCTCTCCGCATACGCGAGCACATCGGCGGGGTCTACGGGTTCGCCGTCGAGGGTGATGCGGAAGTCCCAGAGCCCCGCCAACCGCTCGCGCAGCACGAACCTGCCGTCGAGCACGAGGATCGCGTCATGAGGGCCCGTCAGCCACTTCGGCTCCACCCACGCGTCGCGAGCGGGATCGTGCACGCGCGTCACGAAGGCCGTTGAACCGCCGAGGCGGAACGGCTCGACGAGCACCCGGCGCAGCGCCGACTCGTCGAAGCCGTGGGCGTAGTACCGGGCGGGCGTGTCATCGCCGAACGCGGCTTGAGCGGCGCGCGAGCGGTGGAAGCCCTCCATGCTCGCGCGGAACGCGGCGTGCTCGCGTTCCGCGAACACGGCTGCGAGGTCGTCGCCGAACGCGGTCTTGCCGCTGTGCAGCGGGCCGTCGATCGCCACGATCACTCGACCGCGCCCGTGGTGCTGGAGGATCTCGTCGGCCAGCGCCCGGAGGAACGTGACGCGAGGCGTGGTGACGAGGCGCATGAGCCGAGCCTATCCTCGCGACATCCGCGCTCGGCATAGGCTGGAGAGCATGCCGAGCGAGACCGCCACCTCGATCGCCGGCACCCTTCACGACTGGTTCGCGGATGCCGCGCGGCCGCTGCCGTGGCGTGCAGCCGACGTGTCGCCGTGGGCGGTGCTCGTGAGCGAGTTCATGCTGCAGCAGACCCAGGTCGCCAGGGTGATCCCCCGCTGGGAGGCGTGGATCGCCCGCTGGCCCACGCCCGCGAACCTCGCCGCCGAGCCGCCCGCCGAGGCAGTGCGGGCATGGGACCGACTCGGCTATCCGCGGCGTGCGCTGTGGCTGCATCGCGCAGCCGCCGAGATCGTCGAGCGGCATGGCGGCGAGGTTCCGCACGACCTCGACGCACTGCTCGCGTTGCAGGGCGTCGGCCCCTACACGGCTCGCGCCGTCGCCGCGTTCGCCTTCGGCCTGCGGCATCCGGTCGTCGACACCAACACCAGGCGGGTGATCGCGCGTGCCATCGCCGGTCAGGCGGAGGCCGCTCCCCCTTCGATCGCGCGCGACCTCGCGGCGATGGGGGCGCTGTTGCCGGCGGAGGCAGGTGAGGCCCGTGTGTTCAACGCGGCGACGATGGAACTCGGCGCCACCGTGTGCACGGCGCGAACGCCACGGTGCGACGAGTGCCCCATCAATGCGCAATGCGCGTGGCGCGCCGCCGGATACCCGGCCTACACGGGCACCCGCAAAGCCGTGCAGGCACGGTTCGAGGGCTCAGACCGCCAGGTGCGTGGCCTCGTGATGCGCGAGCTGCGAGCAGCGCACCGACCGGTGTCGCGCGCCGAGCTCGAGCACACTTGGACGGATGCCGCGCAGCTCGATCGTGCGATCGCCGGACTCCTCGCCGACGGGCTCGCGGTCCCCGACGGCGACGACGCATTCGGTCTGCCCCAGTCGTGAGCTCGCGCACGAGCCGCGCGCAGATGCCCCGGCCGTGTGGCCGGGGCATCCGCCGCCTCAGGAGGCGTTCGACTGAAGCGCGGCCATGCGTTCCCGGTCGGATGCGTCGACATCGCGCAGGTCGAGCCCGCGTGTCTCCCGGGCCGCGGCGACCGCGACGAGGGTGATGGCGCACGCGATGAGCACGTAGACGGCGACGGGCACACTCGAACCGAACTGCGACAGCAGCGTCGTCGCGATGATCGGCGCGAGCGAGCCGGCGAAGATCGACGTGACCTGGTAGCCGAGTGAGACGCCGGAGTAGCGCATCCTGGTCGGGAACATCTCGGCCATGATCGCCGGCTGGCCCGCGTACATCGCGGCGTGGAAGACGAGGCCGATCGAGATCGCCGCCCAGATGATCACCGGCTGTGCCGTGCTCATGAGCGGGAAGGCGAAGAACGCCCACGTCGCACCGAGGGCTGCGCCCGCCGCATAGACCGGCCGTCGACCGACGCGGTCGGCGAGCCGCCCGAAGACCGGGATCACGATGAAGTGCACGAAGTGCGCGCCGACGAGCAGCAGCAGGGTGTTCGTCGTGCCCTCCTTCACCACTTGCGTCAGGTAGACGATCGAGAACGTCACGACGACGTAGTAGAGGATGTTCTCGCCCACTCGCAGGCCCATCGCCGTGATGACGCCCCTCGGATAGCGGCGAAGCACCTCGAAGACGCCGTACGACACGGCCTTCGCGGCTTCACGTTCGGCTTGCATCTCGAGGAAGATGGGCGCATCCGTGATCTTCGTCCGGATGTACCAGCCGATCAGCACGATGACGGCCGAGAGCCAGAAGGCGACGCGCCAGCCCCAGCCGAGGAAGGCCTCCTGCGTGAGCGTCGCCGAGAGCACGAAGAGCACGAGGGTCGCGAGCAGGTTGCCGACGGGCACCGCGGCCTGCGGCCAGCTCGCCCAGAATCCGCGCGACCGCGCCGGGCTGTGCTCGGCGACGAGCAGTACCGCCCCGCCCCATTCGCCGCCGATGGCGAAGCCCTGCAGGAACCGCAGGAACACGAGGAGCGCGGGCGCGGCGACGCCGATCTGCGCGTAGGTCGGCAGGCAGCCCATGAGGAACGTCGCGACACCCACGAGGATGATGCTGAACTGCAGCAGGCGCTTGCGACCGTACTTGTCGCCGAAGTGGCCGAAGACGATGCCGCCGAGCGGGCGTGCGATGAAACCGACGGCGTACGTGAGGAAGGCGGCGATGATCCCGCTCAGCGGATCGTCGGACGGCGGGAAGAACGCGGTGCCGAAGACGAGCGTGGCCGCCGAGGCGTAGAGGAAGAACTCGTACCACTCGACGACGGTGCCCGCCATCGAGGCGGTGACGACTCGCCTGAGTCCTGAGGGCGGCGCGGCGGGCGTCTGCGCCTCGCCGACACGGGTCTGGGTCATCCGATGCTCCTTTGCATAGATCGACGCATTCGCGTCATCGCCTGAGTATGGCTGCATCGATCCGCACATCCAATGACGAAAGTCGCACGTGGAATGTGCAAGTATGCAGAAGTGCCAGCACTCACCCAACACGGTCCCCCGGCGAGTCCCGACGACCTGCTCGTGCTGCTCGCCGTCGCCCGCGCAGGTCGCTTCACGACGGCTGGCGCCGAGCTCGGCCTCAATCACACGACCATCGCACGGCGCATCGGCGCCCTCGAGGCCGCGCTCGGCGGCCGCGTGCTCGCTCGAGGCGTGGCGGGCTGGGTGCTCACCCCCCTCGGCGAGCATGCGGTCTCCGCGGCCGAGGGCGTCGAGCGCGCGCTCGGCTCGCTCTCGCCTGACGCGCCGAGCCTCTCCGGCGTCGTGCGGCTCTCCGCCACCGACGGCTTCAGCGGCTTCATCGCGTCGCCGGCGATCGTCGAGGTGCGCCGCGCCCATCCGGATGTCTCGCTCGAGATCGTCGCGGCAACGCGCAGAGCCGCCCAGCAGCGCGTGGGCGTCGATCTCGAGGTCGTCGTGGGCCGCCCGCACGTGCACCGCGCCGAGGCGATCCACCTCGCGGACTACGCGCTCGGGCTCTACGCGAGCCGCGAGTTCCTCGAGCGCCGCGGCATCCCCCGGTCGCTCGACGAACTGAACGGCGCCCCGCTCGTGTACTTCATCGAGTCGATGCTGCAGGTCGACGCCCTCGACGAGGCGCGACGTTCGACTCTCGGCATGCTCGATGCGGTGTCGAGCACGAACGTCTACGTGCACGTCGACGCGACTCGCGCGGGTGCGGGATTCGGCCTCCTGCCGGCGTTCCTCGCCGATCAGCACGACGACCTCGTGCGGCTGTTCACCGACGAGATCGACGAGCGGCTCCCCTACTGGCTCGTCTGCCGTCCAGAGGCGCTCCGCCAGCCGACAGTGCTGGCGTTCATCGGTGCCCTCCACGCGCGGATCGCCGCCGTCTCCGAGGAGCTCCTCGGCAACGGCCGTCGTCACTGAAGCGCGGTCAGCGGGGCCCGCCGAGCTCGGCGTGGTCGCCGAGGTCTTCGCCGTCGTCTTCAGAACCCTCGAGGTCTTCGAGGGCCTCGTCGTCGAAGTCGTCGTCATCGTCGAGATCGCGCGGCTTGACGTAGGGGTCGGGTTCGCCTGCGAACTCGGCATTGCTCGCGAGCACCGTGACCTCGGCGTCGCGCGTGCGCGCCTCGCGGAGCAACGACTCGATGTGCTCGGCGTTCTCGGGGATCGCGTCGGGGATGAACTCGAGCGACGGCGTGAGGCGCGCCGTGATGTTGCGACCAACCTCGCTGCGCAGCATCCCGGTCGCGGCCGTCAGTGCGCGCGCCGAGTCCTTGCGCTCGGCTTCCGAGCCGTAGACCGTGTAGAAGATGCTCGCGTGCTGCAGGTCGCCCGTGACGCGAACGTCGGTGATCGTCACGAACCCGAGGCGGGGGTCGCGCAGGCCCTTGTCGAGTCGCTTCGCAACGATCTCCTTGATGCGATCGGCCATTTTCCTGGCCCGTGCCGGATCCGCCATGTTCCTAGCCCTTCCTCGCCCCAGGGATGTCGCGTCCTTGGGGTCCCTGATTCTTCACTCCGGTGAATCGGGGTAGGGGCCCCCGCTCTTCACCGGAGTGAAGAATCAGGGACCCCATCCACGAGCTACACGCGGGGCTTCTCCCGCATCTCGATGGTCTCGATCTCGTCGCCGACCTGGATGTCGTTGAACTTGCCGAGGCCGATACCGGCTTCGAAGTCCGTACGCACCTCGGTGACGTCGTCTTTGAAGCGACGCAGCGACTCGATCGCCAGGCTGTCGCCGACCACGACGCCGTCGCGGATGACGCGTGCCTTGGCGTTTCGCGTGATCGTTCCCGACCGCACGATGACACCGGCGATGTTGCCGAACTTCGAGGAGCGGAACACCTCGCGGATCTCGGCGACACCCGACTGCACCTCTTCGAACTCGGGCTTCAGCATGCCCTTCAGCGAGTTCTCGATGTCGTCGATGGCGTTGTAGATGACCGAGTAGAAGCGCACGTCGACGCCCTCACGGGCGGCGCGCTCGCGCGCCTTCACGTCGGGGCGCACGTTGAACCCGATGACGATCGCGTTGTCGATCGTCGCCAGGTCGATGTCGCTCTCGGTGACGGCACCGACACCGCGGTGGAGGATGCGCAGCTGCACCGAGTCGTCGACCTCGATCTTCATGAGGGACTCCTCGAGCGCCTCGACGGCACCCGAAACGTCACCCTTGATGATGAGGTTGAGCGCCTCGACCTTGCCCTCTTCGAGCGCACGAGTGAAGTCCTCGAGCGAGATGCGCTTGCGTGCCTTCGCGAGCTGGGCGTTGCGCTGGGCGGCTTCACGCTTCTCAGCGATCTGGCGCGCAGTGCGGTCGTCTTCCGTCACGAGGAAGGTGTCACCGGCGCGCGGGACACTCGAGAGGCCCTGCACCTGCACGGGGCGTGCCGGCGTGGCCTCGAGCACGGCGTCGCCGTTCTCGTCGGCCATCGCACGCACTCGGCCATAGGCCGTGCCCGCGACGATCGCGTCGCCGACGCGCAGCGTTCCCGACTGGATGAGCACGGTCGCAACCGCACCGCGGCCCTTGTCGAGCTTCGCCTCGATGGCGACGCCTCGCGCATCCTTGTTGGGGTTCGCGCGCAGGTCGAGACCGGCGTCGGCGGTGAGGAGCACCGCGTCGAGCAGGTCTTGGATGCCGATGTTCTCGCGAGCCGACACGTCGACGAACATGACGTCGCCGCCGTACTCCTCGGCCACGAGGCCGAACTCGGTGAGCTGCTGGCGCACCTTGCCGGGGTTGGCGTCGGGCTTGTCGATCTTGTTCACCGCGACGACGATCGGCACGTTGGCCGACTGTGCGTGGTTCAGGGCCTCGACCGTCTGCGGCATGATGCCGTCGTCGGCCGCGACCACGAGGATCGCGATGTCGGTCACCTGCGCACCGCGGGCGCGCATGGCGGTGAACGCCTCGTGGCCCGGGGTGTCGATGAAGGTGATCGCACGCTCGCGGCTCTCGTGCTCGGTGCGCACCTGGTAGGCACCGATGTGCTGGGTGATGCCGCCGGCCTCGCCCGCGACGACGTTCGCATTGCGAATGGCGTCGAGGAGTCGGGTCTTACCGTGATCGACGTGACCCATGACGGTGACCACGGGGGGCCGCTGCTCGAGCTCTTCGTCGGTCTCGTCTTCGAGCTCTTGGTCGAGGTCGATGTCGAAGCCCTCGAGGAGTTCGCGGTCTTCGTCTTCGGGCGAGACGACTTGAATCTTGTAGCCGAGCTCTTCACCGAGCACCTGGAAGGTGGCCTCGTCGAGCGACTCGGTCGCCGTCGCCATCTCACCGAGGTGGAACAGCACCGTGACGAGTGAACCGGGGTTCGCGTCGATCTTGTCGGCGAAGTCGGAGATCGACGCGCCACGACGGAGTCGGATGACGGTGTTGCCATCGCCGCGGGGAACGCTCACGCCGCCGAGCGACGGGGCCTCCCGCATCTCGAACTCTTGCCGCTTCGTACGCTTCGACTTGCGAGCCTTGCTCTTGCCGCCACCGCGACCGAATGCACCGGCCGTGCCGCCGCCGGGGCCGCGACCACGACCGCCGCCTCCGCCTGCGGGACGCGGAGGACCGAAGCCCGTGCCGCCACCGGGGCGCTGGAAGCCGCCACCGGCACCGCCGGGACGTGCGCCGGCACCGGCGCCTGCGCCTGCACCGCCCGGACGCTGGAATCCGCCGCCGCCGCCGGGGCGGCCGCCTGCACCTGCCGGACGCGGAGCGCCGGGTCGCGGCGAACCGGGACGCGGAGCCTGCGGACGCGGGATGTTGCCGGGGCTGGGGCTCGGGCGCTGGCCCATGCCCTGCGAGCTCGAGAACGGGTTGTTGCCCGGTCGGGGCTGTGCCGGGCGCGAGCCCATGCCCTGCGAGCTCGAGAACGGATTGTTGCCGGGACGCGCGGATGCAGGACGCGGTGCCGGACGCGGAACCACGCCCGCAGGCTTCGGGGTCGCCGGCTTCACGGCATCGGAGGCTTCAGGGGCCTCAGGCGCGGCAGGTGCTGCCGGCGTCTCGGAGGCCTTCTCGGCTGCCGCTTGCGCGGCCTTCTGCTCGGCCTGCGCCTGGCGCTCCGCCACCGTCATGGGGACGTCGACGACCGGGGCCTCGACGACCTCTTCGGGCGCGGGCTTGGGTGCCGGCTTCGGACCGGGCTTGACCGCAGGGGCGGGCGCCGGTGCCGGTGCCGCCTTCGCGGGGGTGCCGGCCTTGCCGGCTCCTTCGAGCGCAGCCTTCAGGCGGCGCGCGACGGGAGGTTCGATCGAGGACGACGGTCCCTTGACGTACTCGCCCATCTCCTTGAGCTTCTCAAGGGCGATCTTGCTATCGACACCGAGTTCGCTTGCGATCTCGTGTACGCGTGGTTTGGCAGCCACTTCTCTCCTGTTCCGGGTCCGCCCCGAAACAGGGGGACCATCAATGACGGACGGGTCTCATTTCGAGCCGCTCATGAGTTGTCCATTAGCCGTTCAGCCTGTTCTCTACATTGCTGGTGTCCACTTCGCCGGTCATGCGGAGCGCACGCCCGAAGGCGCGTCGCCGCACGGCGAGGTGGTAGCACTCGAGTGTCGGATGCAGCCACGCACCCCTGCCCGGAAGCACGGCCGAAGCATCTGCGACGACGTGGGAATCTTGGACGACGACCCTCAACAGGGAGGACCGCGGGGAGCGCGAACGGCATCCGATGCACGTTCTGACGGGTTCCATCCTACACCTCTGCGCTGTGCGCCCGCCGACGACGGCGGGCCGCGTCAGTTCGACTCGAGGATCGAGTCCGGCTGGATGTCGATCTTCGCACCGGTGAGCTTCGCGGCGAGACGGGCGTTCTGGCCCTCCTTGCCGATCGCGAGCGAGAGCTGGTAGTCGGGCACGAGCGCACGGACGGCTCGCATCGACTCGTCGATGACGAACGCGCGGGTGACCTTCGCCGGCGACAGCGCACTCGCGACGAACGTCGCCAGGTCGTCGGAGTAGTCGACGATGTCGATCTTCTCGTTGCCGAGCTCTGCCGTGACCGCTCGCACGCGCTGGCCGAGCTCGCCGATCGCAGCGCCCTTCGCGTTGACGCCGGGCTGGTTCGCACGCACCGCGATCTTCGTGCGGTGGCCCGCCTCGCGTGCGAGCGAGACGATCTCGACGACGCCGGAGGCGATCTCGGGAACCTCGAGCGCGAACAGCTTGCGCACGAGAGCGGGGTGCGTGCGCGACACGGTGATCGACGGGCCCTTGTGGCCCTTCGACACGCTCGTCACGTAGACGCGGATGCGCTGACCGTGCGGGTACTCCTCGCCGGGCACCTGCTCCTCGGGCGGGAGGATCGCCTCGACGGTGCCGAGGTCGATGTGCACCATGCGGGGATTGGGACCCTGCTGGATGATGCCGGCGACGATGTCGCCCTCGCGGCCGCGGAACTCGCCGAGCACGGCGTCGTCGGCGAGATCGCGCAGGCGCTGGTTGATGACCTGCTTCGCAGCGAACGCGGCGATGCGACCGAAGTCGCTGGGGCTGTCTTCAGCCTCGCCGATGACGTTGCCCTCTTCGTCGTGCTCGGGAACGTACACCGAGACGTGACCCGTCTTGCGGTCGATGTGTGCACGGGCGCCGTTGGGGTTCGCGTGGCCGTGCTGGCCGGGATTCGTGTGCTTCAGGTAGGCCATCAGGATCGCCTGTTCGATGATCTCAACCAGTTCGTCGAACGGGATTTCCTTCTCGCGCTCCATCATGCGAAGCACGCTGAGGTCGATATCCATTGCCGGCCTCCTCTATTCAGCTCTTTCGCCGCTTCCCCTCGGAGCGGACACGTCTCTACGGTACCGGATGTCGCAGGGCCCGTCATCCACGTCCGAGGGCCGGCGACCGGCTGCAGCGCCGAATGACGGATGCCGCGGCGCCCGGGTTGGGTCGCCGCGGCATCCGCCACAGCTTGTCGCTCGCGCTCAGCCGCGCCAGACCTGCACGACCGACGGGCGCGGGGCGGCCACGAGGCCGGTCTCGGGGCGATGCGTCGGCACGTAGTCGGGGAAGTAGGAGTTCGGTGCGGCGACCGTGCCCTCCTCTCCCGGGTGCTGGACGGCGACGAAGACCATGCCCTCCTTGTCATGGATGACCGGGCCACAGGTCTCGCCGTCGCGCGGAACGGAGAGGAACTGCTGCACGCGGCCGCGGTCGGGTCCCTCGAGCGGCACCTTGAACAGGCCGTCGTTGAAGCCGATCTTGCTCGGAGCGCCGTCGGTCGAGATCCAGAGGTTGCCGTCGGAGTCGAACGCGACGTTGTCGGGGCAGGAGACCGGGGAGACGAGCTCCTTCGGGAAGCCCGCGAAGTAGGTGTTCGTGTCGACCGCCGGGTTGCCGCACAGGAGGAGGATGCTCCAGCCGAACGTGGTGCCGGACTGCCCTGCCGTCTCCGTCATCTCGATGACGTGGCCGTTGCGGTTGCCCGTGATGGGATTCGCCTCGTCGACCGTCGCGAGCGTGCGCGCCGAGTTGTTCGTGAGCGCGAGATAGACCTTGCCGGTCTTCGGGTTGGGCTCGACGTCTTCGGGGCGGTCCATCTTCGTCGCGCCGACGGTGTCCGCCGCGAGGCGGGCGAAGACGAGCACCTCCTCGGTCGTCATGCCGGGGATGACGCTCTCGCCGTTCTGCGTGAGCGGGATCCACTCGCCGGAGCCGTCGAACCGGCCGTCCGACGGGAGGGTTCCCGTGCCGTTGATCTCAGCGACGGGCGAGTTGCCCGTGAACTTCGCGACGTAGAGGTCGCCCTCGCTGAGCAGTCCGAGGTTGTTCCGGCGCGCGACCGGGGTGTGGCGGGGGTCGAACGTGCCCTTCGAGACGAACTTGTAGAGGTAGTCGTTCGTCTGGTCGTCCCCCATGTACGCGACCGCACGGCCGTCTTCGGCGATGATCACGTTGGCGCCCTCGTGCTTGAACCGGCCCATCGCGGTGTGCTTGCGCGGCGTCGACGTCGGGTCCTGCGGGTCGATCTCGACGATCCAGCCGAAGCGGTTGGGCTCGTTCACGAAGCCGGCGTCGTGGGCGTTGAAGCGGGGGTCGATCCGCTCGAACGTGTAGGTCGACTTCGTCGACGGCGTCGCGCGGTAGCGCTTCTGGCCGGCCGTGTCGGCCGCCCAGACGAAGTAGCCGTCGAAGTTCTCCTCGCCCGAGAGCACCGTGCCCCAGGGCGTCGTGCCGCCGGCGCAGTTGCCGAGCGTTCCCTTGATCCACCGGCCTTCGGGGTCCTCTGCGGTCTTCAGGAGGTCGCTTCCCGCAGCGGGGCCGGTCGCCTCGAACACGGTGTCGGCGGTGATGCGGCGGTTGCGGCCACCGTCGACGAGGTAGCGCCACGGCTGCCCGATCTTGCTGCGGCGGAGTTCGACGACCGAGAAGCCGTGGGCGGCCTTGTAGACCGCGGCACGGCGGTCCAGCTCTGCGGCGTCCTCAGAAGGCGGGAACATGATGCCCGGGTTCACGTACTCGTGGTTGCTCGCGAGCACGGCGGTGCGGCCGCTCTTGTCGGCGATGATGTCGATGTAGTCGCAGTTGTAGCCGAACTGGCCGGCCTGCGCCTCGGGCGTCTGGTTCTGGAAGTCGAGGGCCGGCACGCTCGAGAAGAGCGGGTCGCCCCATCGGATGATGGGCGCCCAGGTGTATCCGGCCGGAACGTTGAAGTCGTCGACGATTTTCGGCACCGGGGCGATCGCGTCGAACGCCAGGCCGCCCTGGCCGCCGGATGCTCCGACCCCGGGCACCGCGACCGCCGAGCCGCCCGGGACCGCGGCGGCGAGTGCGATGCCGAAGGCGCCCGCTGCACCGAGGCCGAGCACGGCCCGCCGTGTCAGCGCGGCCGAGGCGATGTCACGGAAGTGCGGATTGGCGGACGTGTTGCACTCTGGGCCGAGGCAGGCGTTCCCGCACTTGAAGTGGCAGGTCACGGGCGAGCGCTTGCCTCGCACGTGGTCGGCCATGGGAAACAACTGGATGTCGGTGATCGTCACGGATCGGTCCTCACGCTCGTGGTCGGGGTTCCACCTGCACAGTGCTCGGGGAATCCGTCGCGACTCATGATGAGGCGTGAACGCGGGGTGAACGCGACGCGAACGGTCGCCCTCGTCAGGCGAGCGCGGTGACGACCTCGTCGATGGGCACCTGCGTGCGCTCACCCGTGGCGCGATCCCACACCTCGACGATGCCGTCGACGACACCGCGCCCCGCGATCACGATCTTCGGGATGCCGATGAGCTCGGCGTCGCCGAACTTCACGCCGGGCGAGACCTTCGGTCGATCGTCGTAGAGCACGTCGTATCCGGATGCCTCGAGGTTGGCCACGACCGTCTCAGCCGCGTCGAACACCGCCGCATCCTTGCCTGCGGCGAGCACGTGCACGTCGAACGGGGCGACCGAGGCCGGCCAGATGAGGCCCTTGCCGTCGTTGTTGTCCTCGGCGATGATCGCGAGGATCCGAGTCACGCCGATGCCGTAGGAGCCCATGGTGACGGTGACGAGCTTGCCGTTCTCGTCGAGCACCTTGAGGCCGAGCACATCGGCGAAGAAGCGACCGAGTTGGAAGACGTGGCCGATCTCCATACCCCGGGCGAGCTCGACCGGTCCGGAGCCATCGGGCGCGAGGTCGCCCGGTCGGACGTTCGACGCCTCGACCGTGCCGTCGGCCACGAAGTCACGACCGGCGACGAGCCCGAACACGTGCTGCTCGTCGACGTTGGCCCCGGTGATCCATTCGGTGCCATCGACGACGCGAGGGTCGACGAGATAGCGGATGCCGGTGGCCGACTCCGCGCCGAGCACGACGCCATCGGCCGACCAGGGTCCGATGTAGCCCTTCACGAGGCCGGGGTGCTTCGCGAAATCCGCCTCGGTCGCGGGCCCGACCTCGCCCGGCGCGAACGCAACCTCGACGCGCTTCATCTCGACATCACGGTCGCCTGGCAGGCCGATGACGACGACCTCGCGGGTACCGTCGGGATGTGCCACGGCGAGCACGACGTTCTTCAGCGTGTCGGCCGCGGTCCAAGGGCGCCCGTCTGGGCGCGGGTACTCGGCGTTCGCGAGGTCGACGAGCGTCGCGATGGTCGGTGTGTTCGGCGAATCGAGCACGACCGGTGCGGGCAGACCGTCGAAGGGAACGGAGTGCGGCACCACGGTCTCGAACGCCTCGACGTTCGCGGCGTATCCGCCTGCCGAGCGCACGAATGTGTCTTCACCGATGGGCGTCGGGTGCAAGAACTCCTCGCTCCGCGCGCCGCCCATGAGCCCGTTGTCGGCGTTCACGATGACGTACTCGAGCCCGAGACGCGTGAAGATGCGCTCGTAGGCGTCGCGCTGCGCCTGGTAGCTCGCGTCGAGCCCCTCGTCCGAGACGTCGAAGGAGTACGCATCCTTCATCGTGAACTCGCGACCGCGCAGGAGACCGGCGCGGGGGCGCGCCTCGTCGCGATACTTGTCCTGGATCTGGTAGATCGCGAGCGGGAGGTCCTTGTACGAGTTGTAGAGGTCCTTCACGAGCAGCGTGAAGACCTCTTCGTGCGTGGGGGCAAGCAGGTAGTCGGCACCCTTGCGATCATGGAGACGGAAGATGCCGTCTCCATAGGTCTCCCACCGGCCGGAGGCCTCGTAGGGCTCGCGAGGCAGCAGCGCCGGGAAATGCACCTCGTGAGCACCGGCATTCGTCATCTCTTCACGGATGATCGCCTCGATCTTCGCCTTGACCTTCAGCCCCAACGGCAGCCACGCGAACACGCCCGGCGCCTGGCGCCGGATGTAGCCGGCGCGCACGAGCAGCCGGTGACTCGTGACCTCGGCCTCGGCCGGGTCTTCGCGGAGCGTGCGGAGGAAATAGTTCGTCAGGCGTGTGGGCACCCGACGATTCTAGTTGCGCGCTCGACGGCACTTCACAGCACGGCTGCCCGAGCGAACGGAAGCGCGTACTCGTCGCGCTTGCTCGTGCCGACCCCCATGCGCACCATGCCGGTGACGAGACCGACGGATGCCGCGACACCGTCGATCACCGGCACGCCGACGCGCTCCGAGAGCGCCGCGCAGAGGTCGGTCATGCCGGCGCAGCCGAGCACGATGGAGTCCGCGGCATCCGCTCGCACCGCTCGCTCGCACACGGCTGCGATCGTCTCGAACGCCTCGGCCGTGGAATCCTCGAGGTCGAGCACCGGGATGCCGGTCGCGTAGCTCGAGACGCAGGCCTCCGTGAACCCGTAGCGGCGCACGAGGTCGTGCGCTCGGCCGAGCGTGCGGGAGAGCGTCGTGACGATGCTGAAGGTGCGACCCGCCAGCGTCGCGACGTGCATCGCGGCCTCCGCGATGCCGACCACGGGGCCGGTCGCGAGTTCGCGTGCTGCGTCGAGGCCCGGGTCGCCGAAGCACGCGATGACGAACGCGTCGACGCCGGCCGCCTGACCCGCCTCGACCTCCCGCAGCACCGCCGCCGCGGCGGCGACCTCGTCGGTGTGGCTCTCGATCGCGGCGGGCCCGAACTCCGGGCAGACCGCCGCGATCTCCACTCCCGGCCCCGCGACCTCCCGGGCGGACCGGCCGATCTTGTCGGTCATCGCCCGGGAGGTGTTCGGGTTGATGAGGGTGACGCGCATCGCTACTTCACCGCGGTGACGGATGCCACGTCGATGGTGCCGCCGGCCACGTCGACCGTGCCGTCCGAGACGCCCTCACTCAGGTCGGCGAGGTTCGGCACGCGGGGGTTGCGCCGCTCGAGGATCACGAAGATCACGTAGCCGAGGCCGCAGCCGATGAACCACGTGAAGTTGCCGATCCACGAGATGTCGAACCCGCCCAGGTCGGCGATGAGCTTCGGCAGCACTCCGAGCGCGATGGTCGGGACGCCCGCGAGGAGCAGCGCGTTGACCGCGTTCGTGTTGTATCCCTTCGTGTACCAGTACTTGCCCTGCTCCGACATCGTGAACATGTCGTCGACGAGCACGCGCTGGCGCGCCGCGACGTAGTAGCCGGCGATCAGGATGCCGAACAGCGGGCCGATCATCGCACCGAGCACGCCGAGGGTGTAGTGGATGGCGTCGGCGTTGTTGTACCAGTTCCACGGCAGGAGGATCACCGAGCCCACCGCCGCGATCATGCCGCCCATCCGCCAGCTGATCCGGTGCGGCGCCACGTTCGAGAAGTCGAACGCGGGCGAGATGAAGTTCGCGACGATGTTGATGCCGACCGTGGCGATGACGAACGTCAGTCCGCCGAGGAGGATCGCGAACGGCGTGTCGATGCGCTCGACCGTGTGGATGGGGTCGGTGATGAGCTCGCCGAACACGGGCACGGTCGCCGACGCGGTGATCACGGTGAGCAGCGAGAAGAACAGGAAGTTGATCGGCAGGCCGAGGAAGTTGCCGCGCTTGACCGCCTCGAACGACTTGCCGTAACGCGCGAAGTCGCCGAAGTTCAGCATCGGGCCAGAGAAGTACGACACGACGATCGCGATGGCGGTGAGCATGACGGGGATCGATGCCCAGAACTCGAGCGGCGCGCCCGCCGAGAGGTCGAGGCTGATGTTCTCCCAGCCCGCCTCCGAGACGAGGTAGATCGCGAGGACGATCATCACGACGTAGACCGCCGGCCCGGCCCAGTCGATGAAGTGACGGATCGTCTCCATGCCGTTCCAGAAGAGCGCGGCCTGCGCGACCCACAGGATCGCGTAGGAGATCCAGCCGAGGGTCGAGAGCCCGAGGAAGCTCGACTCGAGCAGCGCCGCGCTGCCCGGGATGAACTTCAGGAAGACGATGTTCAGCGACGCGGCCGCGAGGTAGGTCTGCACGCCGTACCACGCGATCGCGATGAGGCCGCGGATGATGGCGGGGATGTTCGCGCCCTTGACGCCGAAGATCGCACGGTTGATGACCGGATAGGGCACGCCCGTCTTCTGGCTCGGCTTCGCGACGAGGTTGGCGAACACCTGCACGATGACGATGCCGATGACGAGCGCGAGCAGCACCTGCCAGCTCGCGATGCCGAGTGCGAAGAGGCTGCCGGCCGTGATGTACCCGCCGACCGAGTGCACGTCCGACATCCAGAACGCGAAGATGTTGTAGGAGGTCCACTTCTGCTTCCGGAGCGGAGCGAGGTCCTCGTTGGCGAGGCGGTGGTCGTACCCGGGCTTCACGAGGCCCGATCCGACGGGCATGCCCGCGGCCTCGACGACGTCGTACGGCCCGGTCGGCGGAGCCGGCGCGGCTGACACGGGTGCGACGGGCGCACCCTCGAGTTGTTCGGTCATGAGCGGAAGCCTTTCGAGTGCCGGATGGGGGATGTGAATGAAGTTATAGATTCACGTCCAGTGCGAGGTTTCCGCCGTGTAACAGCCTTGTGAAGAAGAAGTTCAGCATTCACTTCACTTCTGGTTTCGCCGATCGAATTGGACGGCGCTCTAGGATCGAGTCATGACGTCACTGGCCGCGCGACGCGACCCGATGGACTCCGCCGAGGTGCGGAGCCTCGGCGGGCGCCTCCGCGCGCTCCGCACGGCGCGAGGAATCTCGGCTCGCACCCTCGCGAAGTCCCTCGGCATCTCGGCGAGCGCCGTCTCCCAGATCGAACGCGGAGTGATGCAGCCGTCGGTCTCCCGTCTCATCGCGATCACCGACGCCCTCGGCGTGCCGCTCGCCGACGTGTTCGACGACGCGGACGACACCCAAGACGAGCGCCACGCGTCATCCGCCGAGGGACACGACGGCTACACGCTCGTCCGTGCCCACCAGGCGACGCCCGTCGCGCTCGAGAGCGGCGTCACCTTCCGCCGGCTCTCGCCGCGAAGCACGAGCGAACTCGACCTCTTCGAATCGGTCTACCCGCCCGGCAGCACGGCGACCGGCGACAACGCGCTCTTCCGGCACGAGGGCTACGAGATCGGCAGCGTGGTGTCGGGCGAGCTCACGATCGAGTTCGACGACGAGACGGTCGTGCTCGCGCCCGGCGACTCGATCAGCTACCCGTGCTCGAAGCCGCACCGCATCCGCAATACTTCGAGCCGGCCTGCCGTGGCGACCTGGCTCATCGTCCATCCCTGACGAGCGGATGTCGGCGTGCTCGAGCACGCCGACATCCGCTCGGTGCGATGGATCAGGCCTGACGCATGCGTGTGCGCGCGACGGCGATTGCCACGCCACCCAGGACGAGCGCTGCCAAGGCGATCCACGCGACGCTCGACGCGTCGACGCCCGTCGAAGCGAGCGACGGGGCGCTCCCGATCGACGCTGCCGCTCCCGCGGCGGCGGTCGTCACCACCGCTGGTGCCGGCGCGGTCGGCGGTGTCGTCGGCGTGTCCGCCGGGAAGATCGGTGCACCGCCGATCTTGCCGAAGGCGAAGATGAACGTGTTGGGCGCGCCTCCCGCCGGGTCGTCGGCCGTCTGGCCGAACGAGTAGGCCTCTGCGCCGACCGCGGCGAGCGCTGCGTTCGCCTCGGCCTCGCTCGCGGCTGCCCCGTAGAAGATGACGAAGCTGATCGAACCGCCGGGTCCGATCGGACCGAATGCGAAGTCGAACAGCGCACCGATGTCGTCAGGCCCGGCATCGGTGGCGTTGCCCGAGAACAGGATCTGGGAGGGCCCCGTCAGCGGATTCGGGCTGGCGAACCCGTCGTCGCTCGAGAAGAACAGCGCGCTCGCAGTGCCACCGTCGATCGTGACGAACTCGTCGAACGCCGTGGGCTCGATGTCCCAGTCCATGACCCGTCGGTACTGCACGGTCGCGATCGCTGCTCCCGAGAGGTTCTCGATCGTCACGTTGACCTGATAGAGGTTCGGCGTGGCCGCTGACGGCACGTACTCGTGGGTGACCCGGAAGACCGGTTCATCTGCAGCATCCTCGATGACCACGACGGATGTCGCGGTCGATCCGGTGTACTCGAAGGACTCGACGACGAGATTCGTGCCGCCCGCTCCCTCGGTGTCGAGGTTCGCTCCGCCCCAGACGCCGCTCGCCGGATCAGCGACGCCCCAGCCTTCGCAGAGGCATCCGGGCGAGGTCCCATCGTTGCCCGTCGGCACATACGTGAGCCCGGCGTCCCCCGGACCAGCGGCAGAACCGGTCGCGTCACTCGTGTTGAGCTCCCCGGTCGGATTGACCGCAAGGAGGACCGTGCCGTTCGTGATGCAGACGGCCGGGTAGCAGGGGTCTCCCGGTGCCGGGACCGCAGCGACGGCTGGATCGTCGGCCGCCGCGAAGAGGGTGACGGTTGGCTCGCCGACCGGCTCGGCGAGCGTCTCCTCGACGCTCGCGCCGGGTTCGGCGACGACGACCTCCGCCGCCACTGGGACGGGATCCGGCAGGGTGGATTCGGCCGGGACGGGTTCGGCCGGGACCGATGTCTCCTCCGGCGGTTCCGCCACGGGCTCTGCCGCCTCAGGGGCGGGTTCGGCCTCCGCCTCGGGCACGGCCGGCTCGACGACCGCAGTCTCGACCACCGGTTCGGCGGGCGATTCCTCCGCATGCGCGGTCAAGGGGACGAGCACCAGGCTCAACGTCGCAATCACGACGCCGGTGCTCAGGCCGAGCCCCAGTCGCGTGCGCGACCTTGTTCGTATGTTCATTGGATCGCTCCGTTCGTGAGTCCGACGTCGACGGATGTCGGATCGTCGATGCCCGAGGACGGGCGGCTGACGTCGCTCGGAGCGCCCCCGCGCACGGCCTCACGCTAGGGGAACGTGTGCGCGGGGCGCGTCAGTGAGTACCCCGAAATGGCCTCAGGGCTGACACGACCAAGAGCCCCGGTCTGGGGGTAGGCAGGGCCAGAGGTCGTTCTGGCGCGTCACGGCTCACGTGCCGAGAAAAGGACGAACCGGCTCTCAGACGTCCTCGTCGTCGTCTTCCTCGTCTTCCATAGCGAAGTGCTCGAGCTCGTCCTCGGTCGCCGTCGCGGCATCCTCCTCGGCGCCCTCGTGCAGCGTGCCCATGCCGTCGGGGTACCCAGCCTGGTCGGGGTACTCGAACTCGGTGCCGTTTCCGCTCATCACGGGCCCCTCTCGTGCATGGATGCGTCGTGGCATCCGATGCGGCCCACGATACTCGCGGACGAGCCGGCCGACTACGGGGTAAGGACCTCGGGCGAGCCCACCGGGGCATCCGTGCCCATCTCATCGGCGATGCGGTTCGCCTCTTCGATGAGCGTCGCGACGATCTCGGACTCGGGCACGGTCTTGATGACCTCGCCCTTCACGAAGATCTGGCCCTTGCCGTTGCCGGATGCCACGCCGAGGTCGGCCTCGCGAGCCTCGCCCGGCCCGTTGACGACGCAACCCATGACGGCGACGCGGAGCGGCACGGTCATGCCCTCGAGCCCGTCGGTGACGTCGTTGGCGAGCTTGTACACGTCGACCTGAGCGCGCCCGCACGACGGGCACGAGACGATCTCGAGCTTCCGCTCGCGGAGATTCAGCGACTGCAGGATCTGCAGGCCCACCTTCACCTCTTCGACCGGTGGCGCCGAGAGGGAGACGCGGATCGTGTCGCCGATGCCCTCGCCGAGGAGGATGCCGAACGCGGTCGCCGACTTGATCGTGCCCTGGAACGCGGGGCCGGCCTCGGTCACGCCGAGGTGCAGCGGCCAATCGCCGCGCTCGGCGAGCATGCGATACGCCTTCACCATGATGATGGGGTCGTTGTGCTTCACCGAGATCTTGAAGTCGTGGAAGTCGTGCTCCTCGAAGAGGCTCGCCTCCCAGACCGCCGACTCGACGAGCGCCTCGGGCGTCGCCTTGCCGTACTTCTGGAGCAGGCGCGGGTCGAGCGAGCCGGCGTTCACGCCGATGCGGATCGAGACGTCGGCCTCTTTCGCGCGTCGCGCGATCTCGGCGACCTGGTCGTCGAACTTGCGGATGTTGCCGGGGTTCACGCGCACCGCGGCGCATCCGGCGTCGATTGCCGCATAGACGTAGTTCGGCTGAAAGTGGATGTCGGCGATGACCGGGATCTGGCTCTTCTTCGCGATGATCGGCAGCGCCTCGGCGTCGTCGCGGCTCGGCACGGCGACGCGCACGATGTCGCAACCGGAAGCCGTGAGCTCGGCGATCTGCTGGAGGGTCGCGTTGATGTTCGTGGTCGGCGTCGTCGTCATCGACTGCACGCTCACTTGCGCGTCGCCGCCGACGAGGACCTTGCCCACCTTGATCTGGCGCGACTTGCGTCGGGGGGCCAGTACCTCAGGGACTTTGGGCATTCCGAGATTCACAGCAGGCACGGGTTCAGTCTACGGCGCACGGCCTCCGCGCAGGCCGCGAGCGATACCCCGCCCAACCGGCCCTCGGACACCGGCTGCTACGCGCAGCCGTCCGCGATCATCTCGGGCGCACCGACGGCACCGACCGTACCGTCGTCACCACTTCTGACGACCACGGTCGCCGTCCGGGTATCGCCGTCGGCTGGCTCGAGCTCAAGTGTTTCGACCGGCGTGCCGTAACAGGTCCACAGGTCGGCATCGAACACCGGATCGCCGCTCAGGCTCGACCAGTCGTCGCCCGCGCGGAAGCCCTGCTCGGAGGTGAGATCGATACCCTGCGCCGACGGCCCCTCTAAGTGCACCGCGAGGCGTGGCCAGATGTAGTCGAGACGCCCCTCAGCGCGGCGCTCCTCGTCGTAGTGACGCTCATCCAGAACGAACTCGTCCCAGACGTGGTAGATACCCGGCGGCGTGTGGTTGGTGCCTTGGTATGGCTCCTCGACCGGCGGTGCGCCGAAGACCGTCGTCAGCGCGGAGATCGCAGCAGCCGGCGACGACATGTAGTCGAGCGATGCGATCACCGTTCCATCCCCGCTCCGCAGTTCGAGTGCAGTGGGGCGCGCGACCAGCGACGTGACGGAATCGAGCGGATCGGCCACCGGCGTCGGCGTCGGCGTCGGCGTCGCGGTCGGTGCCGTGGTCTGGGGAGCCGGTGTGGCGGCCGGTGCCGCGCTCGCGCACGCCGACAATGTCACGGCGATCACAGCCGCAGCAAGGATCCGCACGGTGAACTCGACTCTGTTGGATGTGCGCATCTTCCCCCATGCCTGCCTGGGAATCTCTTTCCCGTCGGACAGATTCTGCGGCATGCATGCACGCATCGAGCTCGTGACTCGATAACGATCGGATGACGAGACGACTGACGCTCGTGGTCATCGCTCTTCGTCGCGCTCGGCATCGTCCTGGCCTGAGTGCTCCAGACGAATGCGGCGGCCGAGCTCGACGTCCTTCTTCTCCTTCGCCGCGGCCTTCTCGCTCCTGCGGGTGTCACGCGGCGGGAGCTGGATGTCCACCTCCGCCTCGATACCCGCCTGCAACTGGCGACCACGCTCGAGCTCGGCGTCGAACTCCGCACCGAAGAGCAGTGCACAGTTCGAGATCCAGAGCCAGAGCAGGAAGATGACCACCCCCGCGAACGAGCCATATGTGCGGTCGTAGTTCGAGAAGTTCACGACGTAGAGCGCGAATCCCGCCGAGGCGATGAGGAGCACCAGGATCGCCAGGACCGCGCCGATGCTGATCCAGCGGAATCTCGGCTGCTTCGCGTTCGGCGTCGCGTAGTAGAGGAGCGCGATGACGAACACCACGGCGAGCGCGAGCACGGGCCACTTGACGATCTCCCACGCGACCTGCACCGTCTCACCGAGGTTGAGGGCGTTGCCGATGGCATCGACGACCGGTCCCGACACGACGAGGATGATCGCGATCACGACGACGAGCACGAGGGTGACGATGGTGACGAACAACTGCATGGGCCGCAGCTTCCAGAACGGCCGGCCCTCGTCGATCTCGTAGATGCGGTTCATCGCCCGGCTGAAGGCGCCGACGTATCCCGACGCCGACCAGATGGCGAGCACGAGGCCCGTGACGAACCCGAATCCTGCGGCGGGCGAGGAGCTGAAGTCCTCGAGCGGCTCCCGCACGACGTCGAGCGCATCGGCGGGCGCGACCTGTTCGACGATGCCGAACAGGGCATCGATCGCCCTGTCGCCCTGCCCGGCGATCGCGAGCAGCGAGGCGAGGGCGAGCAGCCCGGGAAAGAGCGCGAGCACGCCGAAGTACGTGAGGGCACCGGCACGATCGGTGCACTCGTCGTCGAGGAACTCCCGGAAGCTCTTCCGCAGCACGTACGTCCACGAACGCTTCGTGATCTCGCGCGGCGACTCGGGCTTGCGCTCGTCATCGGGCGCCGGAGCGTCGGCCAGGTCCCGGCTGGCCCCGTCGTCGCTCATCATGCCCTCCTCGATCCACGGATGCCTCGAGGTGGATGCCACAGATCCGGCCGGTCATCGACCTCGCCCGACCTCCTCCGGTCAGGGCCACCAGTCTCCGCCTCGGACGGCCCCCGTGCAGCCCCCTCGCATTTCCGGGGATGGCGGGTTATAGTCCCCCGGTCAGCGCCGCATCAGTCGGTGAAGAGCGCCGGCTCGGTGGCGGCGACGACCTCATCGACGGTCACGCCGGGTGCGAGCTCGACGAGGCGGAGGCCCTCGGGCGTGACGTCGATGACGGCGAGGTCGGTGATGATGCGGTCGACGACGCCCCTGCCGGTGAGGGGCAGTGAGCACTCGTTCACGATCTTCGGCGATCCGTCTTTCGCGACGTGCTCCATGAGCACGATGCGACGGCGTGCGCCGTGCACGAGGTCCATGGCGCCGCCCGGACCCTTCACCATCTTGCCGGGGATCATCCAATTGGCGAGGTCGCCCGTTGCCGAGACCTGCATCGCCCCGAGGATGGCCGCGTCGATCTTGCCTCCGCGGATCATGCCGAAGCTCGTGGCCGAGTCGAAGAACGCGGCGCCGGGGAGCACCGTCACGGTCTCCTTGCCGGCGTTGATGAGGTCGGGATCGACGTCGGCCTCGGTCGGATACGGCCCGACGCCGAGGATGCCGTTCTCGGACTGCAGGAGGATCGTGATGCCCTCTGGCACGTAGTTCGGCACGAGCGTCGGCAGCCCGATGCCGAGGTTGACGTAGGAGCCGTCGGGCAGCTCGCGAGCCGCTCTCGCGGCCATCTCGAATCGCGTGAGTGCCATCTCAGTCCTCCCTGACGGTGCGGCGCTCGATGCGCTTCTCGATGTCGGCGCCGACCACGATGATGCGGTCGACGTAGATGCCGGGCAGGTGCACTGCGTCGGGGTCGAGCGCGCCCACCTCGACGATCTCCTCGACCTGCGCGATGCAGACCCGCCCCGCCATCGCCGCGAGCGGCGAGAAGTTGCGCGCCGACTTGTCGAAGACGAGGTTGCCGTAGCGATCGCCCCGCAGCGCGTGCACGAGCGCGAAGTCGGTGGTGATCGCCTCCTCGAGCACGAACTCACGAGCGGCCCCCGCGAACTCGAACGACTGCACGGGCTTGGCTGCGCTCGCGACGGCGATCGAACCGTCGCCGTTGTACCGCTGCGGCAACCCGCCCTCGGCGACCTGCGTGCCGACGCCGGTCTGCGTGAAGAACGCCGCGATGCCGCTGCCGCCCGCGCGGAGCTTCTCGGCGAGCGTGCCCTGCGGGGTGAGCTCGAGCTCGAGCTCGCCCGAGAGGTACTGCCGCTCGAACTCCTTGTTCTCACCCACGTACGACGACGTCATCTTCGCGATGCGCCGCTCGGCGAGCAGCACGCCGAGCCCCCAGTCATCGACGCCGCAGTTGTTCGAGACGATCGAGAGACCGTCGACGCCCGCGTCGAGCAGGGCCTGGATGAGCACCATCGGGATGCCGCAGAGGCCGAAGCCGCCGACGGCGAGGCTCGCGCCCGAAGGGATGTCGGCGACCGCTTCTCGAGCGGACCCGACGACTTTGTCGAGTGTCACGATGTACCTTTCTGTGATTCCGGGGCCGCGAGGCGGGAGCGGAGCACAGGCATCACGCTACTCGCGCTGCGGCTCATCTCGCGCTCCATCCGCCGTCCATGGTGTAGCTCGCCCCGGTCACCATGCGCGCGTCATCACCGGCGAGCCAGAGCGCGAGGCTCGCGACCTCATGCGGCTCCACGAGCCGTGGGATCGCCGACTCGGTGAGCATGATCTTCGGCAGCACCTCCTCCTCGGGGATGCCGTGCGCGCGCGCCTGATCGGCGATCTGGCGCTCGACGAGCGGCGTGCGCACATAACCCGGGTTGATGCAGTTCGACGTGATGCCGTGCTCGCCGCCCTCGAGCGCGGCGACCTTCGAGAGCCCCTCGAGACCGTGCTTGGCGGCCACGTACGCCGACTTGTACGGCGACGCGCGCAGGCCGTGCACGCTCGACACGTTGATGATCCGGCCGAACCCGCGCTCGGACATGCCGGGCAGTGCGGCCCGGATCAGCAGGAACGGCGACTCGAGCATGATGCGCAGCATGAGCGCGAACTGCGCCGGCTCGAACTCGACGATGGGCCGTACATGTTGCACGCCGGCGTTGTTGACGAGGATGTCGGTGTCGAGCACGAGGTCGGCGAGTGGGCTCGTGTCGCCGAGGTCGACTCGCCACGCCGTACCGCCGATGCGCTTCGCGGCAGCCTCAGCGGCGGTGCCGTCGATGTCGGCGATCGTCACCTCGGCGCCGGCCGCCGCGAGGGCCTCGGCGCACGCGAGGCCGATGCCGCTCGCACCGCCCGTGACGACGGCCCGTCGTCCGGTGAGCTTGGTCATGTTCCTCCTCGTCGAGTCATGGCCCGCCCCCGCGCGAATCAACCGGAGGGTGCCGGCAGTCCGAGTATGACTGCGCGAATTCGCATCGCAAATGGTGAGAATTGCAGCACGCATCTGCGGTTTCGCACACCCTGCTCACCGCCCTCGCACCCCGATCCGGAACATAGACTGGAGGAATCCACTCATCCTCGACGAAGGAGTCACCCGGCATGAGCACCCCCGACGTCGTCATCATCGGCGGAGCGCGCACCCCGTTCACGCGCATCAACAGCAAGCTCGCGGGGCAGACCGCGGTGGAGCTCGGCGCCACGGCCATCCGTGGGGCGCTCGGTCGCGCGGGCGTCTCCGCCGACGACATCGACGCCGTCATCATGGGCCAGGTGCTGCAGGCCGGCGCCGGCCAGAACCCCGCGAAGCAAGCGGCGGTCGCCGCCGGCATCCCGTGGCGCGTTCCGGCGACGACCCTCAACAAGGTGTGCCTGTCGGGCCTCGCCGCCATCACGGATGCCGCTCGGCTGATCCGCCTCGGCGAGGCATCCGTTGTCGTCGCCGGCGGCCAGGAGTCGATGACGAACGCACCGCACGTGCTGCCGGGCTCACGGCGCGGCTTCACCTACGGCGCCACCTCCATGCTCGACAGCGCCGCCCATGACGGCCTCACCGACGCGTTCGACCATGACTCGATGGGCGCCTCGACCGAGCGCTTCAACGGGCGCTACGGCCTCACCCGCACGGAGCAGGACGAGATCGCCGCCGAGTCTCACCGCCGCGCGGGCGCCGCCCAGTCGGGCGGGGTGTTCGACGACGAGATCGTGCCCGTCGAGGTGCCGCAGCGCAAGGGCGACCCGGTCGTCGTCGACACCGACGAGGGCGTGCGTCCCGACTCCACCGTCGAGGTGCTCGCGAAGCTCCGGCCGGCGTTCGCCGCCGAGGGATCGATCACCGCCGGCAACTCCTCGCCGCTCTCCGATGGCGCAGCCGCCGTGGTGGTCGCGAGCCGCGAGTGGGCCGAGGAGCGCGGTCTTCCCTGGCTCGCACTCGTCGGTGTCGCCGGGCAGGTCGCCGGCCCCGACAACTCCCTGCACTCGCAGCCCGCCAACGCGATCGCCGCGGCCCTCGAGAAGACGGGCGACTCCGCCGCCGACCTCGACCTCGTCGAGATCAACGAGGCGTTCGCCGCCGTGTCGCTGCAGTCCATGCGCGAGCTCGGCATCGAGCCCGACGTCGTCAACGTGCACGGTGGCGCGATCGCGCTCGGGCACCCGATCGGCGCGTCGGGCGCGCGACTCGCCCTCCACGCGGCGCTCGAGCTGTCGCGTCGCGGCAGCGGCCGAGCGGCCGTCGCACTCTGCGGCGGCGGCGGCCAGGGAGAGGCACTGCTGCTCTCGCGCTGACGGCGTCTGGTGGGCGACCCGGTGGCGGTGCAGTCGTGCGGCGGCTGTGGCAGCATGATGCCACGGTGCCGAACGCGCGCCACGGAGGGAACGCACGATGAGTGATCGGCCGACGAGCGACGTGCAGTCCGCAGCATCCGCTCGGCCTCCGCTCGATCATCGCCTGCGCCGCATGACGGGACGCGACCCTGACGAAGCGCATCGGAGCTCGACGCCGCTCGAGCTGTTGTTCGACCTGGTCTTCGTCGTCGCATTCAGCCAGGCCGGCGCGCAGACGGCGCACTTGCTCGAGCTCGGCCACTGGACGCCCGCGATCGGCGCGTTCGCCTTCGCCGTCTTCGCGATCTGGTGGGCCTGGATCAACTACTCCTGGCTCGCCTCCGCCTACGACAACGACGACATCTTCTTCCGCGTCGCCACCATGGTGGCGATGCTCGGCGTGCTCGTGCTCGCGCTCGGCCTGCCGGACCTGTTCCACTCGCTCGACGAAGGGCACCACGTCGACAACACGGTCGTCGTCGCCGGCTACGTCGTGATGCGCGTCGCGACGATCGCCCTCTGGCTGCGCGCCGCGAAGCATGACCCGGCTCGACGGGCGAGCGCACTCACGTACGTCGGCTTCGTGTCGATCGCGCAAGTCGGCTGGGTGCTGCTCGCCATCGTCGATCTTCCGCTCTCCGTGACGGTCGCGGTCATGGTGCCGCTCATCATCCTCGAGCTCGTCGGCCCGTACGTCGCCGAGCACCGGCGGCAGGGAGGCACCCCGTGGCATCCGCATCACATCGCCGAACGCTACGGATTGCTCGTCATCATCACGCTCGGTGAGATCGTGCTCGGCACGATCCTCGCGATCTCGGCCGTGATCGAGAAGCAGGACTGGTCGGTCGAGGCCGTGCTCCTCGCGTTCGGCGGCACGGCGCTCGCGTTCGGACTCTGGTGGGCGTACTTCACGATGCCGTCGGGAAAGGTGCTCGCGCGCTTCCGCGAACGCGGCTTCATGTGGGGCTACGGGCACTACTTCATCTTCTTCGCGCTCGCCGCGACCGGGGCCGGCCTGCACGTCGCGGCGTACGAGATCGAGGGCGTCGCGCACATCGACATGGTCCAGGCGTTGCTCGCGGTCGTCATTCCCGTGGCGATCTTCATGGTCGCGCTGTTCACGGTCTACTCGCTGCTGCTTCGGGAGTTCGACCCGTTCCACATCTGGCTGTTCATCGGCAGCATGATCGTGCTCGCGCTCGCGGTGCTCGCGGTGATGGCGGGAGCGAGCTTCGGCACCGGCATCCTGATCACCGCTGCGTCGCCATTCGTCGTGGTCGTCGGCTACGAGACCATCGGCTACCGGCATCAGGCCGCGGCACTCGAGCGCGCACTCGCCTGAGCCGATCGGGTTCACGGATGCCGCGGCAGCCGTGCACGCGCGAGGGGCGGATGCCGCGCGGCATCCGCCCCTCGCACGTCGTCGTCAGGCGTTCGGCCGGTTCGTGCGCAGCACCTCGAGCCGGGCACGGTACTCGGTCTCGTCGATGTCGCCCTTGGCGAACCGCTCGGCGAGCGTGGACTCGGCGCTCGCGCCCCGCATCCACGGCGGACCGTAGCCGCCGTTCGGGCCGGCGTGGGCCCACTCGCGGCGCCGGCGGCTCACGAGGAAGACGATGAGGCCGATGACGAGGATCCAGAAGATCGGGATGAGGAGAAAGGCCCATCCGAAGCCGGCGCCCCAGGCGCCGGTGTGGGTGACCACCGCGGTGGTCGCGAGGGTGGCGAGCATGTGAGTTTCCCTTGATCGGTTGCGGCCCCGGATCGGGCCGTCGATGAGAGTCTCGCCGGGTCGCGGCATCCGCGAATCCCACCCGCGGAGTCACTTGGCCTGCTCCCCCGGGAGCATGCTGCCGACCGGCGCGTCGGCTACTGCCAGCCCGGCGCCACGAGCCCCGACTCGTAGGCGACGACGACGAGGTGCACCCGGTCGCGCGCGTGCAACTTGGCCATGATGCGCGACACGTGCGTCTTCGATGTCAGCGGGCTCAGCACGAGCCGGGTCGCGATCTCGTCGTTCGTGAGTCCGAGGCCAACGAGCCGGAGCACCTCGCGCTCCCGGTCGGTGAGTGCGGAGAGGCGCTGCTCGTCGGGTGCGTCGCGCAGGCCCACCGCCATCCGCTCGAGCAGGCGCTTCGTCACGCCCGGAGAGAGCAGGGCATCGCCGGCCGCGACGACGCGAACCGCACGGATGAGGTCGACCGGCTCGGTGTCCTTCACGAGGAACCCCGCCGCGCCCGCACGCACCGCGCGGGCGACGTACTCGTCGAGCTCGAACGTCGTGACGATCACGACGTGCACGCCCGCGAGCGCCGGGTCGGCCGCGATCTGCTCCGTCGCCCAGAGGCCATCGCCGCCCGGCATCCGGATGTCCATGAGCACGACGTCGACGGACTCACGGCGAACGAGGGCGAGCAGCTCTTCCCCGCCGGATGCCTCGCCGACGACGATGACATCGTCTTCGGCCTCGAGGAGCGCGCGGAATCCCGCCCGCACGAGGTGCTGGTCGTCGGCGAGCGCGACGCGGATCATTCGACGCCTCCCCACGGCAGGCGCGCGGTGACTCTCGTGCCGCCGATCGGCGACGCGCCGATCTCGACGGAGCCGCCGAGGAGCGCGGCGCGCTCGCGCATGCCGAGGATGCCGCTGCCCTCGTGGTCGTCGAAGCCCGCGCCGTCGTCGTCGACCGTGAGCACGAGGTCGTCGCCCGCCCGGTCGAGGGTCACGATCGCCCGCGCGGCGCCGGCATGCCGCACGACGTTCGTGAGCGCCTCCTGCGCAATGCGGTAGGCGGCGAACTGCACCGCTCGTCGCGGCGGCGACTCGAGGCGGTCGAGGAGCTCGGGCTGGAGCGCGGGCGAGCGCACGCCCGCGATGAGTCGAGGCAGCTCGGCGAGCTCCGCTTGCGGGGCCAGCGGGGCCTCCCCGTCGCGGATGACGCCGAGCACGCTACGCACCTCGTCGAGGGCGGTCTTCGAGGTCTCCTTGATGCTGCCGAGCGCGGTGCGCGCCTGCTCGGGATCGCGGTCCATGAGGTGCAGGCCCACGCTCGCCTGCACGTTGATCTGCGACAGCGCATGCCCGATGACGTCGTGGAGCTCGCGGGCGATGCGCACGCGCTCGCGTTGCTCGGCGGCCTTCCGGCGGCGCTGGGCTTCGGCACGGAACTCCGCGAATCGCGCCCGGCGCGTGCGGACGAACGAGCCGATGCCGAAGCTCGCGGCGAGTGCGAGCGTCGCCAGGGCGATGCGGAACGGATGCCACGTCTCACCGAGCACTGCGCCGATCGAGAGCGCGGCGGCCCACGCGATCACGACCGACGCGGTGGCCCAGACGACGGCACCGCGGGCGACGGCGAGGACGATCGCGAACACGAGCGCCACGTACGGCGGACCGAGGTCGGGCCCGATCAACAGGTCGGCGAGCGCCGCGGCCGCGACCACGACGACGGTCGGCCCCGGGAAGCGGACCGATGCGAGGAGCGCGATCGGTCCGAGTGCAGCGAGGGCGACGTGCAGTGCGCCCGCGAGCCAGCCCGCGTGGGTCCAGGCCGCGATGACGATGGCCGCCGGCACCTGCACGAGGAGGCTGATGATGACGGGCGCGAACAGCACGAAGCCGGGCGGCGGCCGGAATCGCTCGGGGCGTCCGTCCCACTGGGGCACGGGCATTCCTCGATCGTAGTCCTGCGCCCGCTTGCGCGGATCGGCCCGCCGGATGATCCTGGCCTACTCCCTCGGGAGTAACGCATCAGGAGCACATCCTCAGCGCATCAGGAACGCATCAGCAGCGCATCAGAACAGTGCGACCGGCTTCACGATGTCGGCGTAGATGAGGAGCGCGCTCATGCCGCCGAGGATCACGACGACCGCGAGCGTGAGCGGCATGAGCTTGGCCATGTCGACGGGCCCGGGGTCGGGTCGGTGGAAGAGCTTGGCGAACGTGCGACGGATGCCCTCCCACAGGGCGCCGGCGATGTGCCCGCCGTCGAGTGGCAGCAGCGGGATGAGGTTGAAGACGAAGAGCGCGATGTTCAGCGAGCCGACGATGCCCACGAGGCCGGCGGCTTTCGACGCGAGCGGGATCTCGTCGAGGCTCGCGATCTCGCCGGCGACCCGGCCGACGCCGACGACGCTCATCGGCCCGTTCGGATCGCGCTCGTCGGGCCCGAACGCCGCATTCGCGACGTCGACCATGCGTTGCGGCAGGTTCAGGATGATGCCGGCAACGCCCGCCACGTTCTCGCCGACGGCCGGGAGCACGGCGGTCACCGGCTGCTGCACGGTCTCGGTCGCCGCCCCGATGCCGACGAAGCCCGCTTGCACGGTGACCGGATCGCCTGCGGCATCCGTCACGACACGGCCCTGCTCGTCGGTGGCGTAGCGCTCGCTCAGCATCGGCGTGACGGTGAGGGTGACCTCGGAGCCGTCGCGTTCGACGACGAGGTCGATGGGCTCGTCGGGGTGGTCGCGGATGATGGCGGTCGACTGCACCCAGCTGTCGATGGGCGTGCCGTCGACCGAGACGATGCGGTCGCCCGGTTCGATGCCGGCTGCAGCACCTGGAGCCGCCGGGTCGCCGGGCTCGCAGGTCTGCCGCTCGCTCGTGGCGGGCAGTGCGCACGCCGAGACGGACCCGACGGTGGTCGATGCCTGGGCGACGCCGAAGCCCATGAGCAGCACCGCGAAGAGCAGTACGGCGAGCACGAGGTTCATGAACGGACCGCCGAACATGACGATGATGCGCTTCCACACGGGAAGCAGGTAGAAGGCGCGATGCTCGTCGCCGGCCGTGATCGACTCGCTGCTCGAGTCACGGGCGTCTTGGACGAGTCCGCGGAAGAAGCTCGTGCTGTCGGCGCCCGCGCGCTCGCCCTTCGCGGGCGGGAACATGCCGATCATCGAGATGTACCCGCCGAGCGGGATGGCCTTCACGCCGTACTCGGTCTCGCCCTTGCGCTTGGACCAGAGCGTCGGCCCGAAGCCGATCATGTACTGCGTCACCTTCACCCCGAAGAGCTTGGCGGGCACGAGGTGCCCGATCTCATGCAGGCCGATCGACACGGCGAGGCCGATCACGATGATGACGACGCCGATCACGAACGCGAGTACGGAATCCACCCAGCCAGCGTAGTGCCGGAGCCTCCGCGCGCGCTGTCCGCCGGCTGTGAACGACGGATGCCGCGATCAGCGCGTGACGCGGCCGATCCGCTCGTTCGCCACCCGGCGGGCGTGCAGCTCGGCGTCGGCGAGCGAGGCGACCGAGAGCTCCGATCCGGATGCCTCGTGCGACTCGACGACCGCACGCACCGTGTCGACGATGTCGAGGAACCCGATGCGATCGGCGTGGAACGCCGTGACCGCCTCCTCGTTCGCCGCGTTGAACACCGCGGGGTACTCGCCGCCGGCGCGGCCGACCTGCTTGGCGAGCGCCACCGCCGGGAAGGCGTCGACGTCGAGCGGCTCGAACGTCCAGCTCGTCGCGGTCGTCCAGTCGAGCGGCCTGCCGGCGGCCGCGACGCGGTGCGGCCAGTCGAGCCCGAGCGAGATGGGCAGGCGCATGTCGGGCGGCGACGCCTGCGCGATCGTCGACCCGTCGACGAACTCGACCATCGAATGCACGATCGACTGCGGGTGCACCACGACGTCGATGCGGTCGTACTCGACGTCGAAGAGCAAGTGCGCCTCGATCACCTCGAGTCCCTTGTTCACGAGCGTCGCCGAGTTCGTCGTGACGACGAGGCCCATGTCCCACGTCGGATGGGCGAGCGCCTCGGCAGGCGTGACGTCGGCGAGCTCGGCGCGGGTCCGGCCGCGGAACGGGCCGCCGGAGGCGGTGAGCACGAGCCGGCGGACCTCGTCGTCGGTTCCCGACCGCAGGGCCTGCGCGATCGCGGAGTGCTCGGAGTCGACGGGCACGATCTGCCCCGGCTGCGCGAGTCGGGTCACGAGGTCGCCGCCGACGATGAGCGACTCCTTGTTGGCGAGGGCGAGCGTCGCGCCGCGCTCGAGGGCCGCGATCGTGGGGGCGAGCCCCACCGACCCCGTGATGCCGTTCAGCACCACGTCGGCGTGCACGTCGCGCACGAGCTGCACGGCCTCGTCGACGCCGACCGCGGTGTGCTCGACGTGGAACTCCGCGGCCTGCGCCTCGAGCAATGCCCGATTCGAGCCGACCGCGAGTCCGACGACATCGAATCGGCGCGGGTTCGCCCTGATGACCTCGAGAGCCTGGGTGCCGATCGAGCCTGACGAGCCGAGGATGATGACGCTGCGCACGCCTCCACTGTAGGCCGGTGGTCGAATAGGCGTCAGCCGAGGGTCGCGACAGATGCCGCGCGGTTGCCGGGCACCGCCACATCGTGGAACCGCACCTCGCGCCATCCCCCGCCGAACTCGGGCACGCTCCGCACGATGCGCCCGACGCCGCCGTCGGCGCCGGGGATCGAGAGCTCGAGCCGCGACGGCTCGATGAACTCGGTGTGGCCGACCGCGCGGAGCAAGGCGGTCTTGCGGGCCCACAGCGCGGCCCGCACGAGCGGTCGGCGCGCGGGATCGAGCTCGTCGAGCGCCTCGCGCTCATTCGCGTGGAATGCCGCCTCGTCGATCACGGCACCGGCGTCGAGCGCCGCCGTCTCGATGCCGACGCCGAGCGGATGCCTCGTGGCCGCCGCTGCGACGACCGCGTCGCCCGCGATCGCGACATCGGCGAACCACTGCGCGCCCGACGGTGTCGCCGGATACGCCACGTGAGGGCGGCCGTGACGCGCCCCGCACTCCGCGCACGCGTGCACGAGTTCGACGTCGTCGGCGGGAACACCCGCCGATCTCGCGAGGAGACCGCGAAGCACTGCGTCGGCGCCTGGCGTGCGGCGGCCCCCGGCGAGCACGAGTACGTGCGCACCCGAGCCCTCGAGCTCGAGGAGCTCGCCGTCGGCCGTGGCATCCATGGTCCTATCCTCGCGTACTCGCGCATTCGCGGGGGCGAAGTGCTCATGTGAGCAGCACTCGGGCCTGCCACGCGAGCGCGCGGCGAACGGCATATTCCGTTCGGCGCATCCCTTCGCCCCTAGGGTCGGAAGGTGACTGAGATCGAAGCCGAGGCCGTCCCCGCCGCGCCGGCGGTCCAGCAGGGACCGCTCTATCGCGTCGTGCGCGGAGTGCTCCGGCCTGTCGTCCGCACCGTCTACCGGCCCACGATCACCGGGGCCGAGCACGTGCCGATGCGCGGGCCCGTCATCCTCGCGAGCAACCACCTCTCATTCGTCGACAGCATCGTGATCCCCCTGGCATCGCCCCGGCCGGTGCAGTTCCTCGCGAAGTCGCACTACTTCACCGGCACCGGAGTGAAGGGAGCGATCTCGCGCACCTTCTTCGGAGCCATCGGTGCCGTGAGCGTCGAGCGCGGCGCCGGCGCCCAGGCGCAGGAGGCGCTCGACCAGGGGCGGCGCATCCTCGACGCCGGCAACGCGTTCGCCATCTACCCCGAAGGCACCCGCTCGCTCGACGGCCGCCTTTACCGGGGTCGCACGGGCGTGGCCTGGCTCGCGCTCACGACCGGCGCGATCGTCGTGCCCGTCGGCCTCATCGGCACCGAGGAGATCCAGCCCGTCGGCTCCAAGCTGCCGCGAGTGCGTCCGGTCACCGTGCGCTTCGGTGAATCGCTCGACCTGAGTCGGCACGGCACCGCGACCTCCGGTCGTGCCCGCCGCGCCGCCACCGACGAGGTGATGGGCGCCATCCACGCCCTCAGCGGGCAGGAGCTCGCCGGACGCTACAACGAGACGCCGCCGCAGGGGACGTTCGCGAAGATCGCCGATCGCGTGGTGCCGCGCGAGCGCATCTGACGTGATTCCCAGCCTCGACTCGGAGTGGGCGGGTATCGTCGCTTCGATGAGCATCGCGAAGGCCGCAGCCCGCGTCGCCGCCGCATCGCTCGTGGTGGTCACGCTGGCTGCGTGCACCTCGCCGGCAGAGGCACCACGGGTCGCGACCTCGTCGCCGAACGCGAGCGTGGTCGACCTGCCGGTGCCGCCGGCATCACGGTTCGACCCCGGCTACATCGTGAGCGACGACGCGTTCTACGACAGCGGCGCGCTGAGTGAACGCGAGATCCAGTCGTTCCTCGAGGGGGTCTCCTGCCGGCCGGAGCCCGGGGTGAAATGCCTCGCCGACTTCTCGCAGAGCACGGAGACGAAGCCCCCTGCCGGACCCGGACACTGCACCGAGTACCGCGGCGGCATCCGTGAACGCGCGAGCCGCATCATCTCGAAGGTCGCCGAAGCGTGCGGCGTGAGCCCGCGCACGCTGCTCGTGCTGCTGCAGAAGGAACAGTCGCTGCTCACACGGCCGACCGCCTCGGGGTACCTGAGGGCCACCGGGTACGGCTGCCCCGACACCGCCGATTGCGACACGAAGTACTTCGGCTTCTTCAACCAGGTGTACAACGCAGCCTGGCAGTTCCGGCAGTACACCGAGGAGCCCGACCGCAAGTTCCACGTCGGCACGGTCGACGTGCAGTTCCATCCCGATGCCGCATGCGGTGCATCATCGGTGACCATCCGCAACCAGGCCACCGCGAACCTCTACAACTACACGCCGTATCAGCCCAACGACGCGACGATCGACGACTCGCGAGCCGACGACGCATGCTCGGCGTTCGGCAACCTCAACTTCTGGCGCATCTGGCATCGGTGGTTCGGCGATCCCGAAGCCGAGCGCTTCCCGGCGTTCTTCCCGCCCTGCACGAGGCTCGTGGGTGGCGACGTGTGTCCTGGGCCGGTGCCCACACTGCCGGCGGTCGATAGCCGTCCCGCAGTGGAGAGCCGCTGAATCGCCTGCTCAGGCGATCACGGGCGTGACGACCGCGACTGGCTCGTGGTGCACCGGGAATGCCACGGAAGCCGCGATGAAGCATTTCTCGGCGGCCTCGGCGTGAATCCGCTGGGCCGCCTCGACCATCGACTCGTCGGCCACGATGACACGCGGGTGCAGGGTCACCTCGGTGAACACCCCGCCGCCGAATCCGTCTTCGACCATCGTGCCGCTCGCGGCATCCGTGTATCCGTGCACGATCACGCCGTGCTGGGTCGCGACGTGCAGGTACGAGAGCATGTGGCACTGGCTGAGCGCCGCGATCAGCAGTTCCTCGGGATTCCAGCGCTCCCGGTCGCCGTGGAACACCCGGTCGCTCGATCCGTCGATGTCGTGCGACTTGCCGGCCGCCCGCACGACGTGCTGGCGGCCGTAGGCGCGGTATCCCGAGGTTCCCTCGCCGCGATCGCCCTGCCATTCGACCTCGATCGAGTAGTGGTGTTCGCCGAGCATGTGGCCTCCGATCGATGGCGAGTGAGCTGCATCCGATTCTGCCCCTTGGACGGCCGCGGCGCAGCACGAGCGGCGGCGATAGGGTGGGAGAACCATGACTGACACCCAGATTTCCGCGCAGACCGCGCCCGCGCCGGTGTACTCCGTGCCGCAGGAGCGCAAGGTCGTGACCGCGATTCCCGGTCCCAAGTCCGAACAGCTGCACGCGAGGCGCGCCAAGGTCGTCTCGGCCGGCGTCTCCTCTGCCCTGCCCGTCTACATCGAACGCGCGAACGGCGCGATCCTCGTCGATGTCGACGGCAACCGGTTCGTCGACTTCGGCGCCGGCATCGGCGTGACCACCGTCGGACACACCGAGCAACGTGTCGTGGCGGCGGCGGCGAGCCAGCTCCAAGATGTGATCCACACCCTCTTCACGATCACCCCCTACGAGGAGTACGTGCGCGTCGCCGAGCTCCTCGCCGAGCACACGCCCGGCGCCTGGGAGAAGAAGTCGGTGCTCGTCAACTCCGGCGCCGAGGCGGTCGAGAACGGCGTGAAGATCGCCCGCAAGTTCACCGGACGGCGAGCCGTTGCCGTGCTCGACCACGCGTACCACGGTCGCACGAACCTCACGATGGCGATGAACTACAAGGCGCACCCGTACGCGACCGGGTACGGCCCGCTCGCCGGCGACGTGTACCACGCGCCGAGTTCCTATCCCTATCGCGACGGATTGAGCGGTGCGGATGCCGCGGCGCACACGATCGCCTACCTCGAGAAGGTCGTCGGCGCGGCCGACCTCGCCTGCCTCGTGGTCGAGCCGATCCAGGGCGAGGGCGGCTTCATGGTGCCGGCCGACGGCTACCTTCCGATCCTGCAGCGGTGGTGCACCGAGCACGGCGTCGTGATGATCGCCGATGAGATCCAGAGCGGCATGGCGCGCACCGGTCACTACTACGCGAGCGAGCACTTCGGCTGGGAGCCCGACCTCGTGCTCTCCGCGAAGGGCATCGCCGGCGGCCTTCCGCTCGCGGCGGTCACCGGCCGCGCCGAGATCATGGACGCCTCCCAGCCCGGCGGGCTCGGCGGCACCTTCGGCGGCAACCCCGTCGCGTGCGCAGCGGCGATCGCGGTGTTCGAGGCGATCGAGGAGAACCACCTCCTCGAGGCGGCGACGCGCATCGAAGCCCGCTTGAAGGCCGAACTCGAGCGACTGCAGCAGCGCTACGACATCATCGGCGACATCCGTGGCAAGGGCGCGATGGTGGCCATCGAGCTCGTGCAACCCGGCACCGCCGCGACCACGAAGACGCCGAACCCCGAAGCCGTCACCGCCATCGTCGCCTATGCGGCGCAGCACGGCGTACTGTTCCTGAACGCGGGCACGTGGGGCAATGTGCTGCGCTTCCTGCCGAGCCTCGCCGTGAGCGATGCCCTGATCGAAGACGGGCTCAGCGTGCTCGACGACGCCCTCGCCTCGCTCGGGTAGCGCGGTGACCGGCACGTTCAGCATCACTGACTCCGTCGAACTCGCTGTAGTCGAACGAGGTGGTTTCATCGAGTCCCGTCATGCCGGCTCGGCCGTCGTGCTCTCGCCCGACGGCGAGGTCGTGCGCGCGCTCGGAGACGTGCAATCGCCGATCTTCCCGCGTTCTTGCCTGAAGCCGTTCCAGGCCGTGGCGGTGATGACCTCCGGAGTCAACCTTCGGGGTGAAGACGCGGCCATCTCGACGGCGAGCCACTCGGGAACGGCGGCGCATGTCGCCCTCGTGCGCGGGCTCCTCGACCGCGCATCGCTGCCGGTCTCGGCGCTCGGCTGCCCGCCGGCAGCGCCATCCGACCAGGCCGCTCGCGATCAGCTCGTGCGTTCGGGCGGCGCACGTGAGCGCGTCTACATGAACTGCTCCGGCAAGCACGCCGCCATGCTCCTCGCGTGCGTCGCGAACGAGTGGCCGCTGGAGGGCTACCTCGACCCCGGGCATTCGCTCCAGAAGCGCGTCCTCGACGTCATCGAACGGTTCACGGGCGAGCGGCCCGCCGCTACCGCGGTCGACGGTTGCGGCGCACCCGTGCACGCCATCAGCCTGAACGCGCTGGCACGCGGCATCCAGAAGATCACCACCGCAGCCACGGCATCCCCCTTCGCGCTCTATCGCGAGGCGGCCGCGCTCACCGAGGCGGCTCGAGCGAATCCGTGGGCGGTCGGCGGCCCGGGCCAGCCCGACACCATCGCGATGGAACGCCTCGGCGTGTTCGCGAAGGTCGGGGCCGAGGGCATCATGGTGATGACGGCGCCGAACGGCACGACCACGGCGCTCAAGGTGCTCGACGGCTCGTCACGCGCGTCGACGATCATCGCGCTCCGTCTTCTCGCCGACGCCGGCGCGGTCGAGCATGACGCGGTCGACGCGGTGCAGACCGAGCTCGACCTGTGGGTCATGGGTGGCGAGCGCCGGGTCGGACAGATCCGCGCCAACTTCTGACGCCGACTCGCGGACGCCGCCGCCCACCTGGATGCGGCGGCATCCGTCGTGTCAACCGAGCTGTGCGAGCCGTTTCGCGCGAGCCGTGCGCGAGACCTGCGCCGCGACCACGAGCACGAGGGCGAACAGGAACACCGCCGACGCGATGACGTTGGCCTCGGCGGGGATGCCCCGCGACGCCGAGATGTACACGTACTTCGGGAACGTCGACACCGATCCGGAGTTGAAGTTCGTGATGATGAAGTCGTCGAAGCTCAACGCGAACGAGAGCAGCGCCGCGGCGAGGATGCCAGGGGTCAGGAGCGGGAACGTGACCCGCCAGAACACCTGGGCCGGCGAGCCGTAGAGGTCGCGGCCCGCTTCCTCGAGCGCCGGATCGAGACTCGAGATGCGCGCCTTGACCGTGACCACGACGAAGCTGATGCAGAACATCGTGTGCGCCAGGATGATCGTCGTCATGTCCTTCGGCACGCCGACGGCGAGGAACTGCGCGGCGAGCCCGGCGCCCAGCACGACCTCGGGCGTCGCCATCGGGAGGAACAGCAGCAGGCTGATCGCCGACCGCGCGCGGAAGCGATAGCGGACGAGCGCGAGGGCGATCATCGTGCCGAGCGTGGTCGCGATGACCGTGGCGGCGATGCCGATCACGATGCTGTTGCCGAACGCCTGGCAGACCGCGCCGCCCTCGACGTTGCAGACGTTCAGCCACTTGTCGAAGGTGAACCCTCGCCACGAGATGTTGGACTTGAGCGAGTCGTTGAACGAGAACACGAACGTGTACACGATCGGGATCAGCAGGAACACGAACGCGATGATCGTGTAGGCCGGGAGCAGCCAGTCGCCGAGTCCGATGCGCCGCCGGCGCGGGGTGCGCCGCCCGGGGTCGCGGGCCTCGCTCTCGGCCAGCTCGCCGAGGACCGCCGCCGCCTGGACTTCGCCGCTCACAGGAGCTCCTCCGTTCCGGATCGCTTCACGTACACCCCGACGAGCACGAGGATCACCGCCATGAGGATGATCGAGAGCGCCGCGGCCGCCGGATAGTTCAGCAGCACGAGGAAGTTCGCCTCGATCACATTGCCCATCATCTGCGTCTCGGTGCCGCCGAGGAAGTCGCGGCTCGCATTGATGTAGTCGCCGGCGGCCGGGATGAAGGTGAGCAGGGTGCCGGCGACGATGCCGGGCATCGACAACGGGATCGTCACCTTGCGGAAGACCGTGAACGGACTCGCGTAGAGGTCGCTGCCGGCCTCGAGGTAGCGCGTGTCGAGCCGCTCGAGCGTCGTGTACAGCGGCAGCGTCATGAACGGGATGAAGTTGTAGGTCAGGCCGAAGATCACGGCGAACGGTGTGCCCGTGAAGTGCGCGTCGGGCGCCATGAGCGACAGTGCCTTCAGCGAGGTGATGACGAACGACTCATCTGACAGGAGCTGCTTCCACGCAAGGGTGCGCAGCAGGAAGCTGATGAAGAACGGGGCGATCACGAGCACGAGCATGAGCCCTTGGAGCATCGGCCAGCGCCTTGCTTTCACGCCGATGAAGTACGCGAGCGGATAGCTGATGGCGAGCGCGAGCAGCGTGGCCGCGAGGGCGTACCCGAAGGAACGCAGGATGTGCGGCAGGTAGCTCTCGACGACGGCCGTGTAGTTCTGCCAGTTGAACGCGTAGTCGAACTGGCCGATGTCGCCGAACTCTCGCGGCGCCTGCAGCGAGGTCAGCAGCAGCGAGATGAGCGGGGCGAGGAAGAAGAGCACGAGGTAGGCGATGCCGGGCAGGAGCAGGAAGAGCGCGATGCGGCTCTTCCGCTTCGGTGCCTGCGTCTGTGCCTCCGCGGTCGTGAATGCTGCGAAGGCCATGGTCAGTGCTCCTCGAGCTCCGCGACGAGCGCCTCACGACGGTGCACGGCGATCGACTCGGTGTCGTCGTCGGCAGCGAATCGCGGCGCCGATTCGGCGTCGTCGTCGAGGCCGAATCCGTGCGCGACGTCCCAGCTCACCCACACCTCGGCGCCCTCGGCCGCGACGGGACCCGAGCCGATGTTCTGGGCGAACACCGTGAGCGTTCCGACGCCCGGAACGGTCACCAGGTATTGCGTGCTCACCCCCGAGAACGAGACGTCGATCACATGACCTGGGCCGAGCACGTTGCGCTCGGCGGACTCGACTGGCGCCTCACGATGCAGGGCCACCTTCTCGGGTCGAACGCCGATCGTGACGCTGCCCTGGTGACGCCTCGCACGCGCGGTCGGCACCACGAGGCGTGCTCCGGCTGCATCGACCGTGATCGCCGTGCCCGTGGAGCCGACGATGTCGCCGGAGAACAGGTTGGACTGGCCGAGGAAGTTCGCCACGAACACCGTGCGCGGCGACTCGTAGAGCTCCGCCGGCGGGCCCATCTGCTCGATCGCGCCCTTGTTCATGACCGCGACGGTGTCGGCCATGGTCATGGCCTCCTCCTGGTCGTGCGTCACGTGCAGGAAGGTGAGGCCCACCTCTTCTTGAATGGTCTTCAGCTCGAGCTGCATCTGGCGGCGCAGCTTCAGGTCGAGCGCGCCGAGCGGCTCGTCGAGGAGCAGGAGAGCCGGGCGGTTCACGATCGCGCGAGCGAGCGCGACGCGCTGCTGCTGACCGCCCGACAGTTGCTGGGGCCTGCGTTGCGCGAGGTGGTCGAGTTCGACGAGCCGGAGCGCCTCGTGGGCCCGCCCGGCGGCATCCGCGATACGTCGCCGCTTGAGCCCGAACGAGACGTTCTCGATGATCGACATGTGCGGGAAGAGCGCATAGCTCTGGAACACCGTGTTGACCGGTCGCTCGTGCGCCTTCGTGTCGGTGACGTCGACACCGCCGACGAGGATGCGGCCTCGGGTGGGCTCCTCGAGGCCGGCGACGAGCCGGAGCGTCGTCGTCTTGCCGCAGCCGGATGGTCCGAGCAACGCGAAGAACGATCCGGCGGGGATCGTGAGGTCGAGCTCGTCGATCGCCGTGAAGCCCGGGAACCGCTTCTGGATGCCCACGAGCTCGAGGTCGGCGCCCCGTTCGGCGAACGCTCCTGCCGGCATGCTCACGAACCCAGCAGGATGCTCTGGAACTCGGCCTGGTACTTCTGCTCCTCTGCGCCGTCGAGCGCGCGGAACACGTAGGCGTTCGAGAGCGTCTCCTCGTTCGGGAAGATGAGCTGGTTCTCGGCCAGTTCGGGATCGATTGCGGCTGCGGCCTCCTGGGCGCCGACGACCGGCGTGATGAAGTTCACCCACGCGGCGACCTCTGCGGCGACCTCGGGCTCGTAGTAGTAGTTGATGAGCGCCTCGGCGTTGGCCTTGCGCGGCGAGCCGATCGGCACGAGGAAGTTGTCGTTCCAGAGCGTGCCGCCCGCGGTGGGGATGGCGAACTCCCACTTGTCGCCCGCCTCGGCGTTGATGACGGTGATGTCACCCGACCAGCAGATCGCCGCGAGGGTGTCTTCGCTCTTCAGGTCTTCGAGGTAGGAGTTGCCCTTGATGTTGCGGACCTGGCCGTCGGCGACCTGCTGGCGCAGGAGGTCGATCGCCTGGGAGTATTCATCGTCGCCCCACGTGCCCGAGATGTCGACGCCGTTCTCGAGCATGAGGAGCCCCATGGTGTCACGCATCTCGGAGAGCACGCCGACGCGGCCCTTGAGGTCGGCGTGCCACAGGTCGGACACCGAGGCGAGACCGCCGGGCACGGCCTCCTTGTTCCAGCAGATGCCGGCGAAGCCGCCCTGCCACGGGAGCGACATCGTGCGGCCGGGATCGAAGTCGACGTCGCGAAGCGAAGGCGTGAGGTTCGCGATGTTCAGCATGTTGCCGTGGTCGAGCTCCTGGGCGTAGCCGAACCGGATCCACCGGGCGATCATCCAGTCGGTGAGGCAGACCAGGTCGGCGCCGATGTCCTGGCCGAGCGCGAGCTGGTCTTTGACCTTGCCGTAGTAGGTGTTGTTGTCGTCGACGGCGACCTCGTAGTTGACCGCGATGCCGGTCTCCTCCTGGAAGGCCTCGAGCGTGGGGTACTTGCCGTCGTCATCTTCGTCGATGTACGCAGCCCAGTTCGCCCAGTTGAGGGACTTGTCGGAGGCCGATTCGTCGGCCGCGGGCGTGGGCTTGGCCTGTGAGCCGCCCGTCGAGCACGCTGCGAGGGCGAGCGCCGACGCACCTGCACCGGCGCCGGTGAGGAGCGTGCGACGATTCAGTTGCGCCTGGCGCGCCTGGGTGATGATGGCGCGGATCATCGGGTCCTGGGGAAGGGGCCGTGTGGTCACGGATACTCCTATCGGGTCGCAAGCTCATGCGTGGTGGGAAGATACTGCCACACTGCAGGACCAATTTCATCGGATCATGTCCGAATCGTTAAGAATTTCGAACATTCGGCACGGAATCAGTGCTCGCTGGAGGGTTTGAGCATCGGTTTCAGTTGCCAAGCGCAATCGGCCACGTCGCCCTGACCGCCGGGCCTGCGCCCGCCGCACCCGCCGCGCCCGCCCCGCCGATGACCCAGCACTGCGGCGCGCCATCGTCGAGCAGCGGCGGCAGGGTGCGGTCACGCACGAGCGCCCGGTACTCGGCGGAACCGCCCTGTGCGACGATGACGGCGTCCTCGCGAATCGCCGACGCGAGGCTCCAGTTCATCGCCCACGCGTCGGCGTCGCCGATGAACACGGGTCGCCCGCCGTGAGGCGCCGCTGTGAGTGCGGCGTGGATCGCCGCTTCGGCACCCGGCGACAGCACGATCACCGTGCTCGCGTGTGCGGCGAGCACCTCGGCAGCGGCCCGAGGCGTCGGCGTCACGACGGCATGCACGCGGGCGGGGTCGATCGTCAGCGGCCGAACGGGCTGCGGCACGGCCGGAGGTAGCCCGACGTCGTCGACGAGTTGGACGCGCCGGCCACGCCATTGGCCCGAGCCGGGCGGGTCGCCGGCGCGCCAGAGTTCCCCGGCTCCCCCGGCCTGCACCAGGTCGGAACGGCTCGGGTACCGGAGCCGCACCACCTCGCCGAAGCTCTCGCGCACACCTGGACCGAGCGAATGCTGCTGCGCAGCGCTCGCGACGACCGCAAGTCCTCGCGAACGGCCCTCGCGGAGCAGAGCGGCGACAGCTTCCGAAGCCGCTTGCCGGTACTCGTCGGGCCACCCGCGGAATCGCGAGTCGAGATCGTCGATGACGAGGAGCCGGGGAGGTTCACCGCCTCGTCGCACGGCGACGAGCAGCGTCTGGATCGTGTCCCACACGACGCTGCGCGGACCCTCGAGCCTCACCACCGCCGCCGGGCCGTGCTGCTCGGCGATCGCGCGCGCCACCAGCGACAGCGCCGTGCTGCGCCCGCTTCCCGGAGCGCCGAGCACGAGCAGGTGGCCGTGGTCGTCGGGCGTCCAGGTCGCGATGGCGCGTCGCTGGAGCTCGGGTTCGTCGACGAGGCCGAGCGCGACGCAGCCCGACGAGCCGGCGTGCGGCTCGCCGAGCGGCCTGCCGAGCAACTGATCCTGCGCCGAGGCGGGCATGGGCCTCGAGGGCGTCACGAGCCGATCGAGCTCATCCGGTGCGATGCGGTGCGGCAGCGGATCGAGCCACGGTCGTCGAGCGCGCGGCATGGTTGCGGTCATGGCGCGAGTGGCCGCGAGCAGCGCGGGGTCGGCGACGGCCGAATGGAACGGCACGGGGCATCCGTCGCCCGGATCGATCACGCCGTGGCCCGGAGCATCCGGCGGGATCGAAGCGGCCGTGTCGGTGCCGACGACCGCGACGCTGTCGGAACGCTGCATGACGCGAAGTGAGACGCGGATCGCACAATTCGCCGTCACCTGCTCGCGCACCACCCCGTTCGGACGCTGGGAGGCGAGCACGAGGTGCACGCCGAGCGACCGGCCGCGAGCGGCGATGTCGCCGATCACCGCGCCGAGGCCGGGGAACCGCTCGATCATCGCCTGGAACTCGTCGACCACGATCACGAGGCGCGCGAGGGACACCACGGGTGCGAGGTCGGCGATATCGCGTGCACTCGCCGCGGCGAGCACCGACTCGCGGTGCCGGAGCTCGGCGCGGAGGCTCAGCACGGCGCGCTCGGCTTCGGCTTCATCGAGATCGGTGACGATGCCCGCGACGTGCGGAAGGCTGCGAATCGGTTCGAATGCGGCGCCGCCCTTGAAGTCGATGAGGAGGAACGACACGCGGTCGGGCCGGTGGGCTCGTGCCAACGCCGTGAGCCATGCGAGCAGGAACTCGCTCTTGCCGCTGCCCGTCGTGCCGGCGACGAGCGCATGCGGTCCGCCGCGCACGAGGTCGAGCTCGAGCGTTCCGGAGGACGTGACGCCGACCGCGACGGCGAGTGTCGCACGGCTGCCGGCCGGGGCGGCCGGGGGCCCGAGGCTGTCGAGCGGCACGCGCTTCGGCAGCCCGTGCGCACCGCCGATACCCGCCCGCTTCGCCGCTGCCGCGAGCTTGCCGGCCCACGCGAGCGCTTCGGAGCCGCCGATGAGTCCCGGCACGATCGGGCGATCGGCGGCCGCGCCCGTGCGCCGGTGCACGATCGCGAGGCCCGGCCCCTCGATCTCGACGACCGTCTCGATGCCGGGAGGCAGGCTCGCGGCATCGGCACCCACGGCGATGATCGACACGGGCACGGATGCGCCCACGCCGACGCGCTCGGCCGTGACCTGTCGCGCGTGCGGTGACGCCCCGTCGACGACCCGGACCCGCCACTGGCTCCCACCGCCGTGGTGCGGGAGTCGTCGCGCCCAGGCCCAGTGCTCGCCGGCGGGCACCTCGATCGCGAGCCCGCCGGGCACACCGTGATGGGCGACCTGGAGGAGCGCCGCCCGGGCCGCCGCGCTGACCAGGTGCTGCGTGCCGACGAACCCGATGCCCGCCTCGGGATCGGCCGTCACGGGCGCATCGGCGAGGAGTGCCGCGTGCTCGAGGACGGCACGATCGGCGTCGTCTGCCGGCGACCCGTCGATGCGCAGCGTGCTCGAGGAACTCCCCCGCCCCAGCACCACCGGCCCGGGCCTGCCGTCGTTCCAGCTCGGCGCCGCGTCGCCGTCGACGAGGTGTCGCGGGTGAGATGACCGCCGCCACGCCGCGTGGCGCTCGTACTCGTGGCGCTCGTCGATCGCGGCGTGGAGCGCGTCGAGACGACGGGCGCGCTCGGCCTCGGCTCGCCGCCGCTGCCGCCGTGCCTGTCGACGGGAGTCGAAGAGCGAGGCGATCGCGACGACCGGACCGAGGGCCGCGAACACGAGTGCGAACGTCGATCCGGTGACGGCCCACAGCCCGAGTGCCCCGACGACGGGCGCGAGCGTGGCGAGGAGTGGGAACCCGGCTCGAGTCGCCTCTGGCGGCACGGGCGGGAGGGCGAGCGGAAGGTCGAGCGGATGCGGCGAGGCGAGGTCGAGACGGTCCACTCAGCCATCCGAGCAGCATCGGAGCCGCGCGGACGAGACGCCCGCGAGGACGCCCGTCATCCACGCGCCCGCGCGCCTGTCGAGGACGAGTCGAAGCGCGTAGCCGGGCACAGCGTGCCACCCGGGTGGTCCCGGCGCCGCGCCGACCGGATCAGTCGATCACGAAGAAGTGCTCGGCGAGCTCGACGCGGCTTCCGCGCGGAACGAGATAGCGACGCCCGGGCTCGCAGCGCAGCGCCCCGTCGTCGGGGCGTCGCACGATCGTGCCGTTGCCCGAGAAGCGATCGGCGATCCAGAGCACGCCGTCGTGCTCGCCGAACTCGAGGTGGGTCTTGGAGACCGAGAGGCCGGGGTCGGTGATCTGCACGAGCTGGTCGAACACCTCGCCCGGTTGCGGCAGCGGGCGCCGACCGATGAGCCCGGTGCCGAACACCGTGCGGGTCTCACCGGTGCTGAACCGCAAGACGAACCGCGTGGCCGTCGGCGGTGCCACGGGGGCCGAGACGGGAGCCTCCACGAAGGACGGGATCGCCGTTGCCGCACGGAAGCCGTCGAGCGGGATGCTGATCACTCCGCTATTGCGGCGTGCCGGTCGCTCGATCGCCGTCGTGTCGCCCGGTCGAGGGTCGGGCTTTCGTCTCGACTCGGGTGTCGCGCTCGTCGAGCTGCCGCACTCGCCGCAGAACATCGCCCCTGGGGGAAGGTCGGCCCCGCAGATCCGACACGTCACGACCGCGCTCCTCTCCGGGTGACAGCGTACCCGCCGAGCGAGGTGAGGGAGACCGCAGCCCGCCACCGCTCGCGGCGAGTGCGCGGGGCCCCGAGGCGCTCTTGGAGCTCGTCGACCGACTCCCAGACCCGCCGGTCGACGTCGTCGGATGGTCCGTCGGGAGCGAACACTGCGCGGTCTACCACGGATGCGAGCACGAGCGGCGCGAGTCCGCCCACCGTCGCGGCTTGCTCAGCACGGGTCGCGTTCGGGCTGATCGGATAGCCGAAGTCGGCTGCGGAGTCGGCGAACTCCTGCCACCCTCCCTCGATCCGCTCGACCACCGTCGCTGCGCCGCGGCGCAGTCGGCGCCGTCGGAGCTTCGCCGCGATGATCGCGAGGAACGGGCTCGCGATGAGGACGAGCACGAGGACCACGATGCCGGTCACCCCGAGCACGCCCAGCAGCACCTGCAACCAGGCGGCGGCGTCGTCGTCCTGATCGTCGGGCGAGAGGTCGGGCTCGGGGTCGAGGTCGTCGACCGGTGTGCGCTCCGCGGGCGGCGGCAGGGCCGTTTGCGGCCTCGACACGACCGTCGGCTCATCGGGCTGGGGCTTGGGGATCTCACGTGGATCCGGGTTCGGATCGACCGACAGCCAGTCGCCTTCGGCCGTCTGCACCTCGATCCACGCCTGCAGGTCGGCGCTCTCGAACACCGTGATGTCATCGGATTCCGCCGGAGCCGTGGCATCCGTCTCGGACGGCTCTGCACCGGGCAGGTAGCCCACGACGACCCGCGCCGGGAAGCCGATCTGCCGCGCCATCAGGGCCGCTGCAACGGCGTACTGCTCGCCGTCGCCGACCATCGGGATCTCGGTGGCGAGTTCGGCGAGCCGGTCGAGCGAATGCCCCGAGCGACTCCGCCGCTGCTCGCCGAGGCCGTGACTGACATACCCCTGATCGTGGAATCCCTCGATGAGCTGGGCGAGTCGTTGGCCGGGATCACCGGTTGCCGGCGCCCATTCGTCGAGCAGCTGCGCGAGCTCGGCCGGCAGGTCGGGCGACGGCGGAAGCACGCTCGTTCCCGGGCGCAACCCCACGAGTGAACCAGGATCGGCCGGAGTCACCGAGAACGCGGTGTAGAAATCGCCCGAGTCGAGTCCCTCCTGCACGGCGCCCGTGCCCGTCACGTCGTTGTAGACGAATCCCTCGGCGAGCTGCTCCGCACGCGGACCTTCGAACGCGATGCGCTCGAGGCGACCGAGCCCTGGCACCCACACGTCGGCGTACCCGAGCACCGAGACCTCGATGCGCACGTCGACCGCGCCCGATTGGTCGAGTCGATACGGCAAGCGCGTGAACCGGCCAGAGAGCGCCGTGCCGTCGACGCCTCCGACCGAGTAGATGATGCCGTCGTACGTGTCGAGCGTCGCGATCCGGATGCCGGCGCCTTCCGGCAGGCCACGAACGCTGAGCATGGCCCGCTCACTCGATTCGGGGTCGAACGCCGCCCGGAAGCCTGCCAACGGGCTCTCATGCTCGCGTGGCTCGAACGGGGGCTGCAGCTCGGCGCGCAACACGTTCCGCTGCGGCACCGGCAGGGCGACGGATGCCGCGGTGGCGCCGACGAGCGCGATCGCCACGAGCGCCGACGCACCGAACACACGGCGCGCGTCGGCGAGCGCCGCCTCGACCGGCCGGCCGCTCGTGATCGCCCGTCGCTTCGAGATCGCGATCCGCACGAGCCAGGCCACCGCGGCGACGAGAAAAGCGAGGCCCGCCTCGACCGCGAAGGCGGTGTGGACGACGCCGAACGTGATGCCGCCGACGAGGAGGAAGGCCGGAGGCACCGCGGCTGCTGCGGGCCGGCGGCTGCGCAGCGCGATCGTCACTGCAGCGGTCGCCGCGACGAGCGCCGAGAGGAAGGGGGGCACGAGCAGCGCCTGGTACGAGCCGACCGGCACCGCGATCGTGACGAGCTGCTTCCACGAGAGCGCCGCCGCGGCGAGCAGGTCGGCGACCCCGACGGGAGTCGGCAGGATCCCGGCGAGCGCTCGCCCGGGCACCGCGGCCGGAACGCCGAGCACGAGGTATGCCGCGAACACGGCGACGACGACCATCCACGCGGGCCAGCGCCGGCGTGCGCCGACGACGCCGATGCCCGCACCGGCGACGATCGCGACGGCGCCTGCGACGATGAACGCCGTGCTCTCGTAGATCGGCCACCACGGAATCAAGGCCGCGGCGAGCATCGCGACGATGAGCAGCGTGCTGACCGCGGTCGCCCAGAACCGGTCGGCACCTGCCTGCGAGCGGGTCGGCGTCATGCCACCGACGCCGATCTCGCGAGCATCGCGCGCAAGTCGTCGAGATACCCGATCCGGAACACGGTGAGCCCCGCGATGGAGCGCACCGATGGCTCCCCCTCGGGTGCGCACTGCACCGCGACGGCTTCGACCCCGACGGGGAACCGGGTCGCGGCGGACCGCAGCGGGGCGATCCCGCGCGCCGTGCCGGTGACGAGGAAGGCGAGGGAGATTCCCGTGAGCGCCTCGGCGGCGGCGTGCGCGACATCGGGAAGCATCGCCGCGCGCTCCTCGGTCTCCACGACGCAGAGGGCATCGAGCAGCCGATCGCGCGAGACGGTCGGCAGCTCGCGCATCGAGCCGCGAGCGGCGCCGTTGCCCCCGGCCGGCCCCGACACGACGAACGACACGGTACGGGCGTCGCGGATGGCTCGAGCACCCACGGACGCCGCCGCGCCGACGGCGAGCTCGAACTCCGCGGCATCCGTGTAGGCGGTCGCGTCGAGGTCGAGCACGATCATGAGCCGGCTGCGCCTGGTCTCCTCGAACTGGCGCACCATGAAGGTGCCGGTCTTCGCGGAGCTGCGCCAGTGGATGTGGCGCCGATCGTCACCAGGGAGGTACTCGCGCAGGGCGTGGAAGGCGATGTCGCTCGCGGTGAGATCACGCGTCGGCGCCCCTTCGAGGTCGCGGATGAATCCCGTGCTGAGCGCGGTGATCGGCACGGTGCGCGGATGCACGTGCAGGTCGACGACCTGCGACCAGACGATCTCGCGGCGCATGAGGCCGATCGGGTCGGCGCGAACCGTGCGGGCGGGCCCGACCGGCACGACCCCGCGTCGCTCGGTCGGAATGGGGAACTGCTCGTCGAAGGCGCCGCCGCGCGGAAGCCCGGGCAGCACGCGCTCGACGACGCGCCTGCCGACGGGCACCTCGAGCTGCACGCCGCCGAATCGCCGGCGACCGGGGTTGGCCGCGATGAGCCGCGCCTCGGCCGCCTCGCCCACGACGACGCGCGGCGTCGGGAGCACGAGTTCGATCGTCGAGGCGCCGCGACCGATGAGCCACACGGATGCCGCCGCCACGAGCAGCCCGAACCCCCACCCGAGCACGATGACCTCGAGCCATCCCCAGGCGTAGCCCGCCGCGAGTGCCGCGATCGCCGCGACGATCACGGCCCAGCCGAGCGACGTGACGACGCCGCGCACGGCGCGCGCCCATTCGGCCACGACGGCGCCGGCGGCGGCCCCGATTCCCACGGCACGCCCGATGACGACGGCGAGCAGGCCGGTCTTCCTGGCCTCCTCGGGAATCGTCGAGCGAGTCTGGACGAGGGTCACACGGCCTGCCTGGAGGACGGCGGCGGGGTCTCGATGAGCACCTGGGCGATGATGTTCGACGCGGTCGCGCCGTCGAACTCCGCCTCGGGATCGAGAATCAGACGGTGCGCGAGCACGGGATCGGCGAGCGCCTTCACATCGTCGGGCACGACGTAGTGCCGGCCACGCCCTGCGGCGTGGGTCTTCGCAGCGCGGATGAGCGCGAGGGCTCCGCGCACGCTCACGCCCAGTCGCACCTCGCGAGCGGTGCGCGTGGCGTCGACGAGCCGCGAGACGTAGTCGTGGATCGTCGGATCGACATACACGGTCCGCGCGAGCGCGGCGAGCTCGACGACCTCGTCGGCGCGAAGCTGCGGTTCGATGCGATGACCGTGGGCGCGCTGGTCGGCGCCCTCGAGGATGCGAATCGTCGAGGCGTGATCGGGGTAGCCGATCGACGTGCGCATGAGGAACCGGTCGAGCTGCGCCTCGGGCAGGCGGTAGGTGCCGGCCTGCTCGACGGGGTTCTGGGTGGCGATGACCATGAACGGATGTCCCACGGCGTGAGTCACCCCGTCGACGGTGATCTGTCCCTCCTCCATGACCTCGAGGAGCGCCGACTGCGTCTTGGGGCTCGCCCGGTTGATCTCGTCGGCGAGCACGATGTTCGCGAAGACCGGCCCGGGATGGAACTCGAACAGCCCTGAGCGCTGGTCGTAGACGGTGACTCCGGTGATGTCGCCGGGAAGCAGGTCGGGGGTGAACTGCACGCGGTTGCTCGTGCCCGCCACAGATTGCGCCATGGCACGCGCGAGGGAGGTCTTGCCGGTCCCCGGCACGTCGTCGAGCAGGAGGTGGCCTTCACTCAGGAGCGCCGTGAACGCCAGTCGCACGACCCGGTTCTTGCCGAGCAGCACCTCTTCGACCGCGCCGACGAGTCGGTCGAGGTTCGCGGAGAACCGCGTGGCCTCCTCGGGGGTCATGGTCATCGTTGCTCCTTCGATCAGAAGTTCTGGTAGCGGGCCTTCACGCCGGCGACTTCAACATCCAACCAGACCCGTTCCCCTGGTTTCGCGTCGGGGATCTCGCACGTCGTCGCCGACTGTGACAAGCGCCCGTCCTTCTCGCCGTCCACACCGCACCAGAAGACCGCCGGCAGGCCGGAGTTCTCCGGGGCAGCGGTCCACGACCACGTCTTCGTCGTCTCGTTCCACACGCGGCTCGGCAGGGCGAAGGTGAGCGAGGGCTCGGCATCGGTCGGCTGGGTCTGCGACCACGGCCCGCAACTTCCCCACAAGGTGCACGCCCGCACCTGGAACCGCGCCGCCTCGCCGAACGGACGGTTGAGGAGCTGGCGGAGCCATCCCGATCCGCTGAAGTCCCTCACCGTTCCCGGGATGTGGGCGCCGTTGGCGTCGACCGCGACGATCTCGTATCGCCACGCGTTCCCCTCGACCTTCTCGATGTATCGGTCCCAGGTCTCGATGTTCATCCAGGCCATCGCGCTCTGCACGGGGCCCGCGCCGCCCGGCGCGGGGCGCACGACCGTGCTCCCGACCTCGGTGTTGACGCAGGCGGCTCGGTTGAATCCCCACACGAGGAACGAGTACGTGGCGGCCTCGGTGGCCGTTCCGGCGAACTGCACGCTCGTGGCTTCGGGGCCAACGTGCACGACCTCGGCGACGCTGCCGCCGGTAGCCGGTGCGACGACTGTTCCCGGCGCCGGGCTCGTCACTCCGCACGCCTGCGGCCCTGTCGGCACGCTCGACTCGCCCTCGACGAGCCGCTGCACGAAGTACCCGCCGATCGCGTCGCCGTTGCCCGAGAAGGGCGACCACGACACCGTCACCGAGCCGGCGAGCGCGTCGCCGTTCACCGCGATGCCACCCGCGACAGGCGCCCCGAACGGAGTGCCGGAGCCGCCTGCCTCGTTCCATACGGTGAGCGCGGCGTAGGCCTGGTTGCGTGCGCTCACGGTGAACGGCACCTGGCTGCCGTTCTCGAGGAACTGCGACTCCACGCCGCAGACGGTCGCCGTGCAGGCGCTCGCCACCGACACCTCGGTCGAGACGCCGGCGACGGTCACGACGTAGGAGCCGACGCTGCTGCCCGCCCCGGTCGACACGGGCGTCCACTCGATGCGGAGTTGACGGTTGAGCGGCAACGCGCGGAGGTCTGTCGGCGGCGGCGGCACGACGTCGGACCAGATCGGGCCGGGTGCTTCGACGGGGTCGGAGAGTCCGATGCCGTTGCGTGCCTGGATCTGCACGATGACGGCGTTCGCCTCGCCGTTGCCCGGCGTCGCGATCGTGCAGGTCGTCGCTGCGCAGGTGGAGGTCTGCACGACGTCGCGTCCGCTCGGGGCGAGCAGCGCGATCTCGTATCCGCTGATCGGTGAGTTGTTGAATCCGCCGGCGCCGAAGGTCACGTCGAGGGTGCCGTCGCCGTATCCGGTCACCAGTGGGCCGGTGACGGGATCGGGCCGGTCCTGCACCGAGATCGTGACCGTTCCCCACGCGTACCGGCTGGGGTCGTCGGTGGCGTCGGCGACCTGGTACTGCAGGGTCGTGTTCACGGGCGCGGCCGCCGGGTCGACCGACACCGCGAGGGTGGAGCGGTCGGAGCTGGGTTCGATCGTGACCCCCGCGGGGAGGCTCTCGTCGTCGAGGCCACGCACGCCGACCACCCGCACCGGGGTCTGCGGGAACGGGTTCGTGGCGCGATCGTTCGCGAGCACATCGATCGACGTCGTCTGGCCACGAGCTGCGATCGCGCTGTCGGCCGCCGGTTGCGCGATCGGCCTGGTCGACGGCACGACGCGCAGGTCGATCCGGCCTGCCCGCCCGGCGCCTGCCGGATCGGTGACGCCGACCGCCACCGATGCGCTCGTTCCCTTCACCGTCGATTCCGAGGCCTCGATCGTGAGCTCGTCGCCCGACAATGCGACGTCGAAGCCGTCGGCGAACGGCGGAAGCACCTCGAACTCGAGCTTGTCGACCTCGTCGGGATAGGGGTAGTTCGTGAGCTTCACGAGCTCGATCGTCTTCGACTGTCCCGGCTCGAAGTCGATGACCCCGCCGGTGAACACCGGAGGCTGGTTCTCGGTCGGCAACACGTTGATCGGGATCACGATCGTGCCGGTGCGGCCGGTCGGGTCCGCGGCGGACTCGCCGTCGGTCACGGTGAACGAGAGCGACGCCGGGCCGAAGTAGCCGTTCTCGCTCTGATAGCGGAGCGAGTCGTGGTCGACCACAAGGTCGGTGCCGTCATCATGCGAGGCGCGCACGGTCGCGGCATCCGTCAACCGAACCGGACGACCGGATGCCGCGATCACGAACTCATCGAGCTCGATCCGCACCTCTTCGCCGCTCACGACCTGCACCCGTGGTGCATCGCGGCGCAACTGCGGCAGTGCGTCGTCTCGGCCGGGCATCCAGATGAAGGCATACGCCGTGAGGTCTGGGTCTTCGGGATGGCCGACCGAGAAGGGGATGATGCGTCGATGATCCTGGATCTCGACGCGGATGCTGCCGTCTCGGCGCACCTCCACGCCGCGCGTGTAGCCATCGACGAGACCGACGGTGAGGTCGGCGGCGGCACCGTCGGCGAGGAACACGTTGCGGAGCACCGGGACGTCGATCCGCTCCTTGTCGAGGATGTCGCTGAGGCTCAGCACCATGTCGGACGCCTCAGGTCGTGCAAGCGGGGCGTCGTGCCGGGCCTCGACGGTGAGGTAGCTCGACGCCTCGCCGAGATGCTCGTTCTCGACGGTGTAGATGAATCCGTGCACCTGCTCGCCGTCGGGCAAGGTGACCTCGATGCGGTCGCCGTCGACGATCGCGGTGGCTCGCCCCGTCGTGGGCTCGACCGAGCGGAGGGTGAGCGCTCCCCCGTCGGGATCCGAGTCGTTCTCGAGCACTCGCACGGAGATGGTCCGCCCTGGGCGCACGGTGACCTTGTCCTCGACGGCGATCGGAGCTCGGGCGCCATCGAGCCTCGGCGCGATGCCGACGCGCACGGTGCCGGTGGCGCGAGCGCCGAGCGCGTCGACGACGGCGTACTGGAACGTGTCCGTTCCTGCGGAGTACTCGCCCGCCTGGTACTCGAGCCAATCGCCGCCCCGGTCGACCACCGTGCCGCGCTCGGGATTCGATTCCTGGCCGAGCAGTTGCACCGAGTCGCCGTCGGGGTCCGCGCCGCCGAGCGGGATGGGGATGCGCACCGTCTCGCCGGTGAGCACCCGCGCGGTGACCGTCGCCGGCACGGGCGGGGTGTTCGTCTCGGGGTCGGCGACCCGCACCGAGATCGCCACGCTCGCGGTGGCGTATTGCCCGTCTGGGGCGAGCACCCGGTAGACGGCCTCGAATTCGCCCGGCTCCTCGGGCGCGAAGTACCGGAGGCGGTCGCCGTCGACGAACAGCAGACCGGCGGCGGGCTTCTGGTCGAGGTCGGCGGCGAGTGTGAGCGGGAGCGCATCGGGATGTTCGTCGTTGTCGAGCACGGCGATGTCGATGACATCGCCGGTGCGCGAGGAGATCGTGTCGGCGGCGGCGACGGGCGGTTGGGTTCGCTCGGGTTCCGGGACCTCGACGAGCGTCACCTCGCCCTCGGCGTCGGCGAGCCCGTTGCTCACGCGATAGCCGAACGTCGTCGATCCGGTGTCGAGGGGTCGTGAGAGCGTGACCCGCAGGATGCGGTGATCGATGACCTCGACTCGCACGCCCTCGTCCTCGGCGGTGTCGGTGAGGCCCGTCACGATGAGCACACCGCCCGTCGGGTCGATGTCGGTCGCGAGCACGTCGACGTCGACGGGCTGGTTCGCGCGGACGAACGCGGTGTGCGGCACGGTGATCGGCGTCGTGTCGCGCTGGGGCGGCGCCGAGACCTCGACGCGCACGAGACCGGTCGCCATCTGGGACCCGTCGGTCGCCGTGTACTCGAGATAGTGGGTGCCCTCCACCGCGCTCGTGAAGCGGAAGGTACCCCCGTCGAAGTCGGGCGTGAGCTGCACATCGGGCTTCGCGGGCACCGCACTCAGCCGCACCTGGCCCGAGCCGCCGCGAACGTAGCGCAACGGTTCGACGCGGATCTCCTGCCCGGCGGTCGCGAGCGCCACGAAGGGGTCGGCGACGAGCTCGACGTCGCCCGGCGCCCGCACCGAGATCTCGAGGGTGCCGGCGGCCTCGGCGGGGCCGTCGGACACGACGAGCGAGACCGTGCGCATCGCAGCGGGAGCGCCCTTCTCGTCGAACACGACGATGCCGTCGGCCGTCGACGAGATCGCGTCGGGCGCCTCCACCGCTGCCTGAAGGAGGAAGAACGGATCGCCGTCGGGGTCGACCCAGTCGCCGAGCACCGGCGTGGTCACCCGCCCCTGCGACGCGACCGATGCGCGCGACTGGCGCTTCTGCTCGGGCGGCGCGTTCTCATCGGGCTCGCGTACGGCGATCTGCACGGTGGCATGCGCGGCGCCGCCCCGGCCGTCGCCGACGGTGTAGCCGAAGGCGAGGGTGCCGGATGCCGCGTCGTCGAGCGTGAGCTGCAGCTGCTGGTTGTTCGCGATGAGATCGAGCCGGGCGCCGGGCGGCAGCTCGCCGTCGATCGAGTCCACGACGAGCACGTCGCCGTTCGCGTCGTAGTCGTTCAGGAGTATCGGCAGCACGGTCGATCGGCCCGGCCGTGCTCCGAACTCGTCGGCCTCCGCCACGGGCGGAACCTGACTCTTCTCGATCGTGGGCTTCTTGTCGGGGTCGTTCTGCTCGACGGTCTCCTCGTCTCGCTCCGCGGCGAGCAGCAGGTCCCAGTTGTCGATGAGTCCGTAGTCGGCCGATGCGGCCCACGTCTTGCCGGAGTCCCGGTCGTTCAGCACGAGCGCGCCCCCGTTGGCGAGGTATGAGAGCTCGGCGCCGGCCGCGCCGTCGAGGTCGATGAGCCGTTCGTTGCTCGGAGCGCACGATCGCCATGCCGAGCCGAGCGCCCACGCGGCGTGCAGGCATCCCTCGTGGACGAAGGGCGCCGCCGGCGTGCCCGAGCGGCCGCCGACGAGCTCGCGCGGCTCCGCGCCGTCGAGACCCACGGCGATGAGGCCGCGGCGGGACGCGATCGCCACTTCGTCGCCCGTGAGCGAAGCCGCTTGCAGCTTGGGGGCGTCGTTGGGTGAGAGCATCCCGGAGAGGTCGAGCGGGGAGCGGCCCTCGAGGTGCAGCATGCGCCCGCTGACATCGAGCACCGCCCAACGTCCTCCGACGGATGTGATCTGCACCTCGGGGCTTCCGGAGATCGGCTCCAACTGCCAGCGCGTGGCCACCGTCTCCGCCTCGGCTGCGTCGACGCGGGCGACGACGCCCGTCGACGGCGTGTACGCGAAGAGCGTTCCCGCCTCGTCGACCGAGGTGACAGATCCGGCGCCGAAGGTGAGCACGGGCTCTGCGTCGCTGTCGAACTCGGCGAGCTCGGCCACGGGCACCGACCAGACGTCGCCCGCGGCGGCGATCACGACGCGTGAGCCGGCGATGGCGAGCGACGTCTCGCCGGGCGGCACCGCGACGGTGTCGATCATCGTCGACGTCGTGGGGTCGACGATGCCGACGCTCGCCCGCTCGTGGTCGAGCACGAGCACCGTCGAGTCGGCCTGCACGACGTCGAGATCCGAACCGCCCGCGTCGACGACCGAATTGAGCTCGAGCACCGCGGTGTTCGCCCGGCCGACCGACTGCCGGTTCTCGCTCGCGACCCAGACCGACGCGTCGCCCAGGTCGACGCGCTGTGCAGCGTATCCCCCGGATGCCACCGCCACTCCGGCGACGAGCGCGACGATCGCCGTCACGGCACCGGCCGTCGCGAGTGCAGACCGGTGGGCGCTGAGACGGGGCAGGCGCATCAACCCGCCGCCCCGTCGAGATCGATGCAGCGTTCGGCGCTCGGCTGTCCGGATTTGCCGTCGCGAGTGACCGTGACGCTCGCGCAGACCCGATTCTGGCCATCGATCTCGACGAGGAAGCGGGGTTCCCGTTGCATCGGCGAGGCCTCGCCGTCGACCGTGACGATATACGCGTCGCCGGGCTCGATCCCCGGGTCGTCCCATGAGAAGATGACCGCGGCTTCCTCGACGACCGCTTCCACGTCGCTGACGACGGGGATCGATCGTGTGCCCTGCACGATGGCGAGCACGCCGGCACCCACGATCGCGACGAGCAACGCCGCGACGATCGAGACGCCCCAGGCGAGACGCCCCGTGCTGGGGGGCGTCCTGCGACGGCTTCGGCCGGAACTGGATTCGGGAGAGCGGGACTCGAGGCCCTGCACCGTGCCCGAGACCTGGGCAGCGCGGCGCCGTTTCCGGCGGGAATCCACGGCACCGGCGGCATTCCCACCCGTGATCCGTGTGCGGTCGTCGAGGTCGACGGCGGTTGCGAGCGCCCAATCGTCCATTGCGACCTCGAGCGGTGTCTGCGGAAGGCCGAGCTCCTCCTCCACCGATTGGAGGTCGCGGATGAACTCGAGTGCGCTCGCCTGCCGCATCGCGGGACGTCGCGACATCGAGCGAGCGAGCACCGCCTCGAGCGACCTCGGCACATCCACTCGACCGGTCGGGGATGGTTTCGCCTTGTCGATGCGTGCCATCAGCGCGCTCGACCCGTTGTCGCCGCCAAGGACCTCGAAGGGACTCCGCCCCGCGAGCAACGAGTACACCGTGGCACCGAGCGACCAGACCTCGCTCGCGACGGAGCCGGAGACCTCGTCATGGAGCACCTCGGGTGCCGACCACGGGATCGAGAGGCCGATCGCCTCGACCGACTCGGCCTCGCCGAGGGTCGCCGCGATGCCGAAGTCGGACAGCACCGGATGCCCGTAGGCCGTCGTCAGGATGTTCGAGGGCTTGATGTCGCGATGCAGCACCCCCTGCCGATGCGCCGTCTCGACGGCGCTCGCGATGCGCACGCCGATCGAGAGCACTTCGGCGATCGGCAACTGGACCGCGCGGTAGCGCTGGCCGAGCGTCGCCGAGCAGTACTCCATCACGAGGTACGGGCGGCCGTCGGCGGCGACGCTCGCCTGGTACACGGTGAGGATCGACGGATGCGAGCTCAGTTGGGCCATGAGATTGGCCTCGGCCTGGAACATCTGGCGGAGCCCGTCGTTCACGACCTCCGCGAGGAGCACCTTGACGGCCACGAGGCGCCTCGGCATGTTCTGCTCATACAGGAACACGTCGGCGAAGCCGCCGGAGCCGAGCACGCGGATGAATGCGAAGCCGGGGAGGCTGGGCGGAGTGGACGGCAGTCGCCTCGACAACGGTCCTCCCAGTGGTCTTCGGGCCGATCCACGCCGACCGGAGCCGGCGGCGCCGGGTGTCCATCATTGTAGATGCGCGACACTCGGCGTCGCGAAAATACCGAGGCGGTCAGTCAGCTCTGCGCGGTCTCCGGGCGAACGACGCTCAGCACGTCGACGACGATGACGGTCACGTTGTCGCGCCCGCCGTTGCCGAGTGCCGCATCGAGCAACTGTCGACCCGCCTTCTCCGCTTTCGAGTTGGCGACGAGGAAATGCCGGATGCCATAGGAGGTGAGCTCCTTCGTGAGCCCGTCGGAGCAGATGAGGAGCCGCATCCCCTCCTCGACCGCGATCGCGCGGTAGTCGGGAATCGGCGCCTCATGGAAGCCGACGGCACGCGTGATGACGTTCGAGTGCGGATGCGTGTCGGCCTCTTCGCGCGTGATCTGGCCGGCGTCGACGAGCTCCTGCACGATCGAGTGGTCGACCGTCAACTGCTCGAGCGTTCCGCTCACGAGCCGGTACACACGCGAGTCGCCGATGTTGAAGACGATCCAGGCGGGCTCGTCGGCGATCGCCCCCAGGGCCGCTCCCGTGACCGTCGTGCCGCTGCCCTCGTCGGTGACGCCTGCGCCCCGGCCCATGTCCTGCACGGCCAGACGCAGCGCTGCGTCGACCTCTGGAGTTCCGATCAGGATCTTGCCACCGTGCTCGGCGAGTCTCGTGACGACGGCCGCACTCGCGAAGTCGCCCGCGGCATGGCCGCCCATTCCATCGGCGACGGCGAAGATCGGAGCCTGGGCGATGTAGCTGTCTTCGTTGACCTCACGACGAAGACCGGTGTCGGTCATCGCCGCCCACGCGAGGGTGATCTCGGTGCCGTCTGGCAGGGTGACCCGATGGCGGGCGTTGCCATTGCCTATCTGCGTCACCGGTGCGGCCTGCTGTCTGTTCGGTTCACTGGGGGAACGGAGCTCCGTGGGCGGGGAGGATCTCGACGATCGTATCGTCTCCGAGGTCGAGGGTGGTGCCGGGAGTCACGACGATGGACTCGCCGGCCCGCATCCGACGAGATCCTCTCGCCGTTCGGACGATCGTGCCGTTCGTCGAGCGGAGGTCGGTCGCGACGAGGCGCTCCCCTTCGAGCCGCAATTCGAGGTGGGTTCCGGACACGGTTGCAGTGGGCGAGTCGACCGCCACGAGCTCGGGAGCCGCGCCGGCCCTGCCGATCGGCGGCGGAAGGGGGCGCCGCCCGATGAGCACCGGTCCCGTGAGGGTGCGCGGCGGCTCACCCGCGATGCGAAATCGCGGGCCGGTCGGCACTGGATCCGTTTCCTTCGGCGGAGCGGATGAGGCGGATGAAGCGGATGGCGCGTCCGCCGGCTGGCGCGACGGTACCGGGTGCGCCGTGGGCGCCCTCGGCACGGCGGGCCGGAGACCGTCGAGCTGGACATCGATCGGCACCGTCGGGGTGGGTATCGGCTCGGGCTTCGCGGCCGGTCTCGGCGTGAGCGCGGTGTCGGCATCGATCGCGGACGGGCGCGGGCGCAGCACCGTGTCGGCGGCGAATTCATCGAAGGAGTGGGGTTTCAGGGCGGGCGCCACGACAGCGCTTGCGACATCCGTGGCAGATCGCCTCCTCGGCACCGACGACCACTCGACGGCGGAGGCGCGGAGGCTCGCCCGCGCGTGCTCGACATCATGCGCCGCCACGCCGAGCGGCCCGAGTGGGGTGTCCGAGCCGGTGAGCCGCAACGCCACGACGTCACGGAAGTCGGCGAGGTGCCATGGCCGGATGCCTCGCGAGTCGAAGCGCCGGCTTCCGCCCGGCGAGTCGAGGTCGACGACGGCTTCACCGCGCACCACCGCGGTGACGGTCGTCACGTCGTCGTCGGCCCACCAGACGAGCGCGAACGACTCGACCGCATGCTCGCGACCGATCGGGATCAGCCCGACGAGCGCTTCGATGCTCGGCGAGGGGTCGCTCGCGCGCTCCGCGAGCGCTGAGAGAACCGCATCGGGCGCGGGCGCGGCGAGCGCTGCGATGAAGCGGTCGCCCACGATCACGTCCCACGCCGGCGCGCCGGTCGTCGCGGAACTGGAGAACGTGCCGGCGACCATGCCGTCCAGTCTGGCACCTTCCGATCGCGTCATGAGATCGCAACTGCTTCAGTGTGAGACCATGGAATCAGTTGCTGAAACGCTCGATATCAACGGAATCGCTTGCCTGCGGCATCCGTCACTGTCACAATCGACCCATGACGAACCCGGCTCGCCCTACAGCGCATCGCCCGGTGCAACTCGACGACGTGTCGAAGGCGATCATCGAGCAGCTCCAGGTCGACGGTCGGCGCTCGTATGCCGACATCGGCAAGGCGGTCGGCCTCTCGGAGGCCGCCGTGCGCCAGCGCGTGCAGCGGCTCACCGAGTCGGGCGTGATGCAGATCGTCGCCGTGACCGACCCGATGCAACTCGGCTTCACCAGGCAGGCCATGATCGGCATCCGCGTCGCGGGCGACACCCGGGTGGTCGCCGAGCAGCTCGCCGAGATCCCCGAGATCGACTACGTCGTGCTCACCGCGGGCAGCTTCGACCTGCTCGCCGAGGTCGTGTGCGAGAACGACGAGGAGCTCATCTCCCTGCTCAATTCGCGCATCCGCATTCTCGAGGGCGTGCAGACGACCGAGACGTTCGTGTACTTGAAGCTCCAGAAGCAGTTCTACAACTGGGGCACTCGCTGAGAAGGGAACACCATGACCGACACGGTCGCTGACACCGCCGCGCTGACCGACACGGGCTACGACAATGCCGCGCTGCAGCAAAAGGCGAAAGACCACCTCTGGATGCACTTCGCGCGGCAATCGACCATGGAGACGTCGGGCGTGCCGATCATCACCCGCGGCGAGGGCCACCACATCTTCGACATCGAGGGGCGCAAGTACTTCGACGGCCTGTCCGGCCTCTTCGTCGTCAACGCCGGCCACGGCCGCGCTCGTCTCGCCGAGGTCGCCGCGAAGCAAGCGGAGCAGCTCGCGTTCTTCCCGATCTGGTCGTACGCACATCCCGCTGCCATCGAGCTCGCCGACCGACTCGCCGGCTATGCGCCCGGCGACCTCAACCGGGTGTTCTTCTCCACCGGCGGAGGTGAGGCCGTGGAGACGGCCTTCAAGCTCGCGAAGCACTACTGGAAGCTGAAGGGCCGTCCGACCAAGCACAAGGTCATCTCGCGCTCGGTCGCCTATCACGGCACGCCCCAGGGTGCGCTCGCGATCACGGGCATCCCGGCGATGAAGGAGATGTTCGAACCGATCACGCCGGGCGGGTTCCGCGTGCCGAACACCAACTTCTATCGCGCGGCCGAGGTCGGAGCGCCCACCGACGACCTCGAGGCGTTCGGCCTCTGGGCCGCGAACCGCATCGAGGAGATGATCCTCTTCGAAGGACCCGAGACGGTGGCCGCGGTCTTCCTCGAGCCGGTGCAGAACTCGGGCGGATGCTTCCCGCCGCCGCCCGGCTACTTCGCGCGTGTTCGCGAGATCTGCGACCAGTACGACGTGCTGCTCGTCTCCGACGAGGTCATCTGCGCATTCGGCCGCATCGGACACATGTTCGCGTGCGACGCCTACGGCTACGTTCCCGACATGATCACGTGCGCGAAGGCCATGACGTCGGGCTACTCCCCCATCGGCGCGACGATCATCTCCGAGAAGCTCTACGAGCCGTTCTCGAAGGGCACGACGTCGTTCTACCACGGGTACACGTTCGGCGGGCATCCCGTCTCGGCCGCGGTCGCGCTCGAGAACCTCGACATCTTCGAGGAGGAGGGCCTCAACGAACGAGTGCGCGAGAACTCGCCGCTCTTCCGCGCCGAGCTCGAGAAGCTGCTCGACCTGCCCATCGTCGGCGACGTTCGCGGCGACGGCTACTTCTTCGGAATCGAGCTCGTGAAGGACACGGCCACCCGCGAGACCTTCGACGACGACGAGTCCGAGCGCCTGCTGCGCGGGTTCCTGTCGAAGGCACTCTTCGACGCCGGCCTGTACTGCCGTGCCGACGATCGCGGCGACCCCGTCATCCAGCTCGCGCCGCCGCTCACGATCGGCGTGCCCGAATTCCAGGAGATCGAGCAGATCCTCCGCAGCGTGCTCACCGAAGCCTCGAACCGGCTCTGATGCACCGGCCGGGCGATGCGGTGTCGGATGCCTCACCCGACGCCTACCGTCAGGTGAGCTTCTGGCTCGACGATCTCGCCGCCTCGGGCATCGACGACCTGCGTCCGCGCGCGCCGCTCACGGCAAGCGCGCGATTCGACGTCTGCCTCATCGGCGGCGGCCTCACGGCGCTCTGGACCGCGTACTCGCTCGCGAAGGCCGACCCCGACCTGCGGATCGCCGTGCTCGAGCGCGACATCGCCGGATTCGGGGCATCCGGCCGCAACGGCGGGTGGTGCTCGGCGCTCTTCCCACGTTCTGCCTCCTCGCTCGAACGCGAGCACGGCTACGATGCCGCGATCGCGATGCGCAGGGCGATGATCGACACGGTCGGCGAGGTCGGCCGGGTGACCGAGCTCGAGGGGATCGAGTGCGACTTCGCCCAGGGCGGCACGCTCGTGTTCGCGCGCAGCGACGCCCAGCGTGAACTCGCTCGGGCGGAGGTCGACGAGGGCATGCGCTTCGGCGTCGACCGGCTCGAGTACTGGGACGAGCGCACGATCACGTCGCGCTTCGGCGTGCCGGGATCCGGCGATCGCGGCACGTCGGCGATGTTCGACCCCTCGTGTGCGCGAGTGCATCCGGGCAAGCTCGTGCGCGGGCTCGCCCGAGTCGTGGAGTCGCTCGGGGTGGCGGTCTTCGAGCGCACCGAGGTCATCGACTGGTCCGCAGGGCGAGTGCGCTTCCGCGCGCTCGACGGCGGAGGTGAGGGCTCGGTCGCTGCACGCCATGTCATCGTGGCCACCGAGGGATACGGCGCCCGACTGCCACGCGTGCGCCGCCGCATCCTTCCTCTCTACTCGCTCATGATCGCAACCGAGCCGCTGCCCGAGGCGACGTGGGACGAGATCGGTCTCGAACACGGCCAGACCTTCAGCGACTACCGGCACCTCCTCGTCTACGGGCAGCGCACCGCCGACAACCGGTTCGCGTTCGGGGGCCGCGGCGCCCGCTACCACTGGGGCAGCGCCGTCGATCCGGCGTTCGAACGGGTCGACGAGGTGTTCGGTCGCTTGCACGAGACGCTGCGGGAGTTCTTCCCGGCGATGGGCGACGCTCCGGTCACCCACCGATGGGGCGGCCCGCTCGGCGTCGCCCGCGACTGGCACCCGACCGCGAGCTACAACCCGAAGACCGGCGTCGGCCTCGCCGGCGGGTTCGTCGGCGACGGGCTCTCCACGACGAACCTGGCCGGCCGCACGCTCGCCGACCTCGTGCTCGGGCGCGACACGGAGCTCACGCACCTGCCATGGGTGAACCACCGCTCGCCGCTCTGGGAGCCCGAGCCCTTGCGATTCGTCGGCGCCAACCTCGGGATCCTCGGCATGCGGCTCGCCGACGCCGAGGAGCGCTACACCGGCCGGCCGTCGCTCGCGGCACGGATGCTCGCGCCGCTCACGGGCCACTGAGCCTGCGGCGTGCAGATCGTGATCCGCCACGGCGATCCGCGCTGCCATCGGAGCGATCGGGGGCACTGAACGCCCAATCGGGCAGCGCACCGCTGCCGATGAACGAATGGAGCAAGCTCGCCATCGAGTGCTCGGGTTCCGCCTCGAGCGCGAGGTCGATGAACGCGCCCGCGGCGGATCCGCGACCGAGTGACCAGGCGAGCCACGCGGCGATGCACAACGGCCCCGTGCGCAGCTCCGGCGGCGCATTCGCGATCAGGGGACGGAGCAGCGCGAGCGCCCGCTCGACTCGGCGACGATCGGGGCGGAGCGTCGACTGCCCGAGCATGAGTCGCATCAACAGCTCGGAGACCTCGTCGGTCTCGCCCTCGGCGATCTCACGTCGAACGAGCTCGTCCATGGTCTCGCCGCTCCGATCGGCACGCTCGGCGCTCGACATCGCGTCGTCGTAGGCCGCCTCGCCGACCACGACGCCGAACGCGAACTGCAGCATCATGACGTCGCGCAGGGGTGGCCGCGACGCCAGGTGGAGGAACCACGCGAGTCGGAGCGCCGGGTGCTTCACCCCGGCGCGCGCGACGAGCGTCTCGACGAGTTCGACGGGGTCGGCGTTGTTCCCGAGCCGTTCGATCGCCGCCTCGGCGCGCTCGTCCGCCTCGAACGCCGTGATCGCCGCGGCGATCGCCGCGACCATCTCGGGGTCGGCTTCCGGCAGTTCACCGGTCGCTCCGGGCGAAGCCAGCACCTCGACCTCGTGCGGCGCCAGTCGCGTGACCGGACTCTCGTCGATGAGAGCGAGCGGATGCCCCGCCGCGGGAGCGTTCGGATCGAGAACCGACGCCCACGCATCGGCCGCTCGGCACAGCGCATCCCGCACGAGGAATCCGGCCTCCTCGGCCCGCTTCACGAGGAGACCGAGGAGCGCGCGTTCGGGAACGCCGCGAGAACCCTCGAACGTCGCGTCGGTATAGACGACCGGCACGACCGCATCGACGCCCGGCATCCGGCACAGCGTGCCGACGATCGCGGCCACGAGGGCCGAGCGGTCGCGGGCCCGCCTCGGCAGGTCATGGCGAAGCACGCCGATCGTGCGATTGCCGCGGAACGCGACGCAGACGATCGAGCGCTCAGGGCGGAAGCCCGCGAGCGTGGGAACGAGGGCCAGGAAGTCGTGCGCCGCTTCGGCGCGGATGATCGTCGTCATGGCCACAGCGTGGCGGTGCGGCATCCGCCCGGTGCCGACGTTCCGTTCAGACGGCGACGGATACGGCGGCAGGCGGCATGTAGAGGAGGAGTCAGCGAACCGCGAAGAGCTCCGACACCTCGGCCACGTCGCGTTCGCTCGGCTGCCATGCCCCGCCGGCCGCGGCGTTCTGCCGCACCTGCTCCGGAGCGGTCGCGCCGGCGATCACGCTCGACAGCGCGGGCTGGGCGAGCAGCCAGCCGAACGTGGCCTCCAGCATGGAGAGCCCACGCTCGTCGGCGAAGGCGCGGTATCGGTCGAGCACGTCCCACGGCGCCTGCTCGACGAGGTGCGGTCGCTGGCGCATGATGCGCGTGTCGGCGGGGCGGTCGTCTCGGCGGAACTTGCCGGTGAGCAGCCCGTTCTGCAGCGGGAAGTACGGGAGGAATCCGACGCCGAACCGTTCGGAGGCCGGCAGGATCTCGGCCTCCGCGCCCCTGGAGAGGAGGTTGTACTCGTTCTGCGCCGAGACGAAGCGCGTCGTGCCGAGCTCGCGCGCCACGAACTCGGCCTCCGCGAGCTGCCAGGCAGCGAGATTCGAGTGTCCGATATAGCGCACCTTTCCGTCGCGCACGAGGTCATCGAGAGCTGCGAGTGTCTCGTCGATCGGCGTCAGCGGGTCAGGGGTGTGCAATTGGTAGAGATCGATCCAGTCGGTGCCGAGTCGGCGCAGCGAGCCCTCGATCGCGAGACGCACGTACCGCCGCGACCCGCGCGCGCCCCACGATGGCAGCGGCGACCCGATCGAGGAGTGCCCGAACTTCGTCGCGATCACGACCTCGTCGCGACGCCCGCGCAGGGCATTGCCGAGGAGCGTCTCGCTGAGCCCGTACTCCTTGCCGTAGACATCGGCGGTGTCGATGAAGTTCACGCCTGCGTCGAGCGCAGCGTGCACGACGGCGTCGGTGCCGCTCTGCGATTCGGTCGCCGTGCCTGTTCGACCGAAGTTGTTGCCGCCGAGCCCCACGGCCGAGACGCGGAGGCCGGAGCGGCCGAGGGAACGGTAGGCGAGGTCGGTCATCCCTCCACACTAGGCCGCGAGAGCCGCGCGTTCTCACTCGCGGAAGCCTGGTCGGGGCACTCGACTCGTCCTCCCCAATCGGCCTTTCGTGGCGGCTCACGCGATGTCTGATTTCCGCGAGCTGGTGTCGGATGCCGCGGCTACGCTCGAATCATGACCAACGTGTTCCTCATCCGCCTCGACAGCCCGATCGGCCGCATCGAGCTCGTCGCCGACGCCGACACCGTGATCGGGCTCTCGATCGAACGCGCCGGCGTGCTTCCCCACGAAGACGAGCCCGAACGCTCCAATTCCGTGCTCGAGTCCGCTCGTGCGCAGCTGCTGGAGTACTTCGCCGGCCAGCGCACCGACTTCGACATCCCGATCCGACTCAGCGGCACCCCGTTCCAAGAGGCCGTCTGGGCCGAGCTCGAGCGGCTTGGCTGGGGCGAGGCGATCTCATACGGCGCGCTCGCGGCCGCGGTCGGCAGGCCCGGCGCCGCTCGCGCCATCGGCGGCGCGGTCGGCGCGAATCCCGTGCCGATCATCGTCGGGTGCCACCGTGTGCTCGCCTCCGACGGCCGCATCACCGGCTACTCGGGCGGCAACGGCGTGCCCACCAAGCTCTGGCTGCTCGGGCATGAGCGCATCGGCTTCGCGGCGTGAGCGTCATTCCACGCCCTGAGCTCGTGCTCGGCGACGACGGGCTCACCCGATGCGGCTGGGGTGCGTTCGACTCCGAGTACCGCAGGTATCACGATGAGGAGTGGGGTACACCGCAGCACGACGACGTGCGGCTCTTCGAGAAGGTGTGCCTCGAGGGCTTCCAGGCCGGTCTCTCCTGGATCACGATCCTTCGCCGGCGCCCGGCCTTCCGCGAGGTGTTCCACGGCTTCGATGTCGAACGGATCGCCGCGATGGATGAATCCGATGTCGAGCGCCTCCTCGGCGACGCCCGCATCATCCGGCACCGCGGCAAGATCGAAGCAACGATCCAGAATGCGCGAGCCACCCTCGCCCTCGACCAGCCGCTCGACGAGTTGCTCTGGAGCTTCGCGCCTCCCCCGCGTGCGACGCCGCCCACGACGTTCGCCGAGGTGCCGGCAACCACACCCGAGTCCGTGGCGCTCAGCAAAGAGCTGCGCAAGCGCGGCTATCGGTTCGTGGGCCCCACCACGATGTATGCGCTCATGCAGGCCACCGGCATCGTCGACGACCACCTCGGCGGGTGCTTCCGCGCGTCGGTGCCGCTCGAAGTCGGGCGGTGAACCGCGCCCGGTTGGTGAGGTTCGCCGCCCGCGACAGCACGGGTCAGGCGACGAGCTCGAGCTCGAGCGGCGCTCCGAGCCGGTCCGACCCGAGGTCGAGGCGGAACCCCGCGCCACGCGCCCATTCGAGCAAACCGTCGACCGAGCGGAGCCGAGGCCGCTGCTCGAGGTAGGCCCTCGTGAAACGGCCCTTGGCGTGCTTGTTGAAATGGTTGAGGGCGCGTCGTCGCCCACCGTCATCGACCGAGACGACGCGCACGTACACGCTGCCGGAGCGCACCGGCGCGGGCCCGAGCTCGGTGTACCCCTCGGAGCGGAGGTCGACGATAAGTCCCGGTCTCGCGGCCAGCACCTCGCCGAGGCACTCGCTCCACACGTGCTTCAACCGGATGCCCGGCAGCCGGGAATCGTGCGAGAGGCGATACGCCGGAATCCGGTCGAGGGCACCTACGAGGCCGAACATCGCCGAATGCACCGCGAGGTGCGACGCGGCGAACCTGCGCGCTCGAGCATCGAGGCTGGCAGCGTCGAGCGCGTCGAAGAGCACCCCGGTGTAACGGTCGATCGCGGGCATCGTGGGCGCCGACCACAGCGCTCGATTCCGCTCGACCTCCGCCGCTTGGCGTGGCCCGAGCTTGAGAGCGCGCATCGTCGCCTCGACATCGGACGCGAGAGCGACTGCGGCGTCGACGAGGTGAGCGCGCGCGGGCGTGAGCTCAGCGAACGACAGGGCCGCCAGATCGAGCGGCCGAACGGTCCCACCGTCGCGTTTGGACTCCGACGGGGGCAGGATCAGCAGCACTACGACCCGATGAAGGCGAGTGCGGCGTCGACGTTCGATCCGAGCGATTCGATGCTGTCGATCGTGACGCGCGGCAGGGCCGAAGACGGTCCGGTCCATGCCGCGTAGCCCTCGAGGCTCTGCTCGACCGCGCGCCAGGTGGTCTCTTCGAGGTGCGGCAGACCACGTTCCCGCTTCTCGAGTCGCGCGCGATGCAGCGACTCGTCGGAACACACCACTTCGATGACACGCAACCGCACCTCGGCACGTTCGGCCAGGTCACGCCACTGCAGGCGTGCCGCCTCGGCGGCGTTCACGGCATCGACGATCACCGTGCGGCCGGAGTCGAGCTCCTTCTCGGCGATCTCCTCGGCTACGAGGTAGGCAGCGAGCCCGGTCGGCTGGTCGGCGTCGATGCCAGCTCGCAGGATTGCCGACTCGATCGGGTCGACGGACACGACCGTGGCGCCGAGCCGGGCTCCGACGATCTCAGCGATCGTCGACTTCCCGGCGCCCGGCAACCCGGCCATGACGATGAGTTGGGTGACGCTCAGGTCACCGAACTGGCGGTCGATCGGCTGCTCGCCCTGCATCCGTCACCTCTCAGGCGAGCTCGGCGCGCGATGCGACAACTTGCACGGCATTCGAATGCACCGAGAGGAAGCCGTCTTCGGCGTTCGCGGTGATCTTCTCGCCTCCGGGCAGGGTGACCCGCACCTCGCCGCCGGCAAGGATCGCGAGCATCGGCTCGTGACCCGGCAGAATGCCGATCTCACCTTCGACGGTGCGTGCCACCACCATGGTCGCCTCGCCCGACCAGACTTCCTGGTCGGCCGAGACGACACTCACGTTGAGGGCGGCCATGCTCAGCCGTTCTCCTTCTGGATCGTCGCCCACTTCTCTTCGACGTCGGAGATCGATCCGACGTTGAAGAAGGCCTGCTCGGCGACGTGGTCGTACTCACCCTTGGCAATCGCGTCGAACGACTCGATCGTGTCCTTCAGCGGCACGGTCGAGCCCTCGACACCGGTGAACTTCTTCGCCATGTAGGTGTTCTGCGACAGGAACTGCTGGATGCGGCGCGCACGCGACACCGTGATCTTGTCTTCCTCGGAGAGCTCGTCGACACCGAGGATGGCGATGATCTCCTGCAGTTCCTTGTTCTTCTGGAGGATCTGCTTGACCGTCGTCGCAACGCGGTAGTGGTCTTCACCCAGGTAACGGGGGTCGAGGATTCGCGACGTGGAGGTCAGCGGATCGACGGCCGGGTAGAGGCCCTTCGACGCGATCTCACGGGAGAGCTCGGTCGTGGCGTCGAGGTGGGCGAACGTGGTCGCCGGTGCCGGGTCGGTGTAGTCGTCGGCCGGCACGTAGATCGCCTGCAGCGAGGTGATCGAGTGACCACGCGTTGAGGTGATGCGCTCCTGGAGCACACCCATCTCGTCGGCGAGGTTCGGCTGGTAGCCCACCGCGGAGGGCATGCGGCCGAGGAGCGTCGACACCTCGGAGCCCGCCTGCGTGAAGCGGAAGATGTTGTCGATGAAGAGCAGCACGTCCTGCTTCTGCACGTCGCGGAAGTACTCCGCCATCGTGAGCGCGGAGAGCGCGACGCGAAGACGCGTTCCCGGCGGCTCGTCCATCTGGCCGAAGACGAGGGCGGTCTTGTCGAAAACGCCCGCCTCTTCCATCTCGTGGATGAGGTCGTTGCCCTCACGGGTGCGCTCGCCGACACCCGCGAACACCGACACACCACCGTGGTCCTGCGCGACACGCTGGATCATCTCCTGGATGAGCACGGTCTTGCCGACGCCGGCACCGCCGAAGAGACCGATCTTGCCACCCTGCACGTACGGCGTGAGCAGGTCGATGACCTTGATGCCGGTCTCGAAGAGCTGCGTCTTCGACTCGAGCTGGTCGAAGCGCGGGGGCTTGCGGTGGATCGGCCAGCGCTCGGTGATCTCGATGGTCTCACCGGGCTCGGCGTTGAGCACCTCGCCGATGACGTTGAAGACCTTGCCCTTGGTGACGTCGCCGACGGGCACGGAGATGGCCTCGCCGGTGTCGGTGACCTCCTGGCCGCGGACGAGGCCGTCGGTCGGCTTCAACGCGATGGCGCGCACGAGGTCGTCACCGAGGTGCTGCGCGACCTCGAGCGTGATCTCGTTGCTCTGGTCGCCGATCGTGATCGTCGTCTTCAGCGCGTTGTAGATCTCGGGGATCGAGTCGTGCGGGAACTCGATGTCGACGACGGGGCCCGTGACCCGGGCGACGCGGCCGACGGCGCCGGCCACGGGCGTTACCGCGGCCGGGGCGGTAGCGGTGTCAGTCATGTGTTCTCTCTCTTCTGAATGGCTACTTGGCGGACGACAGTGCGTCGGCGCCGCCCACGATCTCGGAAATCTGCTGGGTGATCTCGGACTGGCGCGCGTTGTTGGCAAGGCGCGTGTAGTCGGTGATGAGCTTGTCGGCATTGTCGCTGGCCGACTTCATGGCCTTCTGCGTCGCGGCGTGCTTCGCCGCGGACGACTGCAGCATGGCGTTGTAGATACGGCTCTCGATGTAGACCGGGAGCAGTCCGTCGAGGACGGTCTCCGCATCGGGCTCGAACTCGTAGAGCGGGAACACCTCGTGCTTGTCGCTCGGCGCCTCGTCGCTCTCGACGACCTCGAGCGGGAGCAGTCGCGTGACGACCGGCACCTGGGTCATGCGGCTCACCATGCGGTTGTAGACGATGTGGATCTCGTCGACGCCGCCGTCGGCTGCATCGCGGAGGAACGCCTCGAGCACCGCGTCGCTGATCTCCTTGGCGGTCTCGAAGACGGGGCTGTCGGTGCCGCCGATCCAGCTGCGCTCGTAGTCACGACGACGGAACGAGAAGTACCCGACCGACTTGCGCCCGACCAGGAAGTAGTCGACCGACTTGCCCTGGCTCTTCAGCAGCTCGGTGAGCTCCTCGGCTTCGCGAAGCACCTGCGAGTTGAACGCACCGGCGAGGCCGCGGTCGGAGGTGAAGATCACGATCGCTGCGCGGTCGACGCGCTCGGGCTCGGTGGTGAGCACGTGCGCGACGTTCGAGTAGCTCGCGACGGCCGAGACCGCTCGGGTGATCGCGTTGGAGTACGGCGTCGATGCGGCGACCCGCGCCTGCGCCCTCTGGATCCGCGACGCGGAGATCAGCTCCATGGCTCGGGTGATCTTCTTGGTCGTCTGGGCAGTCTTGATCTTCTGCCGGTAGACCCGAAGTTGCGCTCCCATGTTTCTCCTGTGTCCTGTGTTCCGGTACCTGCGGTTCTCGAGTCGACCCCGAGGGGTTCGTTCCCGAGAACCCCAGGGAACGAGGCATCCGACTAGCGGCGGCCCTTCACGATCTTCTCCTGGACGACCTCTTCTTCAGCGATCGCTTCGAACTGCTCCGACCCGACGGAGGCGAGGGGTTTGCCCTCACCCGTCTGGAACTCGAGCTTGAACTTGTCGATCTCCGCCTCGAGCGTCGCGGCGGTCTCGTCGCTCAGCACGTTCGTGTCGCGCAGCGTCGAGAGCACCTCGGTGTTGCGGCCGAGGTAGTCGAGCAGCTCGCGCTCGAAGCGGAGGATGTCTTCGACCGGCACCTCGTCGAGCTTGCCGTTCGTGCCGGCCCAGATCGAGACGACCTGCTCCTCGACGGGGTACGGCGAGTACTGCGGCTGCTTGAGCAGCTCGGTGAGGCGCGCGCCGCGGGCGAGCTGGCGACGGCTCGCGGCGTCGAGGTCGCTCGCGAACATCGCGAACGCCTCGAGCGAGCGGTACTGCGCGAGCTCGAGCTTCAGCGTGCCCGAGACCTTCTTGATCGACTTGACCTGCGCGTCGCCGCCGACTCGCGACACCGAGATGCCGACGTCGACCGCGGGGCGCTGGTTCGAGTTGAAGAGGTCGGACTGCAGGAAGATCTGGCCGTCGGTGATCGAGATCACGTTGGTCGGGATGTACGCCGACACGTCGTTGGCCTTGGTCTCGATGATCGGCAGGCCGGTCATCGAGCCGGCGCCGAGCTCGTCGGAGAGCTTCGCGCAACGCTCGAGCAGTCGCGAGTGCAGGTAGAAGACGTCGCCCGGGTAGGCTTCGCGTCCGGGCGGGCGACGCAGGAGGAGCGACACGGCACGGTAGGCCTCGGCCTGCTTCGACAGGTCGTCGAAGATGATCAGCACGTGCTTCGAGTCGTACATCCAGTGCTGGCCGATGGCCGAGCCCGTGTACGGCGCGAGGTACTTGAAGCCGGCCGGGTCGGAAGCGGGGGCCGCGACGATCGTCGTGTACTCCATGGCTCCGGCGTCTTCGAGCGCGCCCTTCACGCCCGCGATCGTCGAGCCCTTCTGGCCGATCGCGACGTAGATGCAGCGAACCTGCTTCGACGGGTCGCCGGACTGCCAGTTGGCCTTCTGGTTGATGATCGTGTCGATCGCGATGGCCGTCTTGCCGGTCTGGCGGTCGCCGATGATGAGCTGGCGCTGGCCGCGGCCGACGGGGATCATCGCGTCGATCGCCTTGATGCCGGTCTGCAGCGGCTCGTGCACCGACTTGCGCTGCATGACGCCCGGAGCCTGGAGCTCGAGCGCACGGCGGCCGTCGGTCGCGATGTCGCCGAGTCCGTCGATCGGGTTGCCGAGCGGGTCGACGACGCGGCCGAGGTAGCCCTCACCGACGGGAACCGAGAGGACCTCGCCCGTGCGGGTCACCTCCATGCCCTCTTCGATGCCGGTGAACTCGCCGAGCACGACGACGCCGATCTCGTCTTCGTCGAGGTTCAGCGCGAGGCCGAGCGTGCCGTCGGCGAAGCGTACGAGCTCGTTCGCCATGACCGAGGGCAGGCCCTCGACGTGCGCGATGCCGTCACCGGCGTCGGTGACGTGTCCGACCTCGGTCTTCTGCGCCTGGCCCGGCTCGTACGACGAGACGAACTCCGAGAGAGCCGAACGGATCTCGTCGGGGCTGATGGTGAGTTCTGCCATTGTCTTTCCCTTTTCTGTACCGGTTGTACAGCTACTGGTCTGTCACGGCGCGGACGCCGGTCGTTTCTCCGGCGTCAGCCGGCAAGTTTCTGCCTCAGCGAGCTGAGGCGTGCGGCGACGCTGCCGTCGATGACGTCGTCGCCGATCTGCACGCGAACCCCGCCGACCACGGCCGGGTCGACGATGGTGTCGAACCGCACCCGACGGCCGGCGCGGGCCGTGAGGCCCTGCTCGAGTCGCGAGAGCTGCGCGGGCGTGAGCGGTACGGCGGTCGTGACGGTCGCGATGTCGAATCCGCGCTGGTCGGCGACGATGGATGCCGCGTGCCGCAGCAGTTCGCCGATGCGTCGGCCGCGGGGCTGCTGCACGAGGTGGCGCACGATCACGACGGTCTGCGGGGTCGCCTTGCCGGCGAGCAACCGGTCGACGATCTTCGTCTTCTCGTCGCGCGGGCTCAGCTTGCTGCCGAGTGCGAGCTCGAGCTCGTCGTCGGAAGTGACCGCGCGTTCGAACGTGAAGAGCTCGGCCGCGAGGTCGACGTCGTCTGGCGCGGAATCCGCGGCGACGCGGATGCCGATCTCTTCGATGCCGGCCAGGAAGTCATCACCTGACGACCACGGGCGAGCCGCGGCGCTCAGCAGGAGCGAGACGGCGCCGGCGGAGAGGCGGGAACCGAAGACCGCCTCGACGAGCGCGCGCCGCTGAGCGGCATCCGCTTCGATGTCGGTGAGCGCCGAGCGCAATTGCGACGACGAGCCGATGACTCGCCCCGCGGAGAGCAGGTCTTCGGCGACCGACAGGTCGGCCCGGCCGAGTTCGGCGAGCGCGGCTCGCGAATCGGCCAGAGCACCTCTGGTAGCGCTACCCATGGGCTAGCTCTTCCCCCCGGCGGCGGCCTGCTCGGACGCCTCGAGTTCGGCGAGGAAACGGTCGACGACGCTCTGCGCCTTCGCGTCGTCGGCGAGGCTCTCACCGATGACGCCCGACGCGAGGTCGATCGCGAGGGTGCCGACATCGGAGCGAAGCGATACGAGCGCCGCCTGGCGCTCCGCCTCGATCTGCGCCTGTGCGCTCGCGGCGATGCGTGCGGCTTCGCTGAGAGCCTGCTCGCGCGCCTCGGCGACGATCGTCTTGCTGTCGTCGCGGGCGGACTCGCGGATGCGGCCCGCCTCGATGCGCGCGTCGGCGAGCTGGGCGGTGTACTGCTCGAGCGCCGCCTCGGCCTTGCGCTGCGCCTCGTCGGCTTTCGCGATATTGCCTTCGATCGCCTCGCCGCGCTCATCGAGCAGCTTCTGCACGCGCGGCAGCACGTACTTCCAGAAGAAGGCGAGGATGATGACGAAGCAGACCGCCGACCAGAGGATGTCGTAGACCTCGGGAAGTACCGGGTTGGGGGTCGCCTCGTGGCCCTCCTCTGCAGCCCTGAGTACTGCGTGAAGCACGGTGGCCTCCTAAATCGCTGCGGAATGCGGACTAAGCGGTGAAGATGAAGTACGTGGCGATGCCGATGAAGGCGAGCGCCTCGGTGAAGGCGATGCCGATCCACATCAGCACCTGCAGGCGGCCGGCGAGCTCAGGCTGACGGGCAACGCCCTCGATCGTCTTGCCGACGACGATGCCGACGCCGATTGCCGGGCCGATCGCCGCGAGGCCGTAACCGACCGTCGCGATGTTGCCGTTGATCTCAGCGAGAACGGTAGTTGCGTCCACGTTGGGTTTTCCTTTCCTAGGGATGTGCTGGGCGGGTGCCCGAGCTCAGTGCTCTTCTGCGACCGCGAGCTGGATGTAGACCGCGGTGAGGAGGGCGAAGACGTAGGCCTGCAGTACGGCGACGAGGATCTCGAAGAGCGTGAAGACGAACCCGAAGGCCAGGCTCCCGACACCGAGCGCAGCCCAGCCGCCGCCTGCCGTGAAGAAGAAGAACTGCGTCGCCGCGAAGAAGAGCACGAGCAGCAGGTGCCCGACGATCATGTTCATCATGAGTCGCAGGGTGAGCGTGATCGGCCGGATGATGAAGGTCGAGATGAACTCGATCGGCGTGACGATGATGTAGACCGGCCACGGCACGCCCGAGGGGAAGAGCGAGTTCTTGAAGAAGTTCTTGGGGTTCTTCCTGATGCCCGCGTAGATGAACGAGACGTAGGCGACGATCGCGAGCACCAGCGGCACGCCGATGACCGACGTGCCGGCGATGTTCAGGAACGGGATGACACCCGTGAGGTTCATGAACAGCACCATGAAGAAGATCGTGGTGAGCAGCGGCAGGAACCGCTTGCCGTCTTTCTTGCCGAGGAGGTCGTCGGCGATGTTCACGCGAACGAGGTCGAGCCCCATCTCGACGAGGCTCTGGAACCGGCCGGGAACGACCTGCATGCGGCGGGTGCCGAGCCAGAACACGAGAATGAGCGCAGCGACGGCGACGAAGCGGACGAGGATGATGCGGTTGATCTCGAAGCCGGTGCCCTCGAAGAGCAGCGCGCCGGGGAAGAACTCGAGAATCGACGGCCCGTGAAACTCACCATCATCGGTAGACATCGGAACCAGAAGGTTCAGGGCGTTAGCTAGCAGCGCTATCTCCTGTTTCGGGGCGTGGAGCTCGGCTCTCGCGACGACGAACATCGGAACGGAATTCCGCACAGGCCGAAGCCGCGCAGAAACCGTGGGGGATCGTCAATACTCTAGCAATACTTCGCGCGGCGGACGAATCGCCCGAGGCCGCTCAGTCGTCGGCAGGAGGCTTCGGCAGCTGCACGTCGCTCGCATACGGCATGCGCGACTTCGCGACCACCAGCACGTCGACGACGAGCGAAGCGATGACCCCCGCGACGAGGCTGAGGAACAGCACCGTGGGATTCAGCCACGCGGCGTCGCGCAACAGCACGACGAGCACGATGAAGGCGATGAACTTCAGGAGCCAGCCGCCCAGCACGATGCCGAAGAACGCGCCGACGAACAGGTCGCTGCCGGCGAACCGGTTGGCGACGAGGATGCTCGCGGCGGTGATGCCCATGAAGACCACCGCCATGAGCGTGCCGATGAGGCCGCTCACGAGGCCCGATGTGCCGTCGACGACGAACCCGAGTGAGGCGCTCACGATCGCGATGACGCCGGCGAGCACGCCGCCCCATGTGAGTGCCTTGCGGAGCACCGGGTTCGAGGTGGGCGTGCGGTCGGCGGGTTCAGGACGCGGGTCGGTCATCATGCTCCAGTTCGGGATTGCCGGATGCCGCCGGCTGGATGTGCGTGACAGGTGCGTCGGGCGTGGTGGCCGGCGTCTCGAGCGCATCGGGCGTCGTCGGCGGCGCCTCGAGCTCGTCAGGCGCCGGCGGCGGCGCCCTCGAGCTCGTCGAGCGCCGCGGCCGGCCCCTCGGGCCCATCCGCCTCGGCGGCGACGGTAAGGCGCTTGCGACGGCCGAGCGGCGCGAGCGTGAACGCAGCGCAGACGATGAATCCGATGCCGAGGAGGAGGAACGCCCAGATCGACGAGATGCGGTAGTAAACCGGGAAGACGAAGCTCAGGAGGCATCCGATCGATGCGACCGCCGTCCAGGCGTAGAAGATGAGCACCGCGTGCAGGTGCGAGTGGCCCATGTCGAGGAGGCGGTGGTGCAAGTGCTTGCGATCCGCAGCGAACGGCGACTTGCCGGCCCTGAGGCGCCGGATCACCGCGAGCCCGAAGTCGAGGAGCGGGATGAGCAGCACCGCGAACGGCAGGATGATCGGGATGAACGCCGGGAAGAGCTCGCCGCCGCCGATCGAGAACGGGTCGATCTGGCCCGTGACGGCGATCGCAGAAGTGGCCATCAGGAGGCCGATGAGGAGGGCCCCTGCATCGCCCATGAAGAGCTTCGCGGGGTGCCAGTTGAGCGGCAGGAACCCGATGCAGGCCCCGACGAGCACGACCGCGAGCAGTGACGCGATGTTGAAGTAGTTCTGCGGCGACGTCTTCTGCACGAGGAGGTACGTGTAGAGGAAGAAGGTGCCGCTCGCGATGAGCGCGACGCCGGCGACGAGCCCGTCGAGCCCGTCGATGAAGTTGATGGCGTTCATGACGAGCACGATCGCGAACACCGTGATCGCCGCGCTCATCCACGACGATCCCACCGTGATGCCGCCGATCGGGAGCGACACGATCGTCACGCCCTGCCACGCGATGAGGCCCGCGGCGATGAACTGGCCGGCGAGCTTGGTGGTCCAGTCGAGGTCCCAGATGTCGTCGGCGACGCCGATGAGCACGATGAGCAGCGCGGCACCCAGGATCGCGAGCATCTGGCCCGGATTCTGGAAGACGATCGAGAGGATCGAGAAGCGCGAGGAGCCGAGCGTCGACATGAACGCGGCCGCAGCGATCGCGATCACGATGCCGACGAACATCGCGATGCCGCCGAGTCGCGGCGTCGGGCGCGTGTGCACGTCTCGGTCGCGGATCTTCGGGTACAGCCGGTACTTGAGGCTGAGCTTCCAGACGAGGATCGACCCGCCGAAGGTCACGAGCGCGGCCACGAGGGCGAGCGCGAGGTAGAGGGTCATGAGATGGCGGCATCCGCTCCGTCGTCGCCGGGGGCAGGAGTGGGCGATTCGGATGCCGCGTCATCGGCACGCGGCCCGCCGGGGGCGGGGGCGAGCAGCTCCTCGCCGACGACCGCGGCGATCTGCTCACGTGAGATCACGCCGGCGCGCACGATGCGGAGGGTTCCGCCGTCTTCCGCGAGGCCGGTCGCGTCGATGATGGTCGACGAGGTGTCGCCCGGCCGTTCGCCGATCGGCGCATAGGCCTCGCCCGCCGCTCCCCCGTCGAGGTAGACGGTGACCGAATCGCCGAGCATTTCGGCGGCGGCCGCTGCCGTCGTGGCCGACGGCATGCCCGACAGGTTGGCGGACGACACGGCGAGCGGTCCAGTCTCGGAAAGGAGCTCGAGGGCGATCGGGTTCGCCGGCATGCGCAGCGCCACGGTGCCGCGCGTCTCGCCGAGGTCCCACTGCAGGGACGGCTGCGCGTGCAGGATCACCGTGAGACCGCCGGGCCAGAACTCGGCCACCAGTTCGCGCACCGGGCCGGGCACCTCGCTCGCGAGCGCGTCGAGCGTGGGGATCCCGGGGATCAGCACAGGCGGCGGCGAGGTGCGGTCGCGGCCCTTCGCGTCGAGGAGCCTCGCGACCGCTTCGGCGTTGAAGGCATCGGCGGCGACGCCGTAGACGGTGTCGGTCGGTATCACGACGAGCTCGCCCCTCGCGATGGCGCCGCGCGCGAGTCGCATTCCGGCGAGCAGCTGGGAATCGACCGAACAGTCGTAGGTGGCAGTCATGACCGCTCGATTCTAGACCAGCGCCCGATGAGGCCGATGGCAGCTGAAAGCGCGACGGATGCCGCGACACATGCGCGCCGCGGCATCCGCCGGTCTCATCCCGTCGTCAGCGGCGCCCGGCCTTGCGACGGAACAACCACGCGCCCCACACGACCGACACGGTGGTGATGCCGACGCACCAGACGACGGCCAGCCACGCCGAGTCGCCGAGGGGCGTGTGCATGAGGAGCCCGCGGATGGTCTCGATCACGGGCGTGATCGGCTGGTTGTCAGCCACCCACTGCAACCACTCGGGCATCGTGTCGACCGGCACGAACGCGCTCGAGATGTACGGCAGGAACAACAGGATGAACCCGTAGCCGCTCGCCGCGTCGGGCGTCGAGGCGGCGATGCCGATGGCCGCGAACAGGTAGGTGATCGCGAGGATGTAGAGCCCCACGATGGCGACCACGCCGAGCCACTCGAGCGGCGAGGCCACCGGACGGAATCCGACGAGCAGCGCGACCGCGATCACGACGCCCGTCGCGAGGAGGTTGCGTGCGAGGCTCGCGACGACGTGTCCGGTGAGCACGGCTCCGCTGCGCAGCGGCATCGTGCGGAAGCGGTCGATGATGCCCGTCGTCATGTCGCGCGAGACCGCGATCGCCGTCGAGGACGCCCCGAATCCGGCGCAGAGCAGGATGATGCCGGGCACGACGTAGTCGACGTAGCCTCCCGACGGGTCGATCGCGTTGCCGAAGATGAACGTGAACATCAGCATGAGCATGACCGGCAGCACGACGGCCATGAGGAGCGCCTCGACGTCGCGCACCGAGTGGATGAGGCTGCGGTTGATGAAGGTCGCCTCGGCGGTGAAGGGGCTGAGGCGGGGGCGGGTCTGCGTGAGCGTGGTCATGGTCGTCACTTCGATTCGATGAGTTCGGGGCGGGCGAGCCCGTGGGCGGCTGGATCGGCAGGCGATCCGCCCGCCGTGATCGCGAGGAACACGTCGTCGAGGCTCGGGCGGCGGATCGCGACACTGACGCCCGGTGCGCCGGATGCCGCGCGCCGATCGAGCTCGTCGATCGCTGCGCGCAGCCCGTGCACGGTGCCGTCGGTGGGCAGCTCGACGAGGAGTTCCCCGTCGATGTCACGGAGCTCGACGACGTCGCCGCCGATCCGCGCCTTGAGCTCGTCGGCGGTGCCCTCGGCAGCGATGCGGCCGTGGTCGAGCACGGCGATCCGGTCAGCGAGCCGATCGGCCTCCTCGAGGTACTGCGTCGTGAGGAAGACCGTCGTGCCGGCTTCGGCAAGCGAGCGGATGACGCCCCAGAGCTCCTGGCGGCTGCGGGTGTCGAGCCCCGTGGTCGGCTCGTCGAGGAACACGACCGGCAGGGCGAGGATCAGGCTGAGCGCGAGGTCGAGTCGGCGGCGCATGCCGCCGGAGTACGTGCCCACGCGGCGGGTTGCGGCATCCGTGAGCCCGAATCGTTCGAGCAGTTCGGCCGCCCGCGAGCGCGCCTCCGTTCGGCCGAGGCCGGAGAGGCGGCCCATCATCACGAGATTCTCCGTGCCGTTCAGCACCTCGTCGACGGCGGCCGACTGACCCGTGAGGCTGATGCGCCGCTTGACCTCCCCGGGTTCGGCGGAGACGTCGAAACCTGCCACGCGGACAGTGCCCGCGTCGGCTTGGACGAGAGTTGTGAGGATGTTGATGGTCGTCGTCTTGCCCGCGCCGTTCGGCCCGAGCAGGGCGAAGACGGTGCCGGTCGGCACGGCGAGGTCGAGGCCTGCAAGCACGTCGGTGCGTCCGAATCGCTTGCGGAGGCCTCGCACGTCGATGGCGAGAGTCATGTCCCGGTCCTTTCGAGGTGAATCGTCTGCGTATGTCGCAAACTGTTTATGTGGTGCACTGTTGTTTAACTAATACACAGTTCTAGACTGTGGGTCAACAGGAAATCGAGAACGGGAGCCGATGTGAGCCGAGTGCGACCCGACCCCGAGCTCCCCCGCGGTGTCGCGCTCGCGTGGGGCGTCGCGACGCATCCGCAACGCGGCCCGAAACGCGAGCTCTCCATCGAACGCATCGTCGACGCGGCGATCGAGATCGCCGACGCCGAGGGGCTCTCGGCGGTGTCGATGAGCCGGGTCGCCGCCTCCCTCGGCTTCACGACGATGTCGCTCTACCGCTACGTGACGAGCAAGGACGACCTGATCCTGCTCATGCAGGAGGGCGCGATCGACGTGTCGGTGCCCGACGACGCGCTCGAGCGCACGTGGCGCGAGGGGGTGACGGCGTGGGTGCTCGCGATCCGGGATGCGTACCGCACGCACCCTTGGATCGTCGACATCCCGATCTCAGGGGCCCCGATCACGCCGAAGAACCTCATGCTCGTCGACTGGTTCCTGCGTGAGGTGCGGTCTCTCCCCCTGAGCGACGGCGAGAAGATGTCGGCGCTCCTGCTCGTCACGAGCTACGCACGTGCCACGAGCGCGCAGGAACGCGACCTCGTCGCCGCCGCGGCCGCCGCGCGCGACGCCGGTGACGTCACGGGCGAGAACTTCCTCGAGGCGCTCATCGAGCTCGTGACCCCCGAGCGATTCCCCTACCTGAGTCCGTTGATGACCACGGGCGGATACACCGGGGGCCCCGAAGCGGCCGACGACGAGGCCGACGCGGACTTCTCGTTCGGCCTCGAGCGCATCCTCGACGGCATCGAGTACCACGTCGGCCGACTCGAATCGGGAGCGCCCACGACGGCGAGGGGGCCCGAGCCCGAGCCGGCGCTGCTCCTCCCCCGCGACAAGGCCGTGCGCGAGGCCGCGAAGGCTCGCCGCGAGGCGGAGAAGGCCCTGCGCGAGGCGCAGAAGCGCGAACGCGAGGCCGTCAAGCACGCGCTCGAGCGCGAGAAGCACGAACGGGAGAAGATCGCGCGACGCGAGCGGGAACAGCTCGAGCGCAACAGCCGACCGTGATTCAGCGCAGCGCGGTCGTCGCCCGGTCGCGGGTGGTCAGGTCGCGGTGATGGGCGATGGCCCGCCAGCCGTCGGATGCCAGCAGCGCGGCGATGCCCGCCGACTGCCGCTCCCCGTGCTCGATCACGAGCACTCCGCCGGGCCGGAGCAGCCCTAGCGCGCGCTTCGAGAGCGCCCGCACCACGTCGAGCCCGTCGGCGCCGCCGTAGAGCGCGTGCACGGGATCGTAGAGTCGCACCTCGGGGTCGCGCGGAATCTCGGCGAGCGGCACGTACGGCGGATTCGACACGACCACGGCGACTCGGCCGTCGAGCTCCGGCAGCGCGAGCGCGAGATCGCCGAACACGAGGTCGAGGTTCGGCGCGCCGATCGCCTCGACGTTGCGGCGCGTCCACGGGAACGCCTCGGGCGAGTTCTCGACCGCCCAGACGCGCGCGTGCGGCACCTCGGTCGCGAGGGCGAGCGCGATCGCACCCGTGCCCGAACCGAGATCGACCGCGATCGGCTCGGGCTCGGCCACCGCCCGCAGGGCATCGATCGCGAGCTGGGCGACCTCCTCGGTCTCGGGCCGCGGCACGAAGACTCCAGGACCGACGAAGAGGTCGAGCGAACGGAAGGCGGCCCGGCCGGTGAGGTGCTGCAGGGGCTCACGGCGGACACGACGGGCGACGAGCGCGTCGAGCGACGCGGCATCCGACTCCTCCAGCTCGCCGTCCATGACGAGCTTCGCCTGCACTCCGCCGCGCGAGAGGCCGAGCACGTGGCCGATGAGCAGCTCGGCGTCGACCTCGGGATCGGGCACGCCCGCAGCGGCCAGACGGGCGACGACGCCGTCGCGAATCGCCCGAAGGGGGTGCGCGCCGGGCCCCGGCATCCGTTGATCCACGCAATGGAATGTAACGCACGAGCCGGTGAGTGCACCCCGACCATAGGCTGAGCGCGGCACACGCCGTCACGAGAGGGATCATCATGGCACAGGTCTTCGACAACATCACCGAGGTATTCGGGCGCACCCCGCTCGTGCGTCTCAACCGAGTGACCGACGGCGCAGACGCCACGGTGCTCGCAAAGCTCGAGTTCTACAACCCGTCGGCGAGCGTGAAAGACCGCCTGGGCGTCGCGATCGTCGACGCCGCAGAGGCCTCGGGCGAGCTCGCACCCGGCGGCACGATCGTCGAGGGCACGAGCGGCAACACCGGCATCGCACTCGCGATGGTCGGCGCAGCACGCGGCTACCGCGTCATCATCGCGATGCCCGAGACGATGAGCAAGGAGCGCCGCGGCCTCCTCCGAGCCTATGGCGCTGAGCTCGTGCTGACTCCCGGCAGCGAGGGCATGAAGGGCGCCGTCGCCCGCGCCGAGCAGCTCGTCGCGGAGACCCCCGGAGCAGTGCTCGCGAAGCAGTTCGAGAACGAGGCGAACGTCGAGATCCACCGCCGTACGACGGCCGAGGAGGTCTGGAACGACACCGACGGCGAAGTCGACATCTTCGTGTCGGGCATCGGCACCGGCGGCACGATCTCGGGCGTCGGCCAGGTGCTCAAGGAGCGCAAGCCCGACGTGAAGATCGTGGGCGTCGAGCCCGCCGAGTCGCCGATCCTCAACGGCGGCGCGCCCGGCCCCCACAAGATCCAGGGCATCGGAGCGAACTTCGTGCCGGCGATCCTCGACCGCGACATCTACGACGAGATCATCGACGTGAACATCGACCAGGCCATCGCGACCGCTCGCCGCCTCGGCGTCGAGGAGGGCATCCTCGGCGGCATCTCCTCGGGCGCAACGATCTACGCGGCGGCGCAGCTTGCGAATCGACCCGAGAACGCCGGCAAGACCATCGTGGTGATCGCAGCGAGCTACGGCGAGCGGTACCTGTCGACGGTGCTGTACGAAGGTCTGCTTGACTGAGCGGGTGGGACTCCTCGCCAAGCTTCGTGAAGACATCTCGACCGCACGCGCCCACGATCCCGCCTCACGCGGATCGCTCGAGGTGTTCCTCGCCTACTCGGGGTTGCATGCGATCTGGGGTCATCGCGTCGCGCACCGGCTCTGGGTGAGCGGACTCTTCCTGCCCGCTCGGATCCTGTCGCAACTGGTGCGATTCCTCACGGGCGTCGAGATCCACCCGGGCGCGACCATCGGCCGGCGCTTCTTCATCGACCACGGCATGGGTGTCGTGATCGGCGAGACGGCAGTGCTCGGCGACGACGTCATGCTCTACCACGGGGTCACTCTCGGCGGGAAGGCGCGGCGCGGCGCCGGGCGCGGCGCCAAGCGGCATCCGACGCTCGAAGACGGCGTCACCGTCGGGGCGGGCGCGAAGGTGCTCGGCCCCGTCACGATCGGAGCGTGGAGTGCGATCGGTGCGAACGCCGTCGTGACGAAGGACGCTCCCTCGCACTCGCTCATCGTCGGCATTCCCGCGACGGTCAAGCCGCTCTCGCACGAGACGGCCGACGCCGCCCGCGGCGTGCACGACTGGCACATCTGAGATGAAGGCGCGAGCGGATGCCGCGGCATCCGCTCGCGGCTACTCGTCGCCGAGGTTGGCGAGCTGCGCCTCTTCGTCGGCCTGGATGGCCGACTCGACGATCGGATCGAGCGCGCCGTTCATGACGGCGTCGAGGTTGTAGGCCTTGTAGCCGGTGCGGTGGTCGGCGACGCGATTCTCGGGGAAGTTGTAGGTGCGGATGCGCTCGGAGCGGTCCATCGAGCGGATCTGCGACTTGCGGGCATCGGATGCCGCAGCCGCGAGCTCCTCCTGCTGGCGGGCGAGGATGCGGGCGCGAAGCACTCGCATCGCCGCCTCACGGTTCTGCAGCTGAGACTTCTCGTTCTGCATCGACACGACGATGCCGGTCGGGAGGTGGGTGATGCGCACCGCGGAGTCGGTGGTGTTCACCGACTGACCGCCGGGACCCGACGAACGATAGACGTCGATCTTCAGGTCGTTCTGGCTGATGGCGACCTCTTCGGGCTCGTCGACCTCGGGGAAGACGAGCACGCCCGTCGTGGAGGTGTGGATGCGGCCCTGCGTCTCGGTGACGGGCACGCGTTGCACGCGGTGCACGCCGCCCTCGTACTTGAGGTGCGCCCACACGCCCTGCGACGGGTCGGTCGCGTTCGACTTGATCGCGACCTGCACGTCTTTGTAGCCCCCGAGGTCGGACTCGTTCTGGTCGAGGAGCTCGACCTTCCAGCCCTTGGCCTGCGCGTACTGCATGTACATGCGCAGGAGATCGCCCGCGAAGAGGGCGCTCTCCGCGCCCCCCTCGCCGCCCTTGATCTCCATGATCACGTCGCGTCCGTCGTCGGGGTCGCGCGGAATGAGCAGCCGCCGCAGGCGCTCCTGCGCCGTGGCGAGCGCCTCCTCGAGCGCGGGCACCTCCTCGGCGAAGGCGGTGTCGTCTTTGGCGAGCTCACGCGCGGCGGCGAGGTCGTCTTGCGCCTCGAGCCACGTCGTGTGCGCGTGGACGATCCGGCTCAGCTCGGCATAACGCCGATTGACCTTCTTCGCGCGCGCTGCGTCGGCATGGAGCGCAGGGTCGGCGAGCTCCTCCTGGAGCTGCGCATGCTCGGCGAGGAGGTTGCTGACGGACTCGAACACAGCCTTACCGGTGGTCGATCTCGTGCCCGTGCGAGGCCGCCGTGCCGCCCGCGACGGGCATCGACTTCTGCATGAGCATCAGGAACTCGACGTTCGACTGGGTCTCCTTCAGGCGACCCAGCACGGCCTCGAGCGCCGGCTGCGGGTCGAGGCCCGCGAGGGCGCGTCGGAGCTTCCAGGTGATCTTCACCTCGTCGGGCGAGAGCAGCATCTCCTCACGACGCGTCGACGAGGCGTTCACGTCGACGGCCGGGAAGATGCGCTTGTCGGCGAGCTGGCGCGAGAGCCGGAGCTCGGAGTTGCCGGTGCCCTTGAACTCCTCGAAGATCACCTCGTCCATCTTCGAACCGGTCTCGACGAGCGCGGTGGCGAGGATGGTGAGCGATCCGCCGTTCTCGATGTTGCGCGCCGCCCCGAAGAACCGCTTCGGCGGGTAGAGCGCCGAGGCGTCGACGCCGCCGGAGAGGATGCGACCGGATGCCGGCGCGGCGAGGTTGTACGCACGCCCGAGCCGGGTGATCGAGTCGAGCAGCACGACGACGTCGTGACCGAGCTCGACGAGCCGCTTCGCGCGCTCGATGGCGAGCTCGGCGACCGTCGTGTGGTCTTCGGCGGGACGGTCGAAGGTCGAGGCGATGACCTCGCCCTTCACCGTGCGCTGCATGTCGGTGACCTCTTCGGGGCGCTCGTCGACGAGCACGACCATGAGGTGGACCTCGGGGTTGTTCGTCGAGATGGCGTTGGCGATCTGCTGCAGCACGATCGTCTTGCCGGCCTTGGGCGGCGCGACGATGAGGCCGCGCTGGCCCTTGCCGATCGGGGCGACGAGGTCGATGATGCGCTGCGTGAGCTTCGTGGGCTCGGTCTCGAGCCGCAGGCGCTCCTGCGGGTAGAGCGGCGTGAGCTTCTGGAAGTCGACGCGCGCCGCCGACTCCTCGGGCGTCTGCCCGTTCACGGAGTCGACCTTGACCAGGGCGTTGTACTTCTGGCGGCTGTTCGACTCGCCGTCACGCGGCTGCTTGATGGAGCCGACGACGGCGTCGCCCTTGCGCAGGTTGTACTTCTTCACCTGGCCGAGCGAGACGTAGACGTCGCTCGGTCCCGGGAGGTAGCCGGTCGTGCGCACGAACGCGTAGTTGTCGAGCACATCGAGGATGCCGGCGATCGGGATCAGCACGTCGTCGTCGAGGATCTCGGGCTCGAGCTCGTCGCCGCCGCCCTGGCCGCGACGCTTGCGGTCGCGGTAGCGATTGCGACGACCGCCCTCGCCCTCCTGCAGCTGGTCCTGCTGGCCGCGCTCGCGCTCCTGCTGGCCACGCTCCTGCTGGCCACGGCCCTGCTGGCCGCGTGCGCCGTCGTTCTGCTGCTTGCCGTTGTCGACGTCGACCTGGCGGGCGGTATCGGCCTTGGCGCCCTCGTCGGCCCTGCGGCCCTGCTCGGCCTGGCCGGCGTTCTGGCGGTCGCCACGGTCGCCGCGCTCGCCGTTCTGGCGCTCGCCGCGCTCGTCACGGTCGCCGTTCTGGCGGGGCTGCTGGCGGCTCTCGGTCTTCTGTGCGTCGTCGCCGCGCTCGGTGCGCTCGGTGCGCTCAGCACGGTCGCCACGCTCGCCGCCTCGGCGGCCACGGTTGCGGTTGCGGCCCTGGCGCGGCTCTTCGGCGGATGCCGCCTCGTCGTCGCCCTCGGCGGGCTGAGGGCTGCGTGCGCCCTCGCCGGTTGCCGCGGCGAGCTCCTCTCGCACGGCCGCGCGGGCCGCCTCGCGGGCGTCGACATCAGCCGGCACGAGGCCGAGTCCGGTGTCGCCGCCGTTCACGTGCTGCGTCGCGGCCGTGGCCGTGGTCGCGCTCGTGGCGCGTCGCGGCTGCCGACGTGCAGGACGGGTGACGGTGACTGCGGCGGCGAGCGCTTCGCTCGCGCCCTCGGTCGTGTCGGCGCCATCGGTCGACGGGTCTTCGGCCTGCTCGCTCGGAGCCTCGCCTCGGAAGGACTCGACGATGGTCGAGGACTCGACCGCCGCGGCGGTCTCCGCCTCGGCAGGCGTCTCAAAAGGCGTTTCGATGGACGACTCGGCGTCGGCGGCGGGAGCCGCGGTCTCGTCAGGCTCGACGACCGGAGCTTCGCCGGTCGACCCCTCCTGGTGGGCGGAGATCAACTCCACGAGTTCTCCTTTTCGGCGCTTCGAAGCACCCGCGATGCCGAGCGTGAGGGCGAGCTCCTGGAGCTCGGGGACCTTGAGGGTGCTCAGGCGGGTGCGGTTGGCCACGCTCTCGGCGTGGTGGGTTCCGTTGGTCACTGGGTATGTTCCTTTCCCCTGTCGCAGAGTTGCGACCCAGGAGAGCTGATCGCTGGCACGAGCGATGTCGAAGCGCGGTGGCGCAGACGTGCGCGAGAGCGAAAGCAATAGATTGCCGGGAATTGCACGATGCGGCCGGGAACGCGAACAGTGCGTTGCCTGCCGGGTGCGGATTCAGTCTAGCATCACCGAATCCTTGGTCCGGACAGCCGACACGCCTCTCGGGAACGGATGCCCCAGGGCGGTCGCCGCGCGCGACGGCACGCTAGGCGGGCTGGACCGTCGCGCCCATGAAGTCGACCGCGAGCGGCAGGGCCTGCCACACGGTGTCGGCCGACGCCTCGACGAGCCTGATCGCCTCGGCGCGCGCGCTCGGGTCGCTCGCGAGCACGAGGATCGAGGGGCCCGCTCCCGAGACGACCGCAGGATGCCCCGCCGCGCGGAGCGCCCGGATGAGCCGGTCGGTCTCGGGCATCGCCTGTGCGCGGTAGTGCTGGTGCAGCTTGTCTTCCGTGGCCTGCAGGAGCAGCTCGGGGCTCTGGATGAGGGCCGCGATGAGCAGGGCGGAGCGCGAGACGTTGAACACCGCGTCTTCGTGCGGCACCGACTCAGGCTGCAGCGACCGCGCGAGGGCCGTCGACATCTCGTGCTCGGGCACGAGCACGAGCGGCGAGACGCCGCGGTGCACGATGAGCTTCTTGTGTCGTGGCCCCTCGGGAGTGACCCACGCAATCGTGAGCCCGCCGAAGAGCGCCGGCGCGACGTTGTCGGGGTGCCCCTCGAGCTCGGTCGCGAGGGCGAGCAACTCGTCGGGATCGAACTCCACGATTCCCTCGAGGAGCCCCTTCGCGGCGATCACGCCCGCTACGATCGCGGCGCCCGACGAACCGAGTCCGCGGCCATGGGGGATGCTGTTGTGCGCCACGAGCTTGAGCGGCGGCAGCTCGACGCCGGCGCGGGCGAACGTGTGCGCGATCGCGCGCACCACGAGGTGCGACGCGTCGAGCGGCACCTCGCCGGCACCCACGCCGTGCACCTCGATGTCGAGCCCCGGGCCATCCTGCCCAGTCGATGCCGTCGGAACCGACACCTCGAGGTCGTCGTAACGAGCGAGTGCGAGGCCCAGCGTGTCGAAGCCCGGCCCGAGGTTGGCCGAGGTGGCCGGCACCTTCACGTGCACGCGACGACCCGTGAGGTCTGGGCGCACGTCCGCGGCGGGCGCAGCGGCCGCGCTGGTCATGACGCGAGTCCGAGCACTGCGGCGACGGCCGCGGTGTCGACGGGCACGATCGTCGGCTGCACATCGGAGCCATCGGCCGTGCGAAGCGCCCACTGCGGGTCTTTCAGGCCGTGGCCGGTCACGGTGAGCACGACGCGCGCACCCGCGGGGACGACGCCGGCGGCCGAGCGCTCGAGCAGCCCTGCGACGCTGATGGCCGACGCGGGCTCGACGAAGATGCCGACCTCGGCCGAGAGGATGCGCTGCGCCTCGAGGATCTTGTCATCGTCGATGGCGCCGAAGTAACCGTCGGACTCGTCGCGTGCCTCGAGGGCGAGCTCCCACGACGCCGGATTGCCGATGCGGATCGCGCTCGCGATCGTGTCGGGATCGCGAACGACCTCGCCGCGCACGATCGGCGCGGAGCCGGATGCCTGGAAGCCGAACATTCGCGGCAGCCGCGTGGCGTTGCCGGCGGCGATGTCCTCACGGTAGCCGCGCGTGTACGCCGTGTAGTTGCCCGCGTTGCCGACGGGGATGAAGTGGAAGTCGGGCGCGTCGCCGAGCACCTCGACGACCTCGAACGCGGCCGTCTTCTGGCCCTCGATGCGGTCGTTGTTGACCGAGTTGACGAGGTGCACGGGGTAGTTCTCGGCGAGGTCGCGTGCAATGTCGAGGCAGTCGTCGAAGTTGCCCTGCACCTGGATGAGGTTCGCGTTGTGCGCGATCGCCTGGCTGAGTTTGCCGAGGGCGATCTTGCCCTCGGGCACGAGCACGGCGGCGGAGATGCCCGCGTGCGTCGCGTACGCCGCGGCCGAGGCCGAGGTGTTGCCGGTCGACGCGCAGATGACGACCTTGGCGCCGCGCTCGACGGCCTTCGTCACGGCCATGGTCATGCCGCGGTCCTTGAAGGAGCCCGTGGGGTTCATTCCCTCGAACTTCACCCACACGTCGGCGCCCGTGCGGTGCGAGAGCGCCGGGGCGGGCAGGAGCGGAGTTCCGCCTTCACCGAGGGTGACGACGGGCGTGGCATCCGTCACGTCGAGGCGATCGGCGTACTCGCGGATCACGCCGCGCCATTGACGCGAATCAGCCTTGGGGGCGATGGGGTTGTTCACTTACGTTCCTTCGACTCGGAGAACGGATGCCACGGATGCGACGACGGGACTCTGGGCGAGGGCGGCGACGGTCTCGGCGAGCGCGGACTCCTTCGCCTCATGCGTCCCGATGACCAGCGTAGCCCGCTGGGAGTCGTCGCTCACCGTCTGCTGGAGCTGCTCGACCGACACTCCGTGGTCGGCGAAGACGTGCGCGATCGTCGCGAGCACGCCCGGCTCGTCGACGACCTCGAGGGTGATCGCGTAGCGCGTCGTGATGCGCCCGATGTCGAGCACGGGCATCTCGGCGTGGGTTGACTCGGCCGTGCCGGGGCCGCCGATGACGTGGCGCCGCGCGATCGCCACGAGGTCGCCGAGCACCGCGGAGGCGGTCTGCACTCCCCCGGCGCCGGCGCCGTAGAACATCAGCGGGCCGGCTGCGGCGGCTTCGACGAACACGGCGTTGTTCGCCCCGTGCACGGCGGCGAGCGGATGGATCCGGGGCACGAGTGCCGGATAGACGCGCGCCGACACGCCCTCCTCACCCGTCTCGGGGTCGACGAGCCGCTCGCAGATCGCGAGGAGCTTCACGACGAAGCCAGCGCGCTTGGCTGACTCGACCTGCTCGGCGGTGACGCCCGTGATGCCCTCGCGGTGCACGGCCTCGACCGGAACGCTCGTGTGGAAGGCGAGGCTCGCGAGGATCGCGGCCTTCTGCGCGGCATCGTAGCCGCCGATGTCGGCGGTGGGGTCGGCCTCGGCATAGCCGAGCTCGGTGGCGGTCGCGAGGGCGTCTTCGAGGCTCGCGCCGGTCGTGTCCATGCGATCGAGGATGAAGTTCGTCGTGCCGTTGACGATGCCGAGGATGCGCTCGACCCGATCGCCCGCGAGGCTGTCGCGCAGCGGCCGGATGATCGGGATCGCGCCTGCGACGGCGGCCTCGTAGGAGAGCTGCGCGCCGACCTGCTCGGCCGCCGCGAAGAGCTCGGGCCCGTGCAGGGCGAGGAGCGCCTTGTTGCCCGTGACGACGTCGGCGCCCGACGAGATGGCGCTCAGCACGAGCGTGCGCGCCGGCTCGATGCCGCCCATGAGCTCGATGACGATGTCGGAGCCGAGGATGAGGCTCTCGGCATCGGTCGTGAAGAGTTCGCGCGGCAGCGGGCTGTCTCGCTTCGCCTCGAGGTCGCGCACGGCGATGCCCACGAGCTCGATTCGCGCACCGCTGCGCTGCGCGAGCTCGTCGGAGTGCTCGAGCAGCAGTCGGGCGACCTGCGAGCCCACCGATCCCGCCCCGAGCAGGCCGACGCGGATGGAGCGGTACTCGATCATGCAGGATTCCCTTCGGAGCCGGCTTGGCTCTCGTGTCCGGATGCCGCGAGGCCCGCGTCTCGGGCGAGCAGGTCGGCCTCGGTCTCGCCGCGCACGATCACGCGGGCGACCCCGTCGCGGACGGCGATCACGGGGGGCCGCGGCACGTGGTTGTAGTTCGACGCGAGCGACCAGCAGTACGCGCCGGTCGCGGCGACGGCGAGCAGGTCGCCCGGTGCGACATCCGCCGGCAGGTACTCGGCGTCGACGATGATGTCGCCGGACTCGCAGTGCTTGCCGGCGACACGTGCGAGCGCGGGCTCTGCAGCCGAAGTGCGGGAGGCGATGCGGGCGGAGTAGTCGGCACCATACAGGGCCGTGCGGGCGTTGTCGCTCATGCCGCCGTCGACCGAGACGTAGTGGCGCGTGCCGCCGTCGATCGGCACGGGCTTCACGGTGCCGACCGAGTAGAGGGTGATGCCCGCGGGGCCGATGATGGAGCGACCGGGCTCGAAGGCGAGCTTCGGCACGGGCACGCCCGCGGCGCGGCATCCGTCGGCGACGGCGTTCGCGATGCCCCGGGCGATCTCCTCGATCGGCGTCGGCTCGTCGGCCGAGGTGTAGGCGATGCCGAAGCCGCCGCCGAGGTTCAGCTCGGGCACGGGAGCGATCCGCGCGAGCTCGGCGTGCGCCGCGAGCAGCCGTTCGGCCGACTCGGCGAACCCCGCGGAGTCGAAGATCTGGGAGCCGATGTGGCAGTGCAGGCCGAGGAGGTCGAGCGAGGGGTGCGAACGGATGCGCGTGCCGAGCTCGACGGCCCGCTCGAGCGAGACGCCGAACTTCTGGTCTTCGTGCGCGGTCGCGAGGAACTCGTGGGTCGAGGCGTGCACGCCGCTGTTCACCCGGAGCCGCACGGGCTGGACCCGGCCGGCGCGCGCCGCGGCATCCGCCACCCGCTCGATCTCGATCTCACTGTCGATGATGATCGCGCCGACGCCGGCGACGACCGCCCGGTCGATCTCGACGAGCGACTTGTTGTTGCCGTGGAAGCCCAGCTGCGCGGGATCGGCGCCGGCCGCGAGCGCGACGGCGAGCTCGCCCCCGGTGCACACGTCGACCGCGAGCCCCTCGTCGGTCACCCAGCGCACGATCGCGCCCGAGAGGAACGCCTTGCCCGCGTAATAGATCGTCACAGTCGTGCCGACGGATGCCGCGGCGGCCTCGAACGCCGCGCGGATGCGCGCCGCGCGAGCCCGGGCATCGGCCTCGTCGACGACGTAGAGCGGCGTGCCGTACTCGGCCGCGAGGGACTCCGCGTCGCGGCCCGCGATCACGATGCGCCCGGCGTCGTCGCGCACCGCACTCGACGGCCACACGAGCGGCGCGAGCGCGTTGGCATCGGCGGGCACGCGGAGCCATCCGGGGACAGGGGCGGTGGTAGCCACGGTGGAAACCTCACGGGACGGGCGTATCGACGGGTCGCTCGCGGCGAGCGAACCCGGATTGGTTCCTGAAGCCTGCTGCGATTCCGCTCGCGCGGAACACGGGTGAGTCTATCGAGGGCGCGTTGAGCGGCCGAATCGGGTTGTCGCCGCGCTCGTCGCGTCAGTCGCAGCGGCCGGTCTGCTCGAGGCTCGCCCGGTCGAGCGTGATCCGCTGCGCGTCGAGTTCGATGTGCGCGGTGCCGGGCGCGACCGTGATGCTCGACACGTCGACTCCCTCGGGCAGGTACTGCGCGACGCAGACGTCGAGCGGGTCGTCGCCGACGAGCCTGGTGACCAGCTCCGAGACATCGATCGCGGCGCCACCGGTTCCGACCGTGACGTCGACCGGCTCGAGCAGCACCGAGTCGCCCGCGGCGGTCGGCTTCGCGGCGACCGAGTAGTCGACGGTGACGCCGAGCAGGTCGGTCGTGCCCTCGTAGCCGATCGTGCCCTCGCCGAACGTGAGGCCCCCGTCGACCCCGGGCACCGTGACGAGCCGGTTGACGGCGTCCTGGCCGATCTCGATCGTGGCGTCGACCTTCGCGACGGGCGCCGCGAGGTCGATGGGGACGCCTTCGGCGACGACGTCGACGTCGAGCGGCACCCCCTCGACGAGGAGCTGCGGGGCGCTGAGCTCGACGTGGTCGATGGTGCCCGCGAGGAGCTGCGCGATCATCGAGAAGCCTCCTATCGACACGTCGACCTCGCCTTCGACGCCGGCGGGAAGGCTTGCCTGGATCTGCTCGCGCGTGCGCTGCTCGGTGATGTTGCGCGTGATCACGTCGGCGACCACGAGGAGGGCGACGACCACGATCAGGAACACGACGATCGCGATTCCGCACCCGGCACGCCTGCGCGGGCGGCGGCGCCTGGCGGCGGGCGCTGCCGCCGGTGCGAACACCTCGGCCGGCCGGCCGTCGTCGCGTTCCGACATGGTGGCTCCCGTGTTCGAGGTGCGTTACATCCGCTCGGGCGCCGAGACGCCGAGCAGCTCGAGGCCGTTGCGGATCACCTGGCCCGTCGCGTCGTTCAGCCAGAGCCGGGTGCGGTGCAGGTCGCCGATCGGCTCGTCGCCGAGGGGCAGCACGCGGCAGTTGTCGTACCAGCGGTGGTAGAGGCCGGCGAGCTCCTCGATGTACCGCGCGACGCGATGGGGTTCGCGCAGCTCAGCCGCCTGGGCGACGATGCGCGGGAACTCCTGCAGCGCGCCGAGCAACGCCGACTCGGTCTCGTGGGTGAGCAGCTCTGGGGCGAACGACGAGCGGTCGAGGCCGACGGATGCCGCATTCCGGTCGACCGCGCACGTGCGGGCGTGCGCGTACTGCACGTAGAAGACGGGATTGTCGTTCGTGCGGCGGCGGAGGATCTCGGGATCGATCGTGAGCGGCGAGTCGGCCGGATAGCGCGCGAGCGTGTAGCGCAGCGCGTCGGTGCCGAGCCACGCCTGCAGGTCGTCGAGTTCGATGATGTTGCCCGCGCGCTTGGAGAGCTTCGCGCCGTTGATGCTCACGAGCTGGCCGATGAGCACCTCGATGTCGCGCTGCGGGTCGTCGCCGGCGGCCCCCGCGAGCGCCTTCAGGCGGTGCACGTATCCGTGGTGGTCGGCGCCGAGCAGGTAGATCTTGTGCGCGAAGCCGCGATCGCCCTTGTCGAGGTAGTACGCGGCATCCGCGGCGAAGTAGGTGTAGATGCCGTTGCCGCGGCGTATGACGCGATCTTTGTCGTCGCCGAAGTCGGTCGTGCGCACCCACACCGCATCATCGTCGTCGAAGACGTGTCCTTGGGCGCGAAGTCGCTCGACGGCGGTGTCGACATCGGAGAGCCCGTCGTCGCTCTTCGCGTGCAGTCGGCGTTCGCTCGTCCACACGTCGAAGTGCACGTTGAATCGTGCGAGGGAGTCGCGGATCTCGCCGAGCTGCAGCTCGTAGGCGATCTCGGTGGCCGTGTGCAGGGCGACGTCATCGGCGAGCGAGAGCAGGTTCGGCTCTCGCTCGAGCACGCGCGTGGCGAGGTCGGCGATGTAGCTGCCCGGGTAGCCGCCCTCGGGAGTGGGCTCACCCTTGGCGGCGGCGAGCACCGACAGGCCGAACGTGTCCATCTGGTTGCCCGCGTCGTTGATGTAGTACTCGTTCGCCACCTCGGCGCCCGCGGCGCGGAGGACTCGACCGATCGAGTCGCCGAGCGCGGCCCAGCGGGTGTGGCCGATGTGCAGCGGCCCGGTGGGGTTCGCCGAGACGAACTCGAGGTTGATGCGGCTGCCCGCGAGCGTGTCGCTGTGCCCGTATGCCGCGCCGGCTTCGACGATCCTCTTCGCGAGGGCGCCGGCCGCGGCCGCGTCGAGGCGGATGTTGATGAACCCGGGGCCGGCCACCTCGGTGCTCGCGACGCCGTCGACGTCGGCGAGTCCCGCCGCGAGCACGGTGGCGATCTCGCGCGGGTTCGCTCCGAGCGGCTTGGCCACCCGGAGTGCGATGCTCGACGCCCAGTCGCCGTGCTCGCGGAGCTTCGGTCGCTCGAGCGTGACCGCCTCGGGTGCGAGCTCGAGCGCGACCTCGGCACCGGCCGCGCGACGACGCTCGATGAGCGCGGTCACGAGGTCGAAGAGGGCACGCGAGAGTTCGGCGGGAGTCACCCGCAAATCCTACCCGCGCGATTGATAGGGTTCGTGACATGCCGCCGTCGATCCGCCTCCACCGCACCCGCCCTGCCGGCCTCGCGATCATCGCGGCGGCATCCGTCGTCTTCCTCGGCGGATGCACCGGGGAGGCACCAGAGCCCACCGCCACGGCAGCGCCCACGGCATCCGAGACCCCTGCAGCCACCGAGCCCGTGCCCACCGAGACGGCCGAGCCGCCGGTTCCCTTCGCGATCGAGTGCGACGCGTTGCTCACGCCGCAGAACGTCTACGACTTCAATCCCAACTTCGGCGTCGACCCCGAGTACGCGCCGTCGGCCGAGGGCGTCAGGGGAGTCGTCGACGAGGCCGGCACCGCGTGCGGATGGCTGAACCAGACGAGCGGGGAGGTCATCGAGGTGGGCGTCGCCACTCCCCCGCCGTCGGCCCTCGACGCTCGCAAGAATGCCGCGGCGCTCGCCAGCAAGCCCGTGCCCACCTATGGCACGCCGCCCGACGTCGAAGGCTACTTCCTCCAGTCCGGCGGCAGCGGCGCGGCCCAGGTCTTCCACGGTCCGTACTGGATCGTCATCGACTCGCCCTCGCTCTTCGAGCCCGGCGACGCGCAACTGCTCGTGACCGCGGTGCTCGGCAACCTGCCCGACGCCTGAGGCGGTTCGACACCATGCCGTCGAACTCCGCAACGGGCACCCCGTCGTGGCTCGGGGCGGTCAACGACCGTGCCGGCCTGTCGGTGCTGCTCGACCACGGACCGCTCACGCGGAACCGCATCTGCGAACTCGTGGGGGTCTCGAAGCCGACCGCCTCGCAGATGATGTCGAGGCTCCTCGCTGCCGGGGTCATCGAGGAGCACGGCCGCACCTCGGGTTCGGCCGGTCGCACGGCCGTGCTGTACGCGCCGCGCACCGACCGGCCGCTCGGCGTCGCGCTCGACCTCGACGCCTTCGAGTTGCGAGCCACGGTGGTCGACGCGGCGGGCGGAGACCGGCCGATCGTGCGCCTGCCGCTGCCTCGCGACGCCACCGAGCGGTCGGCCGTCGATGAGGTCTCCTGGGCGATCGCCGAAGCCAGCGCCGCCGCCGGCACCGACCCCGACGCCGTGCACTCGGTGTGCATCGGCATTCCGGGCTACGTCGACCCCGGACCGTCGGGCGAGCTGTTCAGCGAGACATTGCCCGGCTGGCCCGCCCGTCGCCTGCGGCCCATCCTCGAGGCCGAGCTCGGCCGCGCCGTGGCCATCGAGAACGACGTGAACCTCGCCGCGCTCGCCGAGCGCGAGTACGGCGCGGGGGCCGACAACGACGTGTTCGTGCTGCTCTGGCTCGGCAACGGCATCGGGGCGTCGTTCGACGTCGCCGGCGACCTGCACCGCGGCAGCTTCGGCGGCGCAGGCGAGATCGGGTTCCTGCCGCTCTCGGCCGAGGCGAACGCGGCCGATCCCTCGGCGCGGAGCATGCAGGATCTCGTCGGCGGCCGGGCGGTGGCACACCTCGCCAAGTCTCACGGTCTCGACGTCGGCGGATACCACGCGACGCGCGCCGCGCTCGCAGCGCCCGAGGCGAGCGCCGTGCGCGATCTCGTCTTCGCCGACCTCGCCGAGCGCGTCGCGCACGTTGCCCTTCCGCTGCTCGCCACGCTCGACCCCGGTCGAGTGGTGCTCGCGGGCCCCACGGCGAGCATCGGCGGCGAGGCGTTCGCGAACGACGTCGCGCGCGCCATCCGCCGGCTGAGCCGATGGTCGCCAGAGGTCGTGGCGACGGGCGTCGGCAGTGACCCCGTGCTGCACGGCGCGAAACTGCTGCTCACCGGAAAGGTGAGGGAAGAGCTGCTCGACACGGTCGCCCGCCTCGACCTCGCGACCTGAGCCGGGCGTCGTCGCGGCGCGGTCGCGGCGTCGTCGCGGCGTCCGGCGCGATCTGGCACCCCGCCGCGAAGTGGTAGTCTTTTCAGCTGTGCGCCTCCGTAGCTCAGGGGATAGAGCGCCGGTTTCCGGTACCGTAGGTCGGGGGTTCGAATCCCTCCGGGGGCACAACTGACAACGCGAGATCAGCTCGGCTGATCGAGCGGAGTCACCATCGCGGCACGAGAGCCCTGGCCACAAGCCGGGGCTTTTTCGCGTCGGTCGTGCCGGGTACGCCGCCGCTTCCTCACCCCGCGACGACGGCGGCGCTACGCTGACGGCGACGACGATCCGTGCGCTCCCCCAACGAAACGGGCCGCTCGTTCGTCTCAAGAGGTGACGGGGGAATCCGCCGCCGTCGGGAGGAGTCGGGGTGGCCCGGTCGTGGGATGCGGTGGCGACGAAGCTCGTCGTCGAGCGCGGCGATGCGCTCAGCCGCTACGCCTACCTGCTCACGGGCAGCGTCGACGACGCCGCCGACCTCGTGCAGGACGCGCTTGTGCGCACCTTCGGCACGCCGAGGTTCGGCCTCACGCTGCCCAGGGCCGAGGCCTACGTGCGCCGCGCCATCCTGAACGCGGTGATCGATCGCTCGAGACGCGACGGCACCTGGCGAAAGGTGCGGCATCTCACGCTGGCTCCCACCTCGGTGGAGCCGGCGGATGCCGCGAGCGATGAGCGACTCGACCTGCTCGAGCGCATTCGCGGGCTGGCACCTCGCCAGGCCGCCTGCATCGTGCTGCGCTACTACGACGACCTCACCGTCGACCGGGTCGCCCAGTCGCTCGGCATCAGCTCGGGTGCGGTGAAGCGCTACCTGAGCGACGGACTGCGCGCGCTCTCCTCGGCAATCGATCCGGCGGGCGAACGCTCGACGCGAACGGGAGGCGATCATGTCAGCAGATGACCCGAACGGCATCCGAGGCGGGCTCAAGCGAGCGGCGGATGGCGCGGCGCCCCGTGCGATCGACCTCGACGCGGTGCTCACGGCGAGCCGGGCCCGCCGTCGGGCGGGACGCACGGCCGTCGTCGGTGCCAGCAGCGCGGCGGCGACGCTCCTCGCGGTGGGCGGCCTCGTGATGGGACTCCAGGGCACCGGTCTGCTCACGACAACCGCCGACTCCGACCCCGACTCGGCGAGCATCGCCGAATCCCCGATGGAAGCGCGTGAGGAGTCGGCAGACGGGTTCGCGTCAGACGCCTCGCTCGCACCGCCCGAGGAGGTGAATCCCTGCGGTGCCCCGGTCGCCGAGGCGACGGATGCCGCGGGCGGCAGCCTCTCCGTCGCGGTCGAGCCCATTGCGGCGGTACCGACCGGCGGCGTCGGCAGCGCCCGGGTCACGGTGACGAACCCCGGTCCGGCGACCGTCGCGGGTGAGGTGCGGGTCGCTCCGGCCATGACGATCGCGGACGACGGCGTCACCGTCTGGCACTCGAACGGCGCGGTGTCGCCCGAGACGACTCCAGTCGCGCTCGCACCCGGCGAATCGATCCAGCTCGAAGGACTCGTCGACGCGGTCTCGTGCACGGCCACTGAGGAAACCGCTGAGGAGTTCCCGCCGGGCCTGCCCCCACTCACTCCGGGAACGTACGGCGTGACGGCCGTCGTGGTGTTCGTCGCGGACGGCACTGGCGCCCCCGAGTACCTCATCGCGCCGCTCGCGCCGCTCACCGTGGAGTGAGGACTCCGATCGGGTCGTGGACGACCTGATGCTCTCCCCCATAGACTCGGAATCGTCCGTCTCGGACGGGGGAAAGGCTCTGGTGCATGCGGTCCGTACGCAAGGCTTCCGTTCTCCTGGCCGTCATCGCAGGGGCGGCGATCGCCACCGGCATCCCCGGCACCGCGTGGGCTGAGGATCCGGTCTCGTTCGGCTCGGCATCGCCGATCGTCGACTCGGTGGGCGCACTCGGCGGCGAGGCCGACGAGGTCGTCGCCGCGATCGACGAGACCGCCGATGCCAACGGCAGGCAGCTCTTCGTGGCCTACGTCGACGAGTTCACGAACCCCGCTGCCGCCGACGCCTGGGCCGACGAGACGGCGCTCGCCAACAACATGGGAGCCGAAGACTACCTGCTCGCGGTCGCGATCGATGGACGTGCCTACTACCTGTCCGCGGCGAGCGACGCGTCGCTCTCGGCCGAGGAGCTCGACCGCATCAGCCTCGAGGTCATCGAACCGGAGCTCCGCGATGAGGACTGGGCCGGCGCTGCCATTGCGGCGGCCGAGGCGCTGCGCGGCGGATCCGGCGGGGCGGGCGGGGGCTGGGGATTCCTCTGGTTCATCGTGATCGCCGCGGCCGTCGTCGTGGTCATCGCCATCGTGCTCTCGCGGCGGAAGAAGCGGCAGTCTTCACAGGAGGGCGCGGAGCAGGCCCCGCAGCTCTCCGTCGAGGAGTTGCGCCGGCAGGCCGGCACCGCCCTCGTCCAGGCCGACGACGCCGTGAAGACGAGCGAGGAGGAGCTCGGCTTCGCGATCGCCTCCTACGGCGAGGATGCAACCGACGGCTTCCGCTCCGCGCTCGACGGGGCGAAGGAGAAGCTCGCCGAGGCCTTCACGCTGCAGCAGCGACTCGACGATGCGGAGCGCGACACCGACGACGAACGTCGCGAGTGGTACGGCGCCATCATCCGCCTGGCCGGCGAGGCCGACGTGCTCCTCGACGAGCAGGCCGAGCGCTTCGACGAATTGCGCGACCTCGAGCGCAACGCCCCCGCCGAGCTCGAGAGGGTCGCGGCCGCCGCCTCGGTCACCGAGTCGGCGATCGCCCCGGCGGCGGAGCGACTCGCAGCACTGCAGACGCAGTATGCAGCATCCGCTCTCACCGCCATCGCCGACAACACCGCCCAGGCCGAGTCGCGCATGGGCTTCGCCCGAGAGACGCTCGCCGCCGCCAGCTCCGCGATCACCGAGGGTGATCCGGCACGAGCCGCGGTCGGCATCCGCGCGGCGGAGGAGGCCGTCGACCAGGCGAAGCTCCTCACCGACGCCGTCGAGCGGCTCGCCAACGACCTCGTCGCGGCCGACCAGGCCGTCGCGGCCGGCGTCGCCGAACTCGACCGCGACGTGCAGGCTGCACGCGCCCTCGGCGACCCGGCGGCCGCGGCGCTCGCAGATCGCATCGCCGCCGAGGGGGCCGCGCTGCGAGCAGGTGTCACGCAGCCGGGTCGCGACCCGATCGCCCTGCAGGCTCGCCTCGAACAGGCCGACGCCGAGATCGACTCCGCCATCCAGGGGGTACGCGACGCCGCCGAGCAGGCGGCCCGCGCCCTGGCGCAGCTCGGCCGCTCGCTCGGGAGCGCTCGCGCGCGCGTGCAAGCCGCCGAGGACTACCTCGTCGCGAGGCGTGGCGCCGTCGGGGCGGAAGCGCGCACCCGGCTCGCGGAGGCCGGACGACTCATCGTCGAGGCCGAGGACGCCGCGCAGGCGCACCCTGAAGCGGCCCTCGTCGCAGCGCAGCGCGCCGAGCGGCTCGCGAGCGAGGCGATGTCGCTCGCGCAGCGCGACGTGGGCGGCTTCGGCGGCGGCATGGGCGGCTTGGGAGACCTCGGCGGATTCGGAGGACTCGGCGGCGGCGGCGCGGGACGCAGCTCGAGCGGCGGCGACCTCTTCGGCGCAGTGCTCGGCGGCATCCTCATCGACTCGGTGCTCGGCGGCGGCGGCCGCGGCCGCGGCGGCGGCTTCGGCGGGGGCGGTTTCGGCGGAGGTGGTTTCGGCGGCGGCGGGCGCAGTTCCGGCCGGTCGCCAGGCAGCTTCGGGGGCTCGGGCACGCGCTCCCGTCGCGGGAGTGGAGGCCGATTCTGACCTCCACCGCCCGCCGACCGGGCCCGCGATCGGCGCGCGAGGGCTGACGCCGGCAACACCGACACGACGAGACGACGATCACGACGAGACGACGACCACCACGAAAGGAACGACCATGGCAAAGCACTCCATCTTCGGACGGATCTCGCAGCTCCTGCGAGCCAACATCAACGCCCTCATCGATCAGGCGGAAGACCCGCAGCTCATGCTGGACCAGATCGTGCGCGACTTCACCAACAGCATCGCCGATGCCGAGGCCGCGATCGCCGAGACCATCGGAAACCTGCGTCTCCTCGAAGACGACCATCGTGAAGACGTCGAGGCAGCACGTGAGTGGGGCGACAAGGCCATCGCCGCGAGCCGCAAGGGCGATGAGCTGCGCAGCTCCGGCGACGCCGCCGGCGCCGACAAGTTCGACAACCTCGCGAAGGTCGCACTGAGCCGCCAGATCTCCGCCGAGAACGAGGCGAGGGCAGCCGAGCCGCAGATCGCCGCGCAGACCGAGGTCGTCGACAAGCTCAAGAGCGGCCTGAACGGCATGAAGGAGAAGCTCGTCCAGCTGCAGAACAAGCGCTCCGAGCTCGTCGCCCGTGCGAAGACCGCCCAAGCGCAGCGCCAGGTTCAGGACGCGGTGAAGTCGATCGACATCCTTGACCCCACGAGCGAGATCGGCCGCTTCGAGGACAAGATCCGTCGTGAGGAGGCGGTCGTGCGCGGACAGGCCGAGCTCACCGCCTCGAGCCTCGACGCGCAGTTCAACGAGCTCGACGACCTCGGCGAGCTCACCGAGGTCGACGCCCGACTGGCCGCGCTCAAGGCCGGCGGCCCCCCGCAGGGCGCCATCTCGCACTGAGCGGATGCCACGACGGCCGCGCCGTGCGATCGAATCGCGCGGCGCGGCCGTCGTCTGCCGGAGCGCCGCGGAATCGGCGGATCAGAACGGGCGCTGCTTCGAGAGCGTGAACTCGGGGCTCGCGAGCGACCCGCCCATGGGCCCGCTCGTGACGGGCGGAGGCCGGCCCGGAATCTCGTCGCGGTGCCGAGCTGCATCGTCTTCGGGCTCGAAGCCCAGGCGCCGTGCGGACTCGAGGTCGAACCAGCCGTCGCGATTGTCGGAGGTGGCGAACGCGGTCTCGAACCCGACCGGCTCGTGGCGCATCGCGGCGAGGAAGGCACGAGCGGCGTCGGCCGGACTCAGCCAGATGCTGAGATCGCGAGCACCGTCGGGCAGCTCCTTGAATCCGCCGATGCGAAGCGCGACGACCTCCATGCCGAACTTCTCCGCGTAGAGGCGGCCGATCTGCTCGGCGGCGACCTTCGTCACGGCATAGAGTCCGTCGGGCCTCGGCGGCATCGTCACGTCGACCTGCTGCCCCGCCTCGTACATGCCGACGACGCGCGCGGTGCTCGCGAGCACGACGCGCCGCACGCCCGCCTGCCGGGCGGCCTCGAACAGGTGCCACGTGCCGATGACGTTCGCCTCGACGAGGTCGTGGAAGTCGGCCTCGTCGGGAACCGCCGCGAGGTGCACGACGCCGTGGACTCCCGTGAGCGCCGACCGCAGTGCCGCCGGATCGGCGAGGTCGACCGTGAGTGCGCTCTCGCGCGGGGCGACGCCCTCGGGCGGCACCACGTCGATGAGCACGAGCCGGGACACCTCTGGCAGGAGGGCCGCGCGCAGGGTCGTGCCGATTCGCCCGGATGCCCCGGTGATGGCCCAGACCTCATCGCCGAGCCGCCTCGCGTTCGTCTCCATGCGGCAACGCTAGCGCCGACTCCCGACGGCCGCCCTCCCGAATCCGCGCGCACTGGCCGACGGGCTCCGCGCGGCGCGATACTTGGAGTCATGCCCGCTACTTTCGTCGTCGTGCCCATGTGGCAAGGTTCCGTCTCCGTCCGTGCCATGAGCCACGCCGACGGGGCCATCGCCATCCTGGGCGACCTTCCCTCTTCTGCCACGGAGCTCGTCGAGGTGCCGGTCGAAGCCGGTGAGGCGCTCGGCACGGGCGTGCTCAGGTACAGCACCGTCCTCCGGGTGCGCGAGCTCACGGCGAGGGCGCTCGGTCACGTGAGCGACCTGGCGATCACGATCGGCGGCGACTGCGGGTCATCCGTCGCGGCAGTGGCACATGCCTCGGCCCGCACCGGCGGCGATCTCGCGGTGCTCTGGCTCGACGCGCACCCCGATCTCAACACCCCCGAGTCGTCGCCCTCGGGTGGCTTCGGCGGCATGACCCTGCGCGCGATCACCGGTGAGGGCGCCGAAGGGCTCACCCTCGACGAGTCGACGCGCATCCCACCCGATCGGCTCGTGCTCGGCGGCATCCGCGCCATCGACGACGAGGAGCGCCGCTTCATCGACGAGCACGGCGTGAGCGTGCTCACCGTGGAAGACCTCTCCGACCCGACCGTCGTGATCGCCGCCCTCGAGGCGACCGGCGCGTCACGCGTCTTCGTCCACGTCGATCTCGACGTGCTCGACCCCTCCGCGCTCGCGGGCCTCTCGTACCCGATGCCGTTCGGCATCGCCTCCCCCGAGCTCACCGCGCTCCTGCGCGCGGTGGTGGCGCGATTCCCGCTCGCGGGCGGCGCGATCGCCGGGTTCGCACCCGGTTCACTCGAGGCTGCGACCGACGACCTGCCCACGATCCTCCGCCTCGTCGCCGCGCTCACGTCGGGGGTCAGCGCCGACGTCGACTGAATCGCGGATGCCCCGAGTCGTCCGGTCTGCCTAGGCTTGAGCCCAGGCGTGCTCGGCAGGTGCCGGGGGCCGGAAGGAGTCGGGATGGAGCGCGAGGTGGATGTCGTCGTCATCGGCGGCGGACCGGTCGGAGAGAACGTCGCTGATCGGGCGAGGGCGGCGGGGCTCGAGGTCGTGCTCGTCGAGCATGAGCTGCTCGGCGGTGAGTGCACGAACTGGGCGTGCGTGCCGTCGAAGACGCTACTGCGCAGCTCCGCTGTGCTCCGCGCCGCGAAGCGCGTTCCCGGGGCCGCGGAGGCGATCACCGGGGAGCTCGACGTGGCCGCCGTCCTACGCCGGCGCGACTACTGGGTCTCGGATTGGAAGGATGACGGCGACGTCGAGTGGCTGGCGGGCATCGGCGCCGAGCTCGAGCGCGGCCACGGTCGCCTCGACGGGCCGCGCCGCGTCACCGTTGAGCGGCCCGACGGCACCGAGCTCACGCTCGTCGCCCGCCGCGCGGTCGCGGTCGCGCCCGGCTCCGACCCGGTCGTGCCGCCGATCGACGGGCTCGCCGACGCCCGGCCATGGACGAGCCGCGACGCGACCAGCGTGAAGCACGTGCCCGCGCGACTCGCGATCATCGGCGGCGGCGTCGTCGCCGTCGAGATGGCGACCGCGTACGCGGGGCTCGGCGCCGACGTCACCTTGCTCGCCCGCAGCGGCCTGCTCGGCGCGATGGAGCCGTTCGCCGGCGAGGCCGTGGCGCGCGGACTCGAGGGGCTCGGGGCATCCGTTCGCCTCGGCGTCGAAACGGTGAAGGTCGAACGCAACGACGCCGACGAGGTCGTCGTGACGCTCGGCGACGGCTCCACGGTGACGGCCGACGAGGTGCTCGTCGCAACCGGGCGGAAGCCGCGCACCGAGTCGCTCGGCATCGAGACGGTGGGCCTCGAGCCCGGTGCCTGGCTCGAGGTCGACGACACGCTGCTGGTGCAGGGCCTCCCCGACAGCGAGGGGGCTGGCTGGCTCTACGCCGTGGGCGACGTCAACCACCGCGCGCTCCTCACCCACCAGGGCAAGTACCAGGCGCGCGCGGCCGGCGATGTGATCGCGGCGCGAGCGCTCGGCCGGCCGGTCGACGCGGCGCCGTGGGGCGCGCACGTCGCGACGGCCGATCACTCCGCGGTGCCGAGCGTCGTGTTCTCGGAGCCGGAGTGCGTCTCGGTCGGGCTCACCGCGAAGGGCGCCGAGCGAGCGGGCCGATCGGTGCGCGTCGCCGACGTCGATCTCGGCGCCGTGAGCGGTGCCGGCATTCTCGCCGACGGATACGACGGGCACGCGCGTCTCGTCGTCGACACCGACCTCGGCACGGTGGTCGGCGCGACCTTCGTCGGCCAAGACGTCGCCGAGCTGTTGCAGGCGGCGACCATCGCGATCGTCGGCGAGGTGTCGGTCGACCGGCTCTGGCACGCGGTCCCCGCCTTCCCCACCATGAGCGAGGTGTGGCTGCGACTGCTCGAGGCGCTCGGCCGGCCGGGTGCCGTCGAGGTGGAGTCGGCTGAAGAACCTGCCGAGACCGAAGAGACCGCGGCGTGAGCGGCCGGGTGCTGCGAGTGCGGCTCACCGACTCCCCCATCAGCCGCGCCGGCTACTGGTACGCGACGCTCGTGGGCTTCACCTGGGGGTTCCTCTGGAGCACGGGACCCATCGAGGTGAAGGACGGCCTCATCATCTTCACGGGCATGCCGAAGTGGACGTTCGGCCGGGGCGGTTCGTGCGTCGGCGGCTGCTACCTCACCGACCGCAACACGGGCGTGCACGTGCTCGGGCATGAGGCCGTGCACAAGGAGCAGTGGCAGCGCTACGGCATGCTCTTCCCGTTTCTCTACCTCATCGCGGGCCGCAACCCGCTGAAGAACCGGTTCGAGATCGAGGCCGGGCTCGAAGCGGGCGGCTACCTGCCGAGGCGACGCGCGGCGCGGTGAACCGCGAACGGCCCGGACCACCTGGGCGACCTGGCCGCGTGCCACGGCGGGCATCGCCTGGCGCTCGCGACATCCGTTCGGCCACCGGCTCAGTCGAGCTCGGCGCGGCCGTGCCGCCAATAGCCCATGAACGCCACCTGGCGGCGATCGAGGCCGGCCTCGCGCACGAGGAACCGGCGGAGGGTCGTGATGGCGGATGCCTCACCGGCGAGCCATGCGTAGCAGTCGCCGTCGAGGCTGTGCCCCTCGGGCACGTCCCACAGCGGCGCGTCGTCGGCGTCGGCGCGTTCGGCGGCCTCGAGTGCCGCTGCGGCATCCTCGCTCGGCACGAGGGCCGCACGGCTCACGAGGTGGCGCACGACCCAGTCGCGCACGGCGGGGATGAGCTCGCCGCCGTGGCCGGCGTCGGCGACGGCACGGGGCAGCCAGCGCACCTCGATCCCCGCCGGGTGGCGCAGTTCGAGCACATCGTCGGCGCTCGGCACCTCGATGAGCGCGACACCGGATGCGTCGGCGGGCAGCGCCTCGAGGATCGACGCGATCGCCGGGGCCGCCGTCTCGTCGCCGGCGAGCAGCACGGTGTCGACGACGCCGGGGCGCCAGTCGATGCCGGTGGCACGGCCCTCGCTCAGCTCGTCGGGGCCGATGAGCACGATCTCGTCGCCGGGCGCGGCGTTCATCGCCCACGCCGAGGCCGGGCCGCCGTCGCCGTGGCCGACGAAGTCGACGTCGACCTCGCGAAGCGCGGGGCGCACCGCTCGCGCCGTGTACGTGCGGAACGGGTTGCGCGACTCGGCCGGCAGCTCCCGCCAGGCGCCGTACCAGTCGTCGACGTCGGGGAACGCGGCGAAGCCCACCTCGGACAGGGGCAGCACGATCTTGATCCGCTGGTCGAGCCCGGCGGTGCCGAAGCCCCCGAGCTCCTCGCCCGCGAACGTCACTCGCGTGAAGTGCGGCGTCAGGCGTTCGACCCGCGACACGCTCGCCCGGTAGGTGCGGTAGGCGGGACGAGGGCGCGACTCGACGCCGGTAAGTGAGGTAAGCATTACCTAAGTCTGGCACAAGCGCCGCGCGCGCGTGAACCACCACGAGCACCCCGGAATCGGATGCCGCGGCTCGCGCCCAGGGACATCCGACCCCCTCGCTGCATCACGCCGCGCGCCGCGAACGCCAGAGCAGCCACACGAAGTACGGCGCGCCGACCACCGCGGTGAGCAGTCCGGCTGGCAATTGCGCCGGGGCGATGAACGTGCGGCCGAGCGTGTCGGCGACGCACACGAGCAGCGCGCCGAGGAGCGCCGCGAGCGGCAGCACGCGAGCGTGCTGCGACCCGACGAGCGCGCGTGCTGCGTGCGGCGCGACGAGTCCGACGAATCCGATCACGCCGACGGCGGCGACGGCCGTGGCGGTGAGCGCGACGCTCACGGCCAGGAGGCCGAATCGCGACCGCCCGATCGCGACGCCGAGCACGCGCGGAGTGTCGTCGTCGAACGCGAGCAGGTCGAGCTCGCGACGCGCCGAGAGCAGCACCGGGAGCGCGAGCAGCACGACGATGAGCAGCGGCACGAGCTGCGGCACGGTGCGACCGTAGGTCGAGCCCGACATCCAGGTGAGCGCCTTGGCGGCGTTGTACGGGTCGGTCGCGATGATCAGCATCGCCGTCGAGGCGGCGGTCGCCGCAGAGACGCCGAGGCCGATGAGGATGAGTCGGGTGCTCGCGAGCCCACCGGCCGCGGAGAGCCCGAAGACGATCGCCGCGGCGAACACCGCGCCCACGAGTCCGCCCGCTGTGACCCCCAGGAACGTCGCGAGCGGCCACACCGTGATGACGAGTACGGCGCCCACGCCCGCTCCCCCGGTGACGCCGAGGATCGCCGGCTCCGCGAGCGGGTTGCGGGCGACCGCCTGTACGACGGTGCCCGCGAGCGCGAGCGCAGCCCCGGCGAGGATCGCGGCCGCGACCCGCGGGGCACGCGTGTTCATGACGAACTCGACGAGCGGGCCCGCGCGGCCCGTGATCCAGTTGACGATGTCGCCGCCGAGCAGCTTGGCGTCGCCGAGGAGGAGCGAGGCGAACGCGACCGCGACGAGGAGCGCGGCCGCCCCGACGATGACGAGCAGCCGGGCACGCGGCGAGAGGGTCGCGCCGATGACGAAGCCGCTCGCGGCGCCGTCGGACGACGCCTTCGCGCGCAACGCGAGGGCGATCAGGAACACCGCACCGAAGATCGTCGTGACGACGCCGGTCGGCACCGCGACGGCGGCCTGACCGCCGAAGACGAGCCGCAACAGCACGTCGGCCCCGAGCACGACGACGACGCCCGTGACGGCCGCGGCAGGGATGAGCAGCACATGCCGCTGCATGCCCGGCACGCGCACGGCGACGAGCCGCACGATGGCGGGGGCCGCGAGCCCGACGAACCCGATCGGGCCGGCGATCGTCACGGCCGCCGCCGAGAGGAGCACAGCGATCAGGATGCCGCCGAGCCGCGTGCGGCGCACGCGCACGCCGAGCGTCGTCGCGGTGTCGTCGCCGAGCGAGACGATGTCGAGCGGCCGTGCGATCACGAACAGGGCGCCGACCGCGACGAGCACGACGGGGCCGAGCTGGAGCATCGGGTCCATGCCGGTCTGTGCGAGGGTGCCGTTGCCCCACGCGTAGAGGCCGGTCGTGCGCTCGGGGAAGAGCAGCAGCAGCATCGTCGTGAGCGCCGCGAGCGCCAGCGCGATCGCCGAACCGGCGAGCACGAGGCGCACCGTGCCGCCGCCGCGCGCACCGACCGACAGTGCGAGCACGAGGGTCGCCGCCGCGAGGCCGCCGACGAACGCGACCACGCCGCCGCCCACGACGGGCAGCACGACACCGAACGCCGTGACCGCCACGACCGCGAGGTACGCACCGGCGTTCACCGCGAGCGTGTCGGGCGAGGCGAGGATGTTGCGCGAGACCGTCTGCATGACGAGGCCCGCCACGCCGAGGGCGACCCCCACGAGCACGCCCGCGACGAGCCGCGGCATCCGCGAGGCGACGAGCACGGCGGCGGCCTGGTCGTCGGAGCCGCCGACGAGAAGGCCGAGCAATTCGGGCAGCCCGACGCTCGACGCACCCTGCGTCACGTGCGCGGCGGCGAGCAGGGCCGCCAGCACCGCACCCAGGGCGATGAGCGCGACGGCGCCGACGCGCCCGAAGCCGCCGGCGCCGGGCGCCGACGACGACACCGCGCCGGTCGCCGCCTCGTGCGGAGGCGCCGGCTCAGCCCGCGAGGGTGTCGACGACCGCGTCAATGTAGTCGTTCATCGACGAGGGGCCGCCGAACATCCAGATGCCGTCGGGAAGTCGGTGCACCTTGCCGGACTGCACGAACGGCAACGACTGCCAGACGGCGTTGCCGGCGAGCTCGTTGGTGTACGGATCCTGCTCGACCGAGGCGATGTAGAGGAACTCGACGTCGCCGAGCACGGTCAGGCCTTCGACGTCGGTCGACGCGAGGCCGTAGACGGCATCGCCCTCGCCGGTCCAGGCGTTCACGAGGCCGAGCTGCTCCGTGACATCCGACAGCAGCGAGCCCTTCGCGAACGGCCGGATCGACACCTCGCCGCCGCTCGCCCACGCGTCGCTCATGGCGAAATCGGCACCGGCGAGGCCGGCCGCCTCGAGTGCAGCGGCGCCGTCGGCGACCTTCTGCTCGAACTCGGTGATGAGCTCGGCCGCCTCGGCTTCGCGGCCCGTCGCCGTCGCGATGTTCTCGAGGTTCTTCTCCATCTGGCCGATGCCGTTCGAGGCGTCGGCGCCGTGCACGACGAGCACGGGCGCGAACTCCTCGATCTGCGAGATGGCGGACTCTGGGAGGTCGGTCGTCGTGACGACGAGGTCGGGCGCGAGACCGGCGATCGCGTCGATCGAGGGCTCCCCGCGCGTTCCGACGTCGGTCACGCTGTCGTCGAGCGGCTCCGACTTGACCCAGGTCGTGTAGCCCTCGACGTCGGCGACGCCCACGGGCGTCACCCCGAGCGCGACGAGGTTCTCCGCCGCGTTCCACTCGAGCGCCACGACGTCCTCAGCGGCAGCGGCGAGCTCGATCGTCTCGCCGCGGTCGTCGACGATCGAGATCGCGGCGCCGTCGGCGGCCTCTGCGCCGGCGTTCTCGGTCGTGCCGCATCCGGTGAGCAGCAGCACGGATGCCGCAGCGACCGCGGTCAGGGCGATGGCGGGTGTTCTCATGGTGTCCTTCGATCGGCGCGCAGGCATGGTCGTCTCGCGCGATGGGGGTGGTGGAGGGAGCCGCCGCCTAGGCGAGGGCGAGTCGTCCGGACGGGCGCCGGGTGTTGTATCGGCCGATGGGGCAGGTCGTGATGCATCCGCGTTCATCGATGTCGACCTCGACGCGGATGCCGTACGCCGAGCTCAGAACGTCGGTCACGAGCACCTCGGCGGGCGTGCCGACGGCCCGCACGCGCCCGGCCTCGAGCAGCACGATGCGATCGGCGATCGCGGCGGCCTGGTCGAGGTCGTGCAGCACGACGCCGATCGTCACGCCGTGCTCGTCGGCGAGTTCGCGGATGAGGTCGAGCAGCTCCACCTGGTAGCGGAGGTCGAGGTAGGTGGTCGGCTCGTCGAGGAGCAGCACCCCGGTGTCCTGCGCGAGGCACGCGGCGAGCCACACCCGCTGCAACTGGCCGCCCGAGAGCCGGTCGAGCGGGCTGTCGGCGAAGGCGTGGACGCCTGTCAGGTGCATGGCGCGCTCGACGATCGCGCGGCCTCCGGCGTCGCCGGCGATCCAGCGGCCGCGGTGCGGGTGGCGGCCGAACTCCACGAGCTCGCGCACCGAGAGTCCGCCCGGCGTCGGCCGGCTCTGGGCGAGCAGCGTGACCCGGCGGGCGAAGTCGCGGGCGCTGAGCGACGCGGCGTCGAGCCCTCCCGCGACGAGGTCAGCCGGCTCGCTGCCGACCGAGCCGGCGCTCATGGTGTGCGCGCGGCCCTCGGCGTCGGCGGCGAGCAGCACTCGGCCTGCGTCGGGCTGGTGCAGGCGGGCGAGCGCGCGGAGCAGCGTGGACTTGCCGCTGCCGTTCGGGCCGACGAGCGCGGTGACCCGGCCCGGTTCGAGGTGGATCTCGGCTTCGTGGACGACGGTCGTGCCGTTGTACGAGAGCGTGAGGTCGTGACCGAGCATGCCCACCACTATAGGTGAGGCTTACCTAATTTCGTCAACTCACCAGGTCGGCGGATGACGCCGCGAGCGCCGTGCCCTGCGCTCGAGCTGCGCGGCGAGGGCGAACAGCGTCGCCTCGCCGCCCGGCCGCCCGATGAGCTGCACTCCCATGGGCACGCCCGCCTCGGTCTCGTCGACGGGAACGGTGATGGCCGGAAGCCCTGCGACGTTCACGAACGACGTGAACGGCGTGAACTGCACCTGCTGGGCGAAGTTGCGCTCCCCGTCGCTCGCGTCGTACCAGCCGACCGGACGGGGCGTCAGCGCGAGCGCCGGCGTCAGCACGACGTCGAACGGCGCGAAGCGGCGGATCACGCGCTCCTCGAAGGCCGTGAGCCACGAGAGCGCCTCGGCGAGCTGCCTCGCGGGCACGGCACGCCCTCGCTCGAGCAGCCACCGCGTGAGCGGCTCGAGCAGTGCTTCGGCCTCGCCGTCGACGGGGATGGTGGCGGCGGCGGTCTGCCAGATCGTGCGGAACGCCTCGGGGTAGCCGGGTTCGGGAGCGGCCGGCATCGCCTCGATGCCGTGCCCGAGCCCTTCGGCGAGTTCGATCGCCCGCTCGAGCGCCGCGCGCGACGGCGCATCGATGGCGATCTCGTAGGCCTCGTCCCACGGCGAGTCCGTCATCACCCCGAGCTGGAATCGGCCCTCGCCGCGGATGGCCGCCCCGAGGAAGGGCCCGTCGTCACCGGGGGCGCGCACCGCGAAGCGATGGGCCGGCGGGTATCCGACGGGCGCGATGAGGCCGTCGAGCAGGAGCGCCGCGTCGGCGACATTGCGGGCGATCGGACCCGCAACGCCGAGGCCCGCGAGGCCCGCGAGCCCGGAGCCGGCCGGCACCCGGCCCCGCGAGGGCTTCACGCCGACGAGACCGCACGACGCCGCCGGGATGCGGATCGAGCCGCCGCCGTCGGAACCGGGCGCGAACGGAAGCATGCCGGCCGCCACCGCCGACGCCGCTCCCCCGCTCGACCCGCCGGCACCGAGCGAGAGATCCCACGGATTGCGCGCGGGAGGCGCGCTGAGCGCCTCGGTGTACGAGGGCAACCCGAACTCGGGTGTCGCGGACTTGCCGAGGCTCACGGCGCCCGCCTGGTCGACGGCCAGAACGAGCTCGTCGGAGTCATCGGGAACGAAGTCGGTGAACGCGCGAGAGCCGAACCGCGCCGGAACGCCGGCGCGCCGGTGCAGGTCTTTATCGGCGAGCGGGAGGCCCCAGAGCGGCGCCGCGGTCGGCACGTGATCGGTGACGAACCGGGCGCGCTCGAGCGCGAGCTCGGGAGTCACCGTCGCGAGGGCCCCGAGCAAGGGGTTCAGCCGCTCGATGCGGGCGAGGTAGTGCTCGGTGAGCTCGACGGGCGAGACGTCACGCCGTTGCAGCAACTGGTGGAGTTCGAGGGCGGTGTGCTCGTGGAGCTCCGTCATGACGCCGCGGCATCCGTCATTTCAGGGTCTTCTGCATGAGCACGGTGCCGAGCCAGCGCTCGAACTTGAAGCCGACGCGGCCCATGCGCCCGATCTCCACGAACCCGAACTTCTCGTGCAGGGCGATCGATGCCTCGGCGCCCTGGTCGGCGATCACGGCGATGATCTCCTTGAGGCCGGCCGCCTTCGATCGCTCGATGAGCTCGGCGAGCAGTGCCCGTCCGAGGCCCTTGCCGGCGGCGGCCGGGCCGAGGTAGATCGAGTTCTCGACCGTGTACCGGTAGGCGCGCTTCTGCTTCCACGGCGAGACGAGCGCGTAGCCGAGCAACTGCCCCGACGGCGACTCGGCGACGACGAACGGCATGCCGAGCTTGGAGAGGTAGGCGAACTTCGACTTCCACTCCTTCAGCGTCATTGCGTCTTCGTCGAACGTGACGGTGGAGTTCGCGACGTAGTAGTTGTAGATCTCCCGCACCGCGGGCAGGTCGCTCGGGCGGGCGGCGCGCAGGGAGTACTCGAAGGGTGTCTCTTCTGGTGCGGGCTTGCGCAGGTGCGGTGGCAGCACGCGGCGCTGCTGGTATTCCTCCTCGAGCATGACTCAAGGGTACCTCTGCGGCATCGCCGTCGGATGTCGCGAACCGTCGGGGCGGGCGCCGTCGCCGGCCCCGCGGTTCAGTCGGGCAACCGCCAGTCGACGGGCGCTGCGCCCTGCTCGACGAGCAGCGCGTTCGCCCGGCTGAACGGCTTCGAACCGAAGAAGCCCCGGTTCGCCGACAACGGGCTCGGGTGCACCGACTCGATCACCGGCGTCGAGCCGAGCAGCGGCCGCAGGTTCTGGGCGTCGCGCCCCCAGAGGATCGCCACGAGCGGCGTCCCGCGGGCGACGAGCGAGCGAATGGCATGGTCGGTCACCTCTTCCCAGCCCTTGCCGCGATGCGAGGCGGGCGCTCCGGGGCGCACGGTGAGCACTCGATTCAGCAGCATGATGCCGGCCCGGCTCCAGGCGCTCAGGTCGCCGTGCGCCGGCGGTTCGATGCCGAGGTCGTCGCGGAGCTCGCGGTAGATGTTCTGGAGGCTTCGCGGCACCGGCCGCACGTGCGGGTCGACCGCGAACGAGAGCCCGATCGGATGGCCGGGAGTGGGATACGGATCCTGCCCGACGACGAGCACGCGCACGTCGTCGAGCGGCATGCCGAAGGCGCGCAGCACACGGTCGCCGGCCGGCAGGTATCCGTGGCCGGCGGCCGTCTCGGCACGGAGGAAGTCGCCGAGATCGGCGATCCGCGGCGCCGTGGGCGCGAGGGCACTCGCCCACCCGGCGTCGATCAGCCCGTCGGCGGCGAGCTCGTGGAGGGTCTTCGGCACGTCAGGCGCCGATCGTGCTGACGAGCACGCCCTGCTCGGCGGGGAGCACCCGCCAGACGCTTCCCCGCCCGACGACCCGCAGGCCGCCCTCCCCCACGATCAGCGCCGTGCGCTCGTCGATGCCGAGCCCGCCGCCGATGAGCCCCGACTCGACGGCAGCGACCAGGCGGGAGAGCATGCCGCGCTCGGCCACGTGCACCTCGATGGCCACGTCGACCAGACCGATGCCGGCCTCGATCTCGAGTTCGGCCGCTGGCTCGTCGGGGTCCTCCGGTGCAACGAGCACGCCGCCGATGCGCGAGCCGCTCCCGAACGAGCCCTCCGCAGCGATCATCGCGCCGGCCGAGACGCCGAGGTACGGCACCCCGCCGGCGACCAGCCGACGCAGCTCGCCGAACACCGGCTCGAGTCCAGCGCGCACCTCTTCGACGAGGCCGCCGCCCACGGCGATGCCGTCGACGTCGGCGATCGCGGTGAGCCCGATCGGCTCGCCGGGTCGCCCTGCGGTCAGCTGCACCTCGAACTCGTCGCCGCTGCCTGCCGCGATCAGGAGATCGGCGAGTGCCGCGGCCTTCTCCTGAGCCTCGGGGTGCAGTGAGATCACGGCGATGCGCGGCCGCGTGCGACCTGCGGCGCCGCCCCGCAGGACGGCCTCGGCGACGAACGGCGCGTACAGCGCGGCATCCGTGCTGGTGGTCGCGCCGCCGCCCACGAGGTGCACGCTCACGCGGCGCCCTCGGCGAGTGCGACGGGAGGGAGCGCCGACCAGGGGAAGACGATCCAGTCATCGGTGCGGCGGTAGCTGAAGTCGGGCTCGAGCACGGTGTGCGACTTCGTGTAGAGCGTGGCCGACTGCACCTCGGCGCCTTCATCGGTGAGGAGCGCGAGCACCTTCGCGAGCGTGCGGCCGGAGTCCGAGACGTCGTCGACGAGGAGCACGCGCTTGCCGATGAGCGCCGGCGCGTCGAGCATGGGCGGGTGGAGCACGGGTTCGGGCAGCCGCTCGTCGATTCCCGAGTAGAACTCGACGTTGATCGAGCCGCACGCCTTCGTGCCGAGGGCGTACGCGATCGCGCCGGCGAGAAGGAGCCCGCCGCGTGCGATGGCGATCACGACATCGGGGGTGAACCCCGCCCGGAGCACGTCGCTTGCGAGGGACCGCGCGGCATCGCCGAACTCGTCCCAGGTGAGGATCTCGCGACGCGCTGCGTCGCTTCCGGTCGCGGCGTCATTCGCATCGAAGGTCATCCACTCAGGGTAGCCCGGGCAGGCGCGTGGCCGACCGCGGACCTCGTCAGTCGCCGCTCCCGGATCGCACCTCGAGCGCCCCCTTCGCCACGCGGTACGGCGCGGCCTGCGCCACGGGCTTGACGACGATGAGGTCGAGGTCGACGTGCCGCGGCTTCAGGACCGCGTCGACGATGACCGCCGCGATGTCGTCGGCGACGAGCGGGTCGGGCACGTCGTCGTAGACCGCGTCAGCCCGCTCGCGATCGCCGCCGAAGCGCACGAGGGCGAACTCCTCGGTCTTCACCATGCCGGGTGCCACCTCGATCACGCGGAGGGGCTCGCCGTTCAGCTCGAGGCGCAGCACCTCGGTGAGCGCGTGCGCCGCGAACTTCGCCGCGTTGTAGCCGCCACCGCCGACGTAGGCGACGTGCCCGGCGATCGAGGTGACGTTCACGATGTCGGCGACGCCTCGCCCCGCGACGCCGCGACGCAGAAGCGGCAGGAGCGCGCTCGTCACGCGCTTGAGCGCGAGCACGTTGACCTCGAACATCCACGCCCAATCGTCGAGGTCGGAGTCCTCGACGGAATCGAGGCCCTTCGCGCCGCCGGCGTTGTTCACGAGGGCGTGCACAGGCCCGGTCCGCTCGAGGTGGTCGCGCAGGGCGTCGACGTCGGCCTGCTGTGTCAGGTCGGCCACGAAGACGGATGCCCCGGTCTGCTCGGCGAGCGCACGCAATCGCTCCTCACGGCGGGCGACCCCGACGACGTCCCATCCGGCAGCGCGGAACGCTCGCACCGTCGCCTCCCCGATTCCGGAACTCGCACCCGTCACGACCGCCCGCAGCACACTCATGCGCCCATTCTGCCGTGCCGAGTGCGGTCGGGTTGTGCCGGGCCGCGGCATCCGAGGTCCTCGTGCGCTTGAATGGAGTGATGCATCCGAGGCCGCCGACGATCCAGACGAAGCGCCGCCGCGTTCCGCTGTGGGACAACGCACGCTGGATCGCGATCACCCTCGTGGTGGTGGGGCACGGCATCCTGCCGCTCATCGGCGAATCGAACTCCGCCTACAGCGTCTACCTGTTCATCTACTCGTTCCACGTCGCGGTCTTCGTCACGGTGAGCGGGTACTTCGCGAAGTCGAGTCCGCCGAACGCGCGAGCGATGCGGCAGATCCTCACCGACATCGTCTTCCCGTACTTCATCTTCGAGACGATCTGGAGCGTCATCCGCTGGGCGCTCGGCGGCGGGTTCGAGCTCGACTTCACGACCGCGTCGTGGACCCTCTGGTTCCTGATCGCGCTCGCCGTGTGGCGCATCGTGCTGCCGTTCCTCGTGATGCTGCGCTTCCCGTTGCTCATCGCGATCGCGATCTCGATCGGCGCCGGCTACACCGAGACGATCGACTCGACACTCGCCCTCTCGCGCACGCTCGGGATGCTCCCGTTCTTCGTGTTCGGCTGGAAGCTGCGCCAGTGGCAGCTCACGGGCGACTGGCTCGCACTGCCGGCGGCGGTCGCCTGGCGCTGGCGCGCGGGAGCGATCGCGCTCTTCCTCACGGTGCTCGCGGTCATGCCCGTCGCGATCGAGACCTGGCGCGATCTGAAGCTGCGCCGGTTCATGCTCTACGACGAGTCGTACGAGGCGATCGGCTACGACGAGCCATGGTCGGGTGCCATCCGGCTCACGCTGCTCCTGCTCGGGATGGTGCTCGCGGTCGCGTTCCTCGTGCTCATGCCGCGCAGGGCGCACTGGTTCACGTCGTTCGGCGCCGCGACGATGTACATCTACCTGCTGCACTCCTTCGTGCTGTTCCCGTTCCGCGAGACGAACGTGCTCGCCGGCGACCAGCCGTTCTGGGTGCTTCCCGCGATGATGGCGTTCTGCGTGGGCATCTCCGTCGTGCTGTCGCTGAAGCCCGTGCGGCGAGTGTTCCGCCCGCTCGTGCAGCCGCGCGCGCGGTGGCTGTTCCGGCCCGAGCCGTCCACTGCGACGGGCACCCTCGTGCTGCCGCCCGAGGCCGCGATCGTGCCGTTGCCGCCCGAGCCGGTCCTGCCGCCGGCACCCGGCGACGAACCGCCTGCCGACGACGCGGGTGCCCCGCCCCCGCCCTCGCGCCCGCCCCGCGCCTGAAGCCGGCCCTCCGAGGGGCGCCTGCCAGGGGTTACGTCGTGTGTCGGGTGCCGTTGCCGCCCCCTCGACGCGCTCGTAACGTGGCTCCCGGTTGCGGCGGGTCCGCACACCCGACCCCGAGAAGGAGATCTCCATGAGCGAGAACGCAGCCGACTGGCGCTTCGAGACCAAGCAGGTGCACTCCGGCGCAGCTCCCGACCCCACGACCAAGGCACGCGCCACGCCGATCTACCAGACGACGTCGTACGTGTTCGACAGCGCCCAGCACGCGCAGAACCTGTTCGCGCTCGCCGAGTTCGGCAACATCTACACGCGCATCATGAACCCGACGCAAGCCGTCGTCGAGGAGCGCCTCGCCGCGCTCGAGGGCGGCACCGGTGCCCTCCTCGTCTCGTCGGGCCAGGCGGCCGAGACCATCGCAGTGCTGAACATCGCCCAGGCCGGCGACCACATCGTCTCGTCGTCGTCGATCTACGGCGGCACGTACAACCTGTTCAAGTACACGCTCGCGAAGCTCGGCATCGAGACCACCTTCGTCGAGAACCAGGACGACGCCGACGAATGGCGCCGCGCGGTGCGCCCGAACACGAAGCTCTTCTTCGCCGAGACGATCGGCAACCCGAAGATCAACATCCTCGACATCGAGCTCGCCGCCGGCGTTGCACACGCCGCCGGCATCCCGCTCATCGTCGACAACACCATCGCAACGCCCTACCTCATCCGCCCGTTCGAGCACGGCGCCGACATCGTCGTCCACTCGGCCACGAAGTTCCTCGGCGGCCACGGCACGGTCATCGGCGGCATCATCGTCGACGGCGGCACGTTCGAGTGGTCGAAGAACGTCGAGAAGTTCCCCGGCCTGACCGAACCCGACCCGTCCTACCACGGCGCGAGCTACACGGCCGCGGTCGGCGACGGCATCGCCTACATCATCAAGGCGCGGGTGCAGCTGTTGCGCGACCTCGGCGCCTCGATCGCTCCGGCGAGCGCATGGCAGCTCATCCAGGGCATCGAGACGCTCTCCCTCCGCATCGAGCGGCACGTGCAGAACGCGCAGGAGATCGCGGAATGGCTCGACAACCACCCCGACGTCGCGAGCGTGAACTACTCGGGCCTGCCCTCGAGCCCGTGGTACGCCGCCGCCAACAAGTACGCGCCCAAGGGCGTCGGCGCGGTGCTGTCGTTCGAGCTCAAGGGCGGCGTCGACGCCGGCCGCGCGCTCGTCGACAACCTCGCGCTGTTCTCGCACCTCGCGAACATCGGCGACGTGCGCTCGCTCGTCATCCACCCGGCATCGACGACGCACTCGCAGCTCACCCCCGAGCAGCAGCTCACGACGGGCGTCACGCCCGGCCTCGTGCGCCTCTCGCTGGGAATCGAGAACATCGACGACCTGAAGGCCGACCTCGAAGCCGGCCTGGCCGCCGCGCGAGCGGCCACCGAGGCGGCACGGGCGGCCTGATCGCCCTGAACGACGACGGATGCCGCGACCCCACGGGCTCGCGGCATCCGTCGTTCACGACCCGCGGGGCGTAACAAACGCGTGCAGGGCGCTCGGGTTGGGGAGAATCGACAGATGGACTGGCAGACGACCGCCGACGCGGTGCCCGCGAGCGTGGTGTCCGAGACGCGCGCGCTCGCGCTGCTCGGCCGCGCGCCGGCGACGGGCGCCTGGCGCGAAGGCGACGCGGTCGGCGATCGGCGCTTCGTGCGCATCGGCGACGTGCCGCTCGAGTCCCAACGCGTCCTGCCCGAAGCGCGCATCGCCTACGAGCAGTGGGGCACGTTGTCGCCCGCGCGCGACAACGCGATCCTCGTGCTGCACGCCCTCACGGGCGACAGCCACGTCGTCGGGTCGGCCGGCCCCGCGCACCCGAGCGCCGGTTGGTGGCCGGGCGTCGTCGGCCCCGGCCTCGCGATCGACACCGATCGCTGGTTCGTGCTCGCGCCGAACGTACTGGGCGGATGCCAGGGCTCCACCGGCCCGGCCTCGCTGGCACCCGATCGCGCCGAGTGGGGAGCGCGGTTCCCGTTCCTCACCATCCGCGACCAGGTGCGCGCGCAGCTCGCCTTCGCCCGCGAGCTCGGGATCGAACGCTTTGCGGCGGTCGTCGGCGGCTCGATGGGCGCCATGCACGTGCTCGAGTGGGCGATCGAGGCCCCCGACGCCGTCGAGCGCATCGCCGTGCTCGCCGCGCCCGCTGCCACCACCGCCGACCAGATCGCGCTCAACTCGGTGCAGATCGAGGCCATCCGCGCCGATCCTGCCTTCCATGGCGGCGATTACTACGACTCCCCCGACGGCGAGGGCCCGACGAGGGGGCTCGCGCTCGCCCGGCGCATGGCCATGCTGAACTACCGCACCGCTGCCGAGCTCAACCTGCGATTCGAGCGTTCGTGGCAGAGCGACCTCGACCCGCTCGGGGGCGACGGCCGCTTCGCGGTCGAGTCCTACCTCGACTTCCACGGCAACAAGTTCACCCGGCGGTTCGACGCCAACAGCTACCTCGTGCTCACCGAGGCCATGAACTCCCACGACGTCGGCCGCGGTCGCGGCGGTGCCGCGGCGGCGCTCGCTCGAATCGAGGCGAAGAGCCTCGTGCTCGGCATCGACAGCGACCGCTATTTCCCGCTCGCCGACCAGGTCGAGATCGCCGCCTCGCTCCGGCACAGCGTGCACGGCGACGAGCCGGTGCTGCTCCACTCGGAGTACGGCCACGACGCGTTCCTCATCGAAGACGACGCCGTCGGCGACGCCCTCGCACGCCTGCTCGCAGCCTGACCACGGCCGCAACCCGCGGCGTTCCGGCGAGCATCCGCTATGTTCGTGAATGACGGGACCCGCGAGTCGGGTCGTCGACATTGCCGAGGGGGTGTATGAAACGCATCCACAAAGAGCGTGATCGGCTTCTGCGCCGGCTCGGGCGTATCGCCGGTCTGACCGGCGCGGGCGGCGCACTCGCCTGCCTCGTCATGCCGGTCCCGGCCGGGAGCCTCGAATTCGCCGTCGCCGCGGTGCTCAGCCTCGCGGTCGGTGCGCTCGTCGGCGTGCACACTGCGCGCGGAGCGTTGGCACCTGCCGTCGGCGTCGTCGCCGGGTCCATCGCGCTGCTCCTCTGGCTCGGCTCGGGCTCGGTGCCCGACCCGGCCACCACCACGGCACTCGAGATCACGGGCGGGCTCACCGCGGCATCCGTCGCCCTCTCGCTCGTCGTGCGACCCGGCGGCAGGCTCGTCGTCGCGGGATTGGCCACGGCAACCCTCCTCGCCGTCGGCTTCGTCGACCTCGCCGGGCCCGAGAAGGGCTCGCTCGCGATCATCACCGCGGCCGGCTGGGCCGCGGCGGCGGCGCTCGGACTCTGGCTCGACAAGGCGGTCGGCCGGGCATCGGAACGCATCGACGAGGTCGGGCGGGCCCACCGCGCCGAACGTCTCGCGAGCGAGTTCGAGGCGCAGCAGCGGCAGGATGCGCGAGTGCTGCACGACACGGTGCTCGCCACCCTCAGCCTGCTCGCCCATTCCGGCGTGGGTGTCGGTGCGTCGGCGTTGCGGCAGCAGGCGGGCGATGACGCACGGCTGCTCAAGCAGCTTCGCCTCGGTGCGCCGCTCGACAACGGATCGAATGCCATCTTCTCCCCCGAGTCCGACTCCGACGTGCTCAGCACGACGTTCGAGTCGGTTCGGCGGCGCTTCGCCCGCATGGGGCTCGATGTCAACTGGCACGGGGCAGGTCAGCTCGCCCTTCCGCGCGAGACGCTCGACGCGCTCGTCGGCGCGCTCGGCGAATGCCTCGAGAACGTGCGCCGGCATTCCGGTGTCAGTGAAGCGGATGTCACGGTCACCGACGACGATCGAACCGTGCGCGCCATGGTGACCGACGCGGGCAGCGGCTTCGAGACCGAGGCCGTCGACCGGGCTCGCCTCGGGTACGCCGAGTCGGTCGTCGGCCGGCTCAGCACCGTAGGCGGGCGGGCCCGGATCTTCTCCTCGCCCGGGTCGGGGACGACCGTGATGCTCGAGGTGCCGAAGCCATGATCGGCCCCGACCCGCAGCCTCCCACCGAGCGCAGGGAACACGCATTTCGGCGTCCCACGCGCTCAGCGCGGGCTGCGGGCGATGTACGGGAGAGCCACGGCGGCCGCAGGCTCGCGACCGGAATCACCATCGGGGCCGGCCTCATCATCCTCGCCCATCTCGCGCTCGCGTTCTCGTTCGCGCCGTACTACTTGAAGGGGTGGCCGGGTCCATGGGGCGCGTGGATCGCACTCGCCATGGTCGTCGCGGTCGGCGCCGTATCACGGGCGTTCTGGCGGAACCTGCCCGACTGGCTCTACGTCGCGCTCCTCGCCGGTCTCATCGCGCCGCTGTGGCTTGACGTCGTCGCGACGGCCGGGCTGCTCCAGTACGGTGTGACGCCGACCGCAGGCGCTGCAGCCGGAGCCGTGCTCATGCCGGTCGCGGCGATCCGGGGCACGCGGATCCCACTCGCCGCCGCAGCCGGCATCAGCCTCGTCCTTGCCATCTCGGCGCTCGTCCAGCTCGACTCGGCCGGCGCCTCGGTCGTCGCAGGCCTGTCCGTCGCCGCCTCGGCGCTGTTCCCCGTCGTGCTCGTGACCCTCGCCGTCAGCGGGTTCCGCCGGCTCGTCGGGCGCGAACTCGACCTCTCCCTCGTGCAGAGCACGGTCGGCACGCCGCACTCGGCCGTGGGAATGCGGGCATCTGAAGAGCTCGCACAACTCGACTTCGACGCGGAGGCCCTGCTCGACGACGTCGGCGCCGGACGCATCGCGATCCCGGTGCCTGCCGAGATCGCCGAGCGCGCCGGGTCGCTCGCCGCCCGGTTGCGTGTTCGGCTCATCGAGGGCCGCACCGACACTTGGCTGCGCCACGCCGTGACCGAATCCGCGTATTTGAGCAACCGCGTCACCGTCGACGATCCGAGCGGGGCAGCTGGGCTCCTCTCGCAATCGCAACGCGACGGGCTCCTGCTGGCACTCTGGCTCCTGGTCGGCGAGCGTCCGAGGAGCTCGGCGTCTCCCTTCGCGGTGCTCGTCGCGTGCCGCGAATCGGTGATCGGAACCGAGGCAGGAGCCCCCCGACTCACCATCGCCATCGACGTGAAAGGAGTCGCGCGGCGACGCGTCGATCCCGCGACATGGGAAGCACTCGGTAGTCTCGGAAGATACGAGGTGATCGTGGGAGCTGAGGGGTTCCGCATCGACATCGACTGCGGCGTCGAGAAGATCGACATCACACGTTCACCGGCGGCTCGCGCCGCCGTCCGATCTACGGGGGAGCTGAATGGCTGACACCGAGAGGGAGCCCCATGGCTGACACCGACACACCTATCCGACTCGCCATCGTCGATGATCACCGAATGCTGCTCGGTGCGCTCTCCGAATGGCTTCGGGGTGCAGCGCCCGACATAGATCTCGTCGCCGCGGTGCCAGCGTGGTCGGAACTGCTCGCCCACCGCGACTTCCCCGTCGACGTCGTGCTCCTCGACCTCGACCTGCGCGACAACATCCCGATCTCGCTGAAGCTCTCGATGCTGAAGTCCGCGGGCGTGCAGACGATGCTCATGAGCACGTACTCCGAGCCGGCCGTCGTGCGCGAGGCACTCAGCTCGGGGGCGCTCGGCTATCTCGTGAAATCGGAGCCCGTCGAGACGATCGTCGAGGCCATCCGCGCGGCGCATGACGGCAATTCGTACCTCACGCCCGAGCTCGAGGCCGCACTCATCGACGACGGCACGGTGCCGCGGCTGAGCGCGCAGGAGCGGCGGGTGATGGCGCTCTACGGCGCCGGCCAGCCGGTGAAGGCCGTCGCCTTCCAGCTCGGGATCTCCGAGGAGACCGCGAAGAGCTACCTCAAGCGCATCCGCGAGAAGTACCGTGTCGCGGGCTTCGACGTCGGCACGAAGGTGGCGTTGCGCAAGCGCGCGATCCTCGACGGCATCCTGCTCCAGTCCGACTGAGCGCTAGTACCCCTCGCCGACCACCTCGACGGCACCCGTCGCGTACGGCACGGCGATGCCGCGACGCCCGCGCGCCCGGTCGAGCGCGAACGAGGCGAGGGCGAGCAGGATGCCGGCGATCGTGAGCACGAGGCCGATCCAGACGGGCGCGACGTATCCGAGTCCGCCGGCGATCGCGAGCCCGCCGAGCACCGCGCCGAGGCTGTTGCCGATGTTCAGCGCGGAGTGGTTGAGGGCTGCGGCGATCGATTGGCTGTCGCGGGCGACATCCATGAGCCGCGCCTGGATCGTCGGCGACAGCGCCGCGGCCGACCCGCCGACGAGGAACAACCCGATGCAGAGGCCCACGGGGTTCGAGGCCGTCAACCCGAGCAGCACGAGCGACGCGGCGAGCAACACGAAGAAGCCGTACATCGAGCGCCGCACACTGCGATCGGCGAGTGCGCCGCCGACGAGATTGCCGACGGTCATGCCGAGTCCGATGACGATGAGCACGACGGGAACGAACGAGGGCGCAAGGCCGGTGACGTCGGTCGCGAGCGGCGCGACGTAGCTGTAGACGGCGAACAGGCCGCCGAAGCCGATGGCGCCGATCCCGAGGGCGAACCACACCTGCGCCCTGGCGAACGCGCGGAGCTCGCGTTTCATCGTGGCGTTCGGGTCGCCCGCCTGCCACGGCACCGCGAGGAGCACCGCCGCGAACGTCAGGGCGAAGATGGCGGCGACGGCGAGGTAGGCGATGCGCCAGCCGGCCGCCTGGCCGAGCCAGGTGATCGCCGGCACCCCGATGACGTTCGCGATGGTGAGCCCAGAGAGCACGAGCGCGACGCCGCGAGCGCGCTTGCCGGGGCCCATGAGGCTCGCAGCGACGAGCGAGGCGATGCCGAAGTAGGCACCGTGCGGCAGGGCGGCGATGAAGCGTGCGACGAGCACGAGCTCGAAGGTCGGGAGCAGGGCCGAGGCGATGGTGCCGAGCGTGAACGCCGTGAGCAACGCGAGCAGCAGGCGCCGTCGGGGCCAGCGCGCGGCAGCCGCGGCGATCGTGGGCGCCCCCACGACCACGCCGAGCGCATACGCCGAGATGATCCAGCCGGCCGAGGCGTTCGCGTCTTCGGGCGAGCGGGCATAGATGCCGGGAAGGAGGTCGCGCGCGATGTCCGGGAGCAGGCCCATCGCGACGAACTCGGTCGCGCCGATGCCGAAGCCGCCGAGCGCGAGCGCCAGGAGCGCAAAACGAATACGGGCCGGCGACAACGTCGTCGGCCCGTCTGAAGAGAGGGTCACCCGACGATTCTCGCATGGATCGAATCGATTCGACACCCGCGGCCATCGATCCGGCACGTGGATCTTCGAGTCGTGCTCAGAGTCCTGATCTGCGCGACGTACGGAGAACGCCCTGGACTAGGGGTTGTCCTGCCGATCGAGGGCTGCTTCGAGTCGATCCACCTTCGCATCGATCTCGCCAGTGCGGCCCGGCCGGATGTCTGCCTTCAGGACGAGGGACACCCGTGGGCCATACTCGCCGACGGCCTCCGTCGCCCGCCGGATCACGTCGAAGACTTCGTCCCACTCGCCTTCGATCTCGGTGAACATGGACGTCGTCCGGTTCGGAAGCCCGGACTCCCGCACGATCCGCACGGCTGCCGCCACGGCGTCATGGACGGACCCCTCTGGGCCCTCCAAGCCACTCGGTGCGACCGAGAATGCGACCAGCATGGTTCCTCCTCAGGGGCGCGAGACGGGCGGCGTCACGCGGCTGCGGGTGCTCGTTCACGCCTGCCTCCAGCCTGCCACATCGCCCTGATGCCCCACGCGAGCAACGCGATCAGGAGCCCCGCCTTCACGGTGAGCAGGAACACGAACGCCGGGTTCGCCACGAGGAGCCAGCCGTACCAGTACGGGTAGATGATGTGCGTGAAGAGCGCGACAGCCGCCACGAGGATCGCGGGCACCGAAAAGCGCGCCGGCCGGTAGACGAGTCCGAGCACGACGGGCGCCGCCAGCCACGTGACGAACTGCGGCGAGCCCACCTTGTTGACGAGCATGAGCACGACCACGAAGGAGAGCGCGAGCGAGGGCATGAGGACGCCGAACGCGGCTCCGCGGCGCGCCGCGCGAATTCCGATGAGCACGACGGCGAGCACTCCGATCGCCATGAGCGGTGTCGTGAGCGCCGCCGCGGCATCCGCCCCCGGTCCCGCGATCTGGAACGTCAGGATCTCACGGTCGTACTCGATCGTGACCGACGTCACGCCGCCGACGATCTGCCAGAGCCACCCGACGGCGAGCGGCGCCTCGATCTGCAGTCCCCGGTCGGCCTGCTCGGCGATGAAGCCGACGGCGTTGAGGCCCGATCCCGCGACGAGACTCACCCCGAGGATGCCCACGCTGAGCGCCGCCGCGACGTTGACCACGTCGCCGCGCTTGCGAGATGCGATGACGAGTGCGGCGACGAGTGCGGCCGGCCAGACCTTCACCCACGCGCCGATCGTGAGCAGCACGGCGGCCACGCGCGGCCGGCCTGCGGCCCAGAGCAGCCCGGCGATCGCGATCGGCACGGTGATCGCGTCGATGCGGCCGAGGGCGATGGGCCCGAGGAGGGCGAGGAACCCGAGCCACCACCACGCCGCGAGACGCCGGGGCCGCGAGAGCCGGGCGCGCCCGATGAGGATCGCGAAGACGATCGCATCGAGCACGGTGACGATCGCGAGCCACGTCTCGCCGTAGAGGGCCGAGCCGAATGCGAGCGCGGCCGACATGGGCGCGAACGCGAGGATCGGATAGACCCACGGCATGTCGATGCCCATGCGCAGCCAGCCGTTCGCAGCGTTCTCGGCCCACACGCGGTAGACGCCGGTCACGTCGCCGAGCGGATACCCGGGCGCAGCGAGATTGAGCCACACGAGCGCAAGGTGCACGACGGCGAAGCCCGTCCAGAGGGCGGCGCGGCCGGCGAGTGCGTGCGCGATGCCGGCGACGGATGCCGCACGCACGTCCGCCTCCGCCATCCCTGCAGCCTACCGGGGCGTCACATTCCGCCACGTGCTGACCGTGCAGCGGCGGCATCCGGAATGCTGGGGACACACCTGTCACCGGAGGCCACCCATGACCCGACGTTCACTCGCCGCGCTCCTCGCCGCGGCATCCGCGACCCTCGTGCTCGCCGCGTGCTCGGCCGGCGATGCCGGCGCCGCCTCGGGCTCCGGCGACGGCGGCGACGGCTACATCACGGCCGGCAAGCTCACGATCGGCACGGGTGAGCCCGCCTACTCGCCGTGGGTGCTCGATGACGCACCCGAGTCGGGCGAGGGGTTCGAGGCGGCCGTCGCCTACGCGGTCGCCGAAGAGCTCGGCTTGGCTGAAGACGACGTGGTGTGGGTGCGCACGACCTTCGACCAGGCGATCGCACCGGGTCCGAAGGACTTCGACTTCAACCTGCAGCAGTTCTCGATCACCGACGAGCGCAAGCAAGCGGTCGACTTCTCGTCGCCGTACTACGAGACGACGCAGGTCGTCATCACGGTCGACGGCTCCCCCGCGGCATCTGCGAGCTCGATCGCCGATCTCCAGGGCCTGCTCATCGGCGCCCAGACCGGCACCACCAGCTTCGACGCGATCGAGTCGATCATCGCGCCGACGGCCGGCGCGCAGGTGTTCAACACGAACGACGACGCGAAGCTCGCTCTCGAGAACGGCATCGTCGACGCGATCGTGGTCGACCTGCCGACGGCGTTCTACCTCACCGCGGCCGAACTCGACGGCGGCAAGATCATCGGCCAACTGCCCGCGACCAGCGGTGGCGACGCGTTCGGCCTCGTGCTCGCGAAGGACTCGGCACTCACTCCCGACGTCACGGCGGCGGTCGATGCGCTCCGCGAGAACGGCACGCTCGACGCACTCGCCACCGAATGGCTCGCCGGCGACGGCGCGGCACCAGTGCTCGAGTGACGGATGCCGCACCGGCTCGCCGGCGGGGCGTGCACCGCATGCTGGGCTAGCGTGGGCTCGTGACGGGCATCGGAGTGTCGACGGGCGCGAGCGGCGCGGGACCGGGCGGTGCCGTGCGCGAGCCGGCCTGGATGCCGAGCGACGTGGAGCTCGGGCGGCGGGCGTACCGTCGCCGGCAGACGCGCCGGTCCATCCTCGTCAGCGCACTCAGCACGCTCGTGTTCGCGGCGCTCCTCGCGGTGGCGCTCATCGGCTCACCAGGCTGGGCCAAGGTGCAGCAGTCGTTCTTCGACCCCGAGGTCGCGATCGCGGCGCTGCCGCGCGTGCTCCAGGGTCTCTGGCTGAACGTCCAGGTGCTCGTCTTCGCGAGCGTCGGCGTGCTCCTCTTCGCGTTGCTGCTCGCCACGATCCGCACGCTCCGCGGTCCGGTGTTCTTCCCGCTCCGCGCGCTCGCTGCGGGCTACACCGACCTCTTCCGCGGCATCCCGCTCATCATCGTGCTCTACCTCGTCGGGTTCGGCGTCCCCGGCCTCGACTTCTTCGGCCGCATGCCGGTCGCGTTCTGGGGCACGATCGCCCTCATCCTGACCTACTCCGCCTACGTGTCGGAGGTGTTCCGCGCGGGCATCGAGGCGGTGCATCCGTCGCAGCGGCTCGCCGCCCGTTCGCTCGGATTGAGCCACGGCCAGGCGATGCGCCGCGTCGTGCTGCCGCAGGCGATACGCAAGGTGACGCCGGCGCTCATGAATGACTTCGTCGCCATGCAGAAGGACGTCGGGCTCATCTCGGTGCTCGGCGCCATGGATGCCGTGCGTGCGGCGCAGATCGAGACGGCGCACTTCTTCAACTTCACGCCCTATGTCGTCGCGGGGCTCCTGTTCGTACTGCTCGCGTGGCCCATGATCCGGCTGACCGACTGGCTTTCGGCGCGCACGCGGGCGCGCGAGCAGGCCGGGAGCCTCGTATGAATGCGTCGCCGGCCGGACTCGAGGCGCCGCCGGTGCTCCGCCTCCGCGGCGTCCGGCGCGCATTCGGCGACCACGTGGTGCTCCGCGGCATCGACCTCGACGTCGCGGCACACGAGGTCGTCGCGCTCGTCGGGGCGAGCGGGTCGGGCAAGTCGACGCTCCTGCGCACCGTGAACCTGCTCGAACGCATCGATGACGGCGTGATCCTCCTCGCCGGTGAAGACGTGAGCGACCCGCGCACCGACGCCGACCGGGTGCGCGGTCGCATCGGCGTCGTCTTCCAGGCCTACAACCTGTTCCCCCACCTCAGCGTGCTCGACAACGTGACGCTCGCTTCGCGGCTCGTGCACCGCATCCCGCGTGCCGAGGCCGAGCGGCGCGCGCTCGAGCTCCTCGGTTCGATCGGTCTCGGCGACTTCGCGCGGTCGTTTCCCGACCGGCTCTCGGGCGGGCAGCAGCAGCGTGCCGCGATCGTGCGCGCGATCGCGACCGATCCTGAGCTGCTCCTGCTCGACGAGGTGACGAGCGCGCTCGACCCCGAGCTCGTCGGCGAGGTGCTCGAACTCGTGCGGGCACTCGCCGCCGGCGGCACCACGATCGTCATGGCGACGCACGAGATGGCATTCGCTCGCGACGTCGCCCATCGCGTGGTGTTCCTCGATGCCGGGCGCATCATCGAGGACGCCCCGGCTCGCGAGTTCTTCGCCGCGCCGCGCGAGGCCCGCTCGCGGGAGTTCCTCGCCCGCTTCCTGCCCGAGGCGTGAGTCCGAGGCGAGCCCACGGTGACCCCGCGGCTCCTGCCGCGTCAGTGCGCGAGCAATGAGCCGATGACGCCCGGCACGGCTTCTGCGATGTCGAGCGCGGTCACGGGTCCGCCGCTGACGTAGGCGCTGGCCAGTCTCGCGGCCTCGCCCTGCACGTACGCGGCCGTCGCGGCGAGTGACGTGAGCGCTTCGGCATCCGTCGCGAGCCGTTCATGGTGCGTGGCGACGAGCGCGCCGAGGATGCCGCCGAGCACGTCACCGGTGCCCGCGGTGGCGAGCCAGTGCGTCGGCGCGGTGATCGTGTAGCGGTCGCCGTCGGGGTCGCACACGTGCGTGACCGCACCCTTCAGCAGCACGGCGACGCCGAGTTCGCGGGCAGCGCGCTCGGCCCAGCCCGCGGGATCCTCGCGCACCTCCTGCTCGCTCGCGTCGATCTCGCGCTCGGTGAGCAGCGCGGCGAGTTCTCGGGCATGCGGCGTGATGATCGTGGGTGCGGTGTGCGTGCCCACGAGGTCGAGCCCGCCGGCGTCGAGCACGACCGGCACGCGAGAGGCGAGGGCGAGCTGCAGGTCGCCCTGGAGCAGGAACGAGCGGTGTTCGGGGTCGATGCCCGAGCCGACGAGCCACGCCTGCACACGACCGACCATGGTCACCGTCTCTGGGCGACGCGCCAGCACCGCCGCGCGAACCGCTCGCGGACCGGTGAACCGAACCATGCCCACGCCGGCGCGATGCGCCGCCTCGACGCCGAGCACGGCGGCTCCAGGATAATCTGGCGATCCCGTGATGACGCCGAGCACGCCGCGGCGGTACTTGTCGTCGCCGGCCACGGGCTCCATGATCCACCCGGCCGCATCCTCGGCGGTCCATTCCTGCCACGATGCATCCATGGTCCAACGATAGGTTGATGGAGATGCCTTCGACACTCGCCGCACCGATCAGCCTCTCCCCTCGCGTCGTCGTCTTCGACTACGGCGAGGTCATCTCCCGCGAGCCGACCTCGTCCGACCGCAGCGCGCTCCTCGCACGCGCGGGCGTCGCGCACGAGTCGTTCTGGGTCGCCTACTGGGCGCACCGAGACGGACTCGACCGCGGCACGACGTCGATCGCCGAGTACTGGGGAGCGATTGCGCGCGACACCGGCGCCGACTGGGGCCCGGTCGACATCCACGAACTCTGGGCGATCGACCACCGCGGCTGGCTGAGCGTCGATGCCGGCACGCTCGGCGTGCTGCACGCCCTCGCGGCCGGCGGAACCCGCCTCGCGCTGCTCTCGAACGCGGGCCGCGACTATGGCGGCTGGTTGCGCCACGGCTCCTTCGGGCCGCTCTTCGAGCGGGTCTTCGTGAGCGGGGAACTCGGCCTCGTGAAGCCCGACGCAGCGATCTACGAGCACGTGATCGGAGAGCTCGGCATCGAGGCATCCGAGTTCCTGTTCGTCGACAACAAGTCGGAGAACGTCGAGGGTGCCCGCGCCGTCGGCGGTGACGGACACGTGTTCACGGATGCCGTGGGCCTCGACTCGTGGCTGCGGGCCCTCGCATGAGCGACGACCTCAAGACCGCCCCGAGGCCGCGTCCCGCAACGCTCGACGCCCCCGGCGCCGGGGCTCTTCACCCCGATCACGATCCGCGGCCTGACGATCCGCAACCGGATCTGGGTGCCGCCGCTCTGCCAGTACTCGGTGACGGCGCGCGACGGCGTGCCGCACGACTGGCACCTCGTGCACCTCGGTGCGATGGCCGCGGGAGGTGCAGGGCTCGTCATCGCCGAGGCGACGGCGGTGAGCCCCGGGGGCCGGATCTCCGATCACGACACCGGGATCTGGAACGACGAGCAGGCCGCGGCGTGGGCCCGCATCACGCGATTCCTCCGGTCGCAGGGCGCCGCGTCGGGCCTCCAGCTCGCGCATGCCGGACGCAAGGCGTCGATCTGGCCCGAACCGATGCGGCGGCCCGGCTCGCAGCCACTCGACGAGGGCGGCTGGCCCACCGTCTCGGCTTCGGCGATCGCGTTCGACGGCTATCGCGAGCCGGTCGCACTCGACGAAGACGGCATCCTCGGCGTCGTCGAGGACTTCCGGCTCGCAGCGCGTCGAGCCGTCGCCGCCGGATTCGACGTCGTCGAGGTGCATGCCGCGCACGGCTACCTCGTGCACCAGTTCCTCTCGCCCCTCTCGAACGTGCGCACCGACCGGTGGGGCGGCAGCCTCGAGAACCGGGCGAGGCTCCTGCTCGAGATCGTGCGTGCAGTGCGTGCCGAGATCGGCGAGCGGATGCCGCTCTTCGTCCGGTTCTCGGCGACCGACTGGACCGCGGGCGGCTGGGACGAGGTGCAGACGGCGACCGTGGCCGGCTGGACCGAAGACGCCGGCGCCGACTTCTTCGACGTGTCGACCGGTGGGCTCGTCGCCTCGGCCGACATCCCCATCGGTCCGGGCTACCAGGCGCACTTCGCCGAGTACGTCGGCGAGCGGTCGGATGTCCCGGTGTCGGCCGTCGGCCGCATCACCAACGCGAGGCATGCCGACGACCTCGTCTCGTCGGGTCGCGCCGACGCGATCATGTTCGGCAAGGCCATGATGCGCGACCCGCATTTCGCCATGCGGGCCGCGCATGAGCTCGGCGCCGACACCTCGATGTGGCCGCGCCAGTACTTGCGGGCCCGGCCCGAGGTCAACGACGGCGAGTGGTGAGGGTGGTCAGCCGCCCGCCGCTGCAGACCTTCCCCTCATCACCACATCGCGCATCTCGGGCGACAATTCGCCGATCGCGATGATGTTGCCCTCACTGTCACTGAACCAGGCGCCTCGAGTGCCGGCGAACTCCGCGACGCCGTCGACCGTCTTCAACCCCGGCATGTCGTAGTCGTGGAACGTCACGCCGTGCGTGCGCAGCGCCGTCATGTCGCGGTCGAGGTTCTCGGTGACGAGGTTGAGCGCCGTGTTCTTCGCCGTGCCGGCGAACTGGGACTCGTAGACCATCACGATGGTGCCGCCGAAGTCGTAGAGGTCTCCGCCCTCGTCTGACGCGATCGGCTCGTGGCCGAGGACCTCTCGCCAGTAGTTGCGTGCGCGGACGAGGTCGGAGGCGGGCAGCACGGCCGTCGCCATGAGCTTTTCGAACATGATGTATCCTCGAATTCTTTGGGGTCGGCGTCAGTTTACGCGCGTGCCTGCCGGAGGTCATCACCCCTTTTCGGTCGCGTCAGGCGCGCTCGGTGATCGCGATGATGTTGCCCACCTCGATTTCAGACGGGGCCGCAGTCTACGCGGCACGAGCCGATGCGGACACCGCCCAATGCGGGGCACTCAGGATCGCCTGGTCGCGTCCTGTACCTCCCCCACGAGCTCCTCGATGATGTCTTCGAGGAAGAGCACGCCGGTCGTGCCGCCGTCGCCGTCGAACGCGCGCGCGACATGGATTCCGAGGCGCCGCATCGTGGCGAGCGCGTCTTCGAGGTCGGCACCGTCGTAGATCGACACCAGCCGGCGCACTCGCTTCGCAGGGATCGGGTCGTCGAACTCGTCGTCGTCGAGGTCGATCACGTCTTTCAGGTGCACGTAACCGACCGGCTCGCCCTGGACGTCGAGGATCGGATAGCGCGAGAAGCCGTGCCGTGCCACGCAGCGCTCCACGTCGCCCGGCGTCGCCGCGGGCGGCAGGCTCACGAGCCCGTCGAGCGGCAGCGCGACATCCTTCACCCGCTTGGTGGTGAACTCGAACGCGGCGGTGAGCGTTCCGCTCGCATCGAGGAGCACGCCCTCACGACGCGACTGGTTGACGATCGTCTGCACCTCCTCGAGCGTGAACGTGCTCGTCGCCTCGGTCTTCGGCTCGACGCCGAAGAGCCGGAGCACCCCGTTCGCCGTCGCGTTCAGCGCGACGATGATCGGGCGGAAGATGCGCGCGACCAGCACGAGCGGCGGGGCGAGCACGAGCACGGCGCGATCGGGCACCGAGAACGACAGGTTCTTCGGCACCATCTCACCGAGGACGACGTGCAGGTACGAGACGAGCACCAGGGCGACGATGAACGCGACCGTCGAGATGACCTCCTCCGACCAGCCCGTCAGGTGCAACGGCACCTCGAGCAGGTGATGGATCGCGGGCTCGGAGACGTTCAGGATGAGCAACGAGCAGACCGTGATCCCGAGCTGGCTCATCGCGAGCATCAGCGTGGCGTGCTCCATCGCCCAGAGGGCCGTCTTCGCGCTCCGGCTGCCGGCCTCGGCGAGCGGCTCGATCTGCGAGCGCCGCGCGGAGATCACCGCGAACTCGGCACCGACGAAGAAGGCATTGGCCGCGAGCAGCACGAACAGCCAGGCGATTCCGACCCAGTCGCTCATCGCACGCCCTTCCTGTTGATGTCGTCGACCGCGGGCGCAGGATCCGGCACGAAGCGCAACCGATCGATCCTGCGGCCGTCGAGGCGCTGCACGATAAGCATTCCCTCGTCGATCGGCACCTCGTCGCCGGCGACGGGCAAGCGGCCGAGCCGGCTCATGACGAAGCCGGCGACGGTCTCGTAGTCGCCGTTCTCGGGAACACGGATGCCGGTGCGCTCGATCAGCTCGTCGGGCCGCAGGATGCCGGGGAAGCTCACGACATCCCCGCGGCGGACGACGCCTGCACGCGTACGGTCGTGCTCGTCGGCGACCTCGCCCACGAGCTCCTCGACGAGGTCCTCGAGCGTGGCGACGCCCGCGGTGCCGCCGTACTCGTCGACGACGACCGCCATCTGGAACCCGCGGGCCCTGAGCTCGCCGAGGAGCGTGCCGAGCTTCATCGTCTCGGGCACTCGGAGCGCCTCGGACTGGAGCGCAGAGGTCGGGACATCCGACCGCTTCTCCCGCGGAACCGCGACCGCTTGCTTGACGTGCACGAGGCCGACGACGTCGTCGAGGTTCTCGTCGTACACGGGGAAGCGCGAGAACCCCGTCTGCCGGGCGAGCTCGAGCACGGCCTCGGCCGGCTCGAGCCGCTGCACCGCCGCGACGGCCGGACGCGCGGTCATGACATCGGATGCGTCATGGTCGGCGAACCGGAGTGTGCGGCCGAGCAGGGTCGCCGTGTCCTGCTCGAGGAGCCCGGCGCTCGCGGAACGCCGGACGAGCGACGAGAGCTCCTCGGCGGAGCGAGCGCCCGAGAGCTCCTCCTTCGGCTCGATGCCCACCGCGCGCAGCAGCGCGTTCGCACTGCCGTTCAGGAGCGAGACCGCTGGGCGGAACACCCACGTGAACGCCGCTTGGAACGGCAGCACGATGATCGCGGTCTGCCGCGGCAGCGCGAGCGCGAAGTTCTTCGGCACGAGCTCGCCGAGCACCATCGAGAGCAGCGTCGCGACGGTGACCGCGACGATCGTGCCGAACGGGCGGATGAGCCCCTCCGGCAGGCCGACCGCCGCGAGCGGCCCTGCGAGGAGCGAACTGATCGCCGGCTCCATCGTGTAGCCCGTGAGGAGCGTCGTGAGCGTGATGCCGAGCTGGGCGCTCGACAGGTGCGTCGACGTGATCTTGAGTGCGGCGATCGTGAGGCCGAGCCTCGTCTCGCCCTTCGCGCGCCTCGCCTCGAGTTCCGCACGGTCGAGGTTCACGAGCGCGAACTCGCTGGCGACGAACAAGCCCGTGCCGATCGTGAGGAGGAGTCCGATGCCGAGCAGGATCCACTCAGACATCCGCACCTCCCCTGACGGTCACGGGCGAGGGTCTATGGCCGGGTTCGGTCGCAGAGGGGGGGTCATCCATGGTCTCGCCAGTATATCGGCGGGGTCCGCGACCCTTCCGAGCTGTAACCCGGCCGTCACACGCGCGCTACCAGCTCACCGGCAGCGCCTTGCCCTCTTCGTAGCCTGCGGCCGATTGCACGCCGACGAGCGCACGCTCGCGGAACTCCTCGATCGACCGGGCGCCGGCGTAGGTGAACGAGCTGCGCACCCCAGAGGTGATCATGTCGAGCAGGTCTTCCACCGACGGGCGCAGCGGGTCGAGGTAGATCGACGACGACGAGATGCCCTCGGCGAAGAGCTCCTTGCGGGCGAGCTCGTACGGCGAGAGCCGGTCGAAGCGCTCGCGCACGGCCTTCGTCGACGCCATGCCCCAGCTCTCCTTGAAGAGGCGACCGGATGCGTCGCGCCGCAGCGTGCCCGGAGCCTCGATCGTGCCCGCGAACCACGAGCCGATCATGACGGATGCCGCACCGGCGGCGAGCGCGAGCGCCACGTCGCGCGGATACCGTACGCCGCCATCGGCCCACACAGCCGCGCCGTGCTCGCGCGCCGCCTCGGCGGTCTCGAGCACGGCGGAGAACTGCGGACGGCCGACGGCCGTCATCATGCGCGTCGTGCACATCGCGCCGGGGCCCACGCCGACCTTCAGCACGTCGGCACCGGCCTCGACGAGGTCGGCGACCGCATCGGCGGTCACGACGTTGCCGGCCACGATCGGCACGCCGAGGCCGAGGTCGCGCACGATGCGCACCGCGCGGATCATGCCGTCCTGGTGCCCGTGCGCGGTGTCGATGACGAGCATGTCGACGCCCGCGGCGGCGAGCGCCGTCGCCTTCGCGGCGACATCCCCGTTGATGCCGACCGCGGCGGCGACGCGAAGGCGGCCGTGGGCATCGACGTTGGGTTCGTAGATCGTGCCGCGCAACGCGCTCTTGCGGCTGAGGGTACCGACGACGCGGCCGTGCTCGAGCACCGGTGCGAAGTCGAGGTCGGCTTCGACCATCAGGTCGAACGCGCGCCGGGGCGAGTCGACGTCGTCGGCATCGAGCGAGGCGAGCCCGCCGTGCACCAGGTCGCCCAGTCGTGCGTCGGGCAGGGCGGTCGCGAGCCTCGTCGCGGCGATGCATCCGACGTACTCACCTCGCGAGTCGTGGAGCACGATGCCGTGACCCTCGACGGGAGGCAGGGAGGCGAGCGCGTCGGCGACCGTCGCGTCGGGCGCGAAATCGTGGGGGATGTCGAATCGCGGCGATTGCGCCTTCACCCAGCGGATCGCCTCATCGAGGTCTTGCAGGTGCAGGTCTTGGGGCAGCACCCCGAGACCGCCGCGACGGGCGAGGGTCGCTGCGAGACGCGGCCCGGTGATGGAGTTCATGTTCGCCGAGACGATGGGAACGGATGCCCCTGACCCGTCTTCTGGCGCGAGCGAGACGTCGAGTCGGCTCGTGACGGCGGAACGGCTCGGCACGAGGAACACGTCGGAATACGTGAGGTCGTGTCGCGGCGTGGTCCGGTAGAACTGCATGCCATCCACGCTACCGCCGCAATGGGGAACCCGAGTCCGGCAGAGGGGTTTAGGCTTGTGTGGGTGATCGCGCACGATGCGCCGGGCGTGCATCGTGAACGCCGCCAGCAGGTTATCCAGCATCAATGGAGAGAGTGGGCGAGAGGCTGTGTCGAGCCAATTGACCGGGTCAGGTTCCGACGAGACCACGTCGGCCGAGTACGGAGCCAACGAGTGGCTCGTCGACGAGATGTACGAGAAGTTCCTCGCAGACCCTGAATCGGTCGACAAGACGTGGTGGCCGGTGCTCGAGCACTACCGCCAGGTCCGCACCGGCGCCGGCGACGGCAACGGCAACGGCGACGGCACTGCGACGGCTGCGGCCCCGCCGCCCGAGCCGGCCGCGCCGGATTCCGCCGGGCCCGCTCCGCAAGCCCCCACACCCGTCGACGCCGCGCCCGCTGAGGCTGCGACATCCGAGGCGCCGCCGGCAGCCGCTGCACCGGCACCCGCGCCCGCCGCGCCGGCACCGACGCCCGCCGCGCCGGCCGCACCGGCACTCGCAGAGCCCGCACCCGCTGCAGGGGCTGCTGCACCGGCCGAGCCCGCACCGATCACCTCCGCCATACCCGTCATCACGCAAACCCCCGAGGCGCGCACCACCTCGGTCGCCCCTCGCACCCAGCCGGTCCCGGCAGACGTGCCGATCACGAGCCCGCAGCCCGTCGTCGAGTCGGAGCGCGAAGACGAGATCGTCCCGCTGAAGGGCCTGCCGAAGACCCTCGCGGCGAACATGGACCAGAGCCTCTCGGTGCCCACCGCGACGAGCGTGCGCACCATCCCGGCGAAGCTCATGATCGACAACCGCATCGTGATCAACAACCACCTCCGTCGCTCACGCGGCGGCAAGGTCTCGTTCACCCACCTCATCGGCTGGGCGATCATCCAGGCACTGAAGGAATTCCCGACCCAGAACGTCTACTACGCCGAACCCGACGGAAAGCCGAGCGTCGTCAAGCCGGCCCACATCGGCCTCGGCATCGCGATCGACCTCCCGAAACCCGACGGCAGCCGGGCCCTGCTCGTGCCCGCCGTCAAGCGCGCCGAGACGATGTCGTTCAACGAGTACCTCGCCGCCTACGAAGACCTCGTGCAGCGCGCACGCCAGAACAAGCTGAAGGCCGACGACTTCTCGGGCGGCACGATCTCGCTCACGAATCCCGGCGGCATCGGCACCGTGCACTCGGTGCCGCGCCTCATGAAGGGCCAGGGCTGCATCATCGGCGCCGGCGCGCTCGAGTACCCGGCCGAGTTCCAGGGCTCGTCCGAGAAGACCCTCGCGAACCTCGCGATCGGCAAGACGATCACGCTCACGTCCACGTACGACCACCGCGTCATCCAGGGCGCGGGCTCGGGCGAGTTCCTCAAGAAGGTGCACGAGCTCCTCATCGGGCAGCGCGGCTTCTACGAGAACATCTTCGCCGCGCTCCGCCTCCCCTACGAGCCGATCCGCTGGGCGCCCGACATCTCGGTCGACATCGCGAGCGCGATCGACAAGACGGCTCGCGTGCAGGAGCTCATCAACTCGTTCCGGGTGCGCGGCCACCTCATGGCCGACACCGACCCGCTCGAGTACGTGCAGCGCTCGCACCCCGACCTCGACATCGCGAGCCACGGGCTCACCTTCTGGGACCTCGACCGCGAGTTCGTCACGGGCGGGTTCGGCGAGAAGCGCACGGCGCTCCTGCGCGACATCCTCGGCGTGCTCCGCGACTCCTACTGCCGCACCATCGGCATCGAGTACATGCACATCCAAGACCCAGTGCAGCGCAAGTGGATCCAGGGCGAGGTCGAGCGCAGTTACGAGAAGCCCACCCACGATGAGCAGATGCGCATCCTCGGCAAGCTCAACGAGGCAGAGGCGTTCGAGACCTTCCTGCAGACGAAGTACGTCGGCCAGAAGCGCTTCAGCCTCGAGGGCGGCGAGTCCGTCATCCCGCTCCTCGATGAGATCCTCCAGGGCGCTGCCAAGGAGGGCCTCGACGAGGTCGCCATCGGCATGGCCCACCGCGGCCGCCTCAACGTGCTCACGAACATCGCCGGCAAGACCTACGGCCAGGTGTTCCGCGAGTTCGAGGGCACGCAAGAGCAGAAGTCGTTCTCGGGCTCGGGCGACGTGAAGTACCACCTCGGCACGTCGGGCACCTTCACGGCCGACGACGGCCACCAGATTCCGGTCTCACTCGCCGCGAACCCGTCACACCTCGAAGCCGTCGACGGCGTGCTCGAGGGAATCGTGCGCGCGAAGCAGGACCGCAAGCCCATCGGCACCTTCTCCACGCTGCCGATCCTCATCCACGGCGACGCCGCGATGGCCGCGCAGGGCGTCGTGTTCGAGACGATGCAGATGTCGCAGTTGCGGGGCTACCGCACCGGCGGCACGATCCACGTCGTCGTGAACAACCAGGTGGGCTTCACCACTGTGCCGGGCGACGCCCGCTCGTCGATCTACTCGACCGACGTCGCGAAGACCATCCAGGCGCCGATCTTCCACGTGAACGGCGACGATCCCGAGTCCGTCGTCCGCGTCGCCGAGCTCGCGTTCCGCTACCGCCAGGAGTTCAAGCGCGACGTCGTCGTCGACCTCGTCTGCTTCCGCCGTCGCGGCCACAACGAGGGCGACGACCCCTCGATGACGCAGCCGCTCATGTACAACCTGATCGAGGCGAAGCGCTCGGTGCGAAAGCTCTACACCGAGGCGCTCGTCGGCCGCGGCGACATCACTGAGGAGGAGTACGAGGAGGCGCACCGCGACTTCCAGGACCGCCTCGAACGCGCCTTCGCCGAGACGCATGCCGCCCAGACGGGTTCGATCCCGATCGTCGGCGCCACCGACTCCCGCCGCGAACCCGAGGTCGCGCCCACGGGCGAGCTCGAGACCACCGGCGTCTCCACCGATGTCGTGTACGCCGTCGGCGACGCGTTCAACAACAAGCCCGCGGGCTTCACGGTGCATCCGAAGATCCAGCAGTTGCTCACGAAGCGACTCGACATGAGCCGCAACGGCAACATCGACTGGAGCTTCGGCGAGCTCCTGGCGCTCGGCTCGCTCCTGCTCGAGGGCACGCCGGTGCGCTTCGCCGGCCAAGATGCACGACGCGGCACGTTCGTGCAGCGCCACGCGGTGCTCCACGACCGTGTCAACGGCCAGGAATGGCTGCCGCTGCAGAATCTCTCCGACAATCAGGCCAAGTTCTGGATCTACGACTCGCTGCTCAGCGAGTATGCCGCGATGGGCTTCGAATACGGCTACTCCGTCGAACGCGCCGATGCGCTCGTTCTCTGGGAGGCGCAGTTCGGCGACTTCGCCAACGGCGCGCAGACCATCATCGACGAGTTCATCTCTTCGGCCGAACAGAAGTGGGGCCAGCGCTCGAGCGTCGTGCTCCTGCTCCCCCACGGCTACGAGGGCCAGGGTCCCGACCACTCGAGCGCCCGCATCGAGCGGTACCTCCAGCTCTGCGCCGAGAACAACATGACGGTCGCACGCCCCTCGACTCCCGCGTCGTACTTCCACCTGTTGCGCCGCCAGGCCTACCAGCGTCCGCGGCGTCCGCTCGTGGTCTTCACGCCGAAGGCCATGCTCCGCCTCCGTGGTGCGACGAGCGAGGTCGCCGACTTCACGAGCGGCCGGTTCGAGCCCGTGATCGACGACGCTCGGATCACCGACAAGGCCGCGGTCAAGCGCGTCGTGTTCCTCTCGGGCAAGATCTACTACGACATCGTGGCCGAGCTCGAGAAGAAGCCGAACCCCGAGATCGCCGTCGTGCGCCTCGAGCAGCTCTACCCGCTTCCCGCGGTCGAGTTGAAGGCCGTCGCGAACGCCTACCCGAACGCCGAGCTCATGTGGGCGCAAGACGAGCCCGAGAACCAGGGTGCCTGGCCGTACTTCGTCATCGAGACGAACAAGCTCGGCGCGCGTCGGGTCTCGGTCGTCGCCCGCACCGCCGCCGCGTCACCCGCCACGGGATCCGCCAAGCGCCACGCGATCGAGCAGGCCGAGCTCGTGCGCCGCGCAACGACCCTCTAGCCCCGAAACGACGAACGAAGGCGAGCGGATGCCACGCGGCATCCGCTCGCCTTCGTCGTTCGTCGAAGCCTGCGTGAACGCGGCCCGTCAGTCGACGAGTACGCCGTGACCCGACTGGATGTCTCGGATACGGGTCAGCACGATGGTGCGCAGCTCTTCAGGCGCGCTCTCGCGGCACGCCCGCTGCACCACTTCGGTGATCGCGACGCCGACGCGAAGCTCTGCCCGGCAATCGAGGCAGTTCTCCACGTGCTCACGAATGTCGGCCGCATCCTCGCGGCGCAGTTCGTGGTGCAGGTACTCTTCGAGTTCGGCTCTCGCCTTCTCGCAACCGCAGTCGGTCATCGTTTGCTCCTGGTCGGTTGGGGCGCCGGCTGGTCGGCCGCGAATCCCTGTTCGCGGGCGTAGTCGGCGAGGGACTCGCGAAGCAGCCGGCGGCCACGGTGCAGGCGGCTCATCACGGTCCCGATGGGTGTGTTCATCATGTCGGCGATCTCCTGGTAGGAGAAGCCCTCGACGTCAGCGAAGTACACGGCGAGCCTGAAGTCCTCGGGAAGCGCCTGGAGGGCGTCTTTCACGGCGCTGTCGGGCAGGTGGTCGATCGCCTCGGCCTCGGCCGAACGGCTGGCCCGTGCCGTCGTCGACTCGGCGCCGCCGAGCTGCCAGTCCTCGAGCTCGTCGATCGTGCCCTGGTAGGGCTCGCGCTGCTTCTTGCGGTAGCTGTTGATGAAGGTGTTGGTGAGGATGCGGTACAGCCACGCCTTCAGGTTCGTGCCCTGCCGGAACTGCGCGAACGCGGCGAAGGCCTTCACGAAGGTCTCCTGCACGAGGTCCTGCGCGTCGGCGGGGTTCTTCGTCATGCGCAGCGCCGCGGCGTAGAGCTGGTCGATGAACGGCAGCGCCTGCTCTTCGAAGAGCTCGCCGAGCGGCCGGGTCTCGTCAGTCGGTGTGGGATCGGTCTCGTCGGCAGTCATCACCGGCAATCCTAGATCGTCGAACAGGGCGATCGTCGGGCGTTCGAGTACAGCAGGCGACACGCGCACCATCTCCTTCCGCGTCAGCTGACGCTACTGTTGATAACCGATGCAGATTTCGAGGTATTCCGCACCCGAGTTCGATCCGTACGGCGAAGCGAGGCAGACCGAGACGGATGACGGGTGGCGGGCGCCGGTCGCCGTGCGCCCGGTCTCCGCCGTGCTCGACCTTCCCGGGTCGAAGTCGCTCACGAATCGCGAGCTCGTGCTCGCCGCGCTCGCCGACGGGCCGTCGGTGCTGCGTGCTCCGCTCTGGTCCCGCGACAGCGAGCTCATGATCGAGGCGCTGCGGTCGCTCGGCACCGGGTTCGAGCGCCAGCCCGGATCCGGCGGGTTCGGCGACGACCTCCGGGTCATCCCCGCCGAAGAGCTCCTCGGCTCGACGACGATCGACTGCGGACTCGCCGGCACCGTCATGCGGTTCATGCCCCCCGTTGCGGCACTCGCGCTCGGGCCGACGACCTTCGATGGCGACGAGGGCGCGAGGCGCCGTCCGATGGCCGCCTCGATCCAGGCCCTTCGCGCGCTCGGCGTCGATCTCGACGACGACCGTCGCGGCACCCTGCCGTTCACCGTGCACGGCACCGGCCGCGTCGAGGGCGGCGCGCTCGAGATCGACGCCTCGGCGTCGAGCCAGTTCGTGTCGGGCCTCCTGCTCTCGGCCGCTCGGTTCGAGAAGGGACTCGACCTGCGGCACACGGGCGAGCGCCTGCCGAGCCTGCCGCACATCGAGATGACCATCGAGACGCTGCGCGTCCGCGGCGTCGAGGTGTCGAGCCCCGAGACCGGTCGCTGGGTCGTCGCGCCCGGCCCGATCGCGGCCGTCGACGTCGACATCGAACCCGATCTCTCGAACGCCGCACCGTTCCTCGTCGCTGCGCTCGTCGCCGGCGGTTCCGTCACGATCACGGGCTGGCCGTCCGAGACGACCCAGGTGGGCGCGCAACTCGTCGACCTCCTGCCTCGCTTCGGCGCACGCGTCGAGCGGGAGCCCGGCCGCGTCACGGTGCACGCGCCCGAGCGCACGGCAGACGGGGGCCGTGGCATCCGTGGGGTGGAGCTCGATCTCAGTGAGGCCGGGGAGCTCGCACCGAACCTCGTCGCCCTTGCGGCACTGGCCGACGAGCCGAGCACGATCACCGGCATCGGCCACATCCGCCATCACGAGACCGACCGCCTCGCCGCGCTCGCCGCCGAGCTGAACGGCCTCGGCGGCCGGGTCACCGAGCTCGACGATGGGTTGCGCATCGAGCCGGCACCGCTCCATGCGGGGCCGTGGCGGGCGTACGCCGATCACCGCATGGCCACGAGCGGGGCGATCATCGGCCTCGCCGTGCCGGGTGTCGTCGTCGACGACATCGCCTCCACCGGCAAGACCCTCCCCCAGTTCACGGAGCTCTGGGAGCGGATGCTCGCATGAGCTGGTGGAGCTCCGACGACGAGGAGGACGAGCCCGAGTACGACGAGTCCGACATCCGGGTGCGGCCGAGCCGGCGCGGGAGCCGGCCGCGCAGCAAGATCCGTCCCGAGCATGCCGACGCGATCACCGGATCGGTGCTCGGCGTCGATCGCGGTCGGTACGCGGTGCTCCTGAACGAGGATGAGCCCGACGAGCGCGAGATCACGGCAGCCCGGGCGAGCGAACTGCGTCGCAAATCGGTCGTCACCGGCGACCATGTGGATCTCGTCGGGGACACCACGGGTGAAGCCGGCACGCTCGCCCGGATCGTGCGCATCGGCGAGCGATCGACGCTCCTCCGCCGCAGCGCCGACGACACCGACGAGGTTGAGCGCGTCATCGTCGCGAACGCCGACCAGATGCTCATCGTCGTGGCCGCCGCGAATCCCGAGCCGCGCATCAGGCTCGTCGACCGCTACCTCGTCGCGGCATTCGACGCCCGCATCCAGCCCCTCCTCTGCATCACGAAGACCGACCTGGCCGACCCCGCCGTCTTCCTCGAGAACTTCGCCGGCCTCGACCTGCCGGTGTTCCTCAGCAGCACCGAGCGAATGCCGCTCGACGAGATCACCGAAGCACTCATCGGCCATCGCACGGTCTTCGTGGGGCACTCGGGCGTGGGCAAGTCGACCCTCGTCAACGCCCTCGTGCCGAGCGCCGAACGCGCCATCGGCCGGGTCAACGAGGTGACCGGCCGAGGCCGGCACACCTCGTCGTCGACGATCTCGTTCCGCGTCGTCACCGATCACGGTTCGGGCTGGGTCATCGACACCCCCGGCGTGCGATCGTTCGGGCTCGGCCACGTGAATCCCGAGAACATCCTCGGCGCCTTCACCGACCTCGCTCGCATCGCCGAGCAGTGCCCGCGAGGGTGCACGCATCTCCCCGACGCCCCCGACTGTGCGATGAACGAGGCCGTCGAGGCCGGCGGGCTCGGCGAGACCGGGCGGGCCCGTCTCGACTCGCTGCAGCGCCTGCTCGGCACCTTCGCCGCGGCGTGAGCCCCCGAGAAGGACCGGCAGCGTCATCCGGAGCCGACTGTCAGGCGGCCGTGCCTAGCATGGACGGATGACCGATGCTCGACTGACCACCGGGGACCTCGCGCCCGATTTCACACTCGACGACCAGGACGGCCGGCCGGTGACGCTCTCGTCGCTGCGTGGCTCGAAGGTCGTGCTCTACTTCTATCCCGAGGCGATGACCCCCGGGTGCACCACCGAGGCGTGCGACTTCCGCGACAGTCTGAACTCGTTCTCGAGTGCCGGAATCCGCGTGCTCGGCGTCTCGAAAGACGACGTCCCGAAGCTCAAGCGCTTCGCCGAGCGCGACCGGCTGAACTTCACGGTGCTCTCCGACGATGACCTCGCCGTGCAGCAGAGGTACGGCGTCTGGGGCCAGAAGGCGCTCTACGGCAAGATCGTGATCGGATCCATCCGCTCGACCTTCGTCATCGGCGAAGACGGCCGCATCGAGCGAGCGCTCTACAACGTGAAGGCCACCGGGCACGTCGCACGGTTGCGCCGCGAGCTCGGCCTCGACGCCTGAGCCTCACGAAGCGGGCAGGTCCTCGGGGCGCGTGTACGCGAGGCGTACGGGCGTCCACAACAGCAGCCCGATGACGGTGATCGCGGGCACGAGCAGCGGCCATCCGATATCAGGTCGTGCGAAGAGGCCCTGGAACGCGCCCACGGCGATCGAGAGCTGCAGGATCTGCCAGACGATGGCGGATGCGCGCGACCACGGTGCGCGCCGGAGTGAGGCGACGGCGACCGCACCGACCCAGATCGCACCGATCACGACGATCACGAGCAGCGCGATCGCCGTCGCGTACGACGACGGCCGCGCGACGACGAGATCGACGAGCAGCCACACGACGACGGCCACGAGTGCTGCCGCCTCGAGCAGCAGCAGCGTGCTGACGACGACCAGAGCTGCGCGCACCCCTCCGTCGGCAGGTGCCCCGCTTTCAGGTGTTGCTCCGGATGCCGCGGCGGCGGCGTCGTGTCCGTCGTCGTGATGCCCGTCAGCGCGTTGATTCACAGCGTTATCCCATACACGGCTATTGATTCGATCTCTCCGCTATGCGACCATTTATGAGGCCGAGTTGATGCTCACAGGGACGTGAGCTGATCAGTCCTGATCCTACTTCCCGTGATTCGGCCTTTCCCCCCTGCAGCACAGCCGGAGCCCCGGCAGCGCACGCATGCGCGTCTGCAATCGAAGTACGCAAGGAGCATCTCCATGGATTGGCGCGACAAAGCCGCCTGCCTCACGGCTGACCCGGAACTCTTCTTTCCGGTCGGCAACACTGGTCCCGCAGTCGACCAGATCGAGAAGGCGAAGGCTGTCTGCGCGCGGTGCACGGTCACGGAGATCTGCCTGCAATACGCACTCGAGACCGGCCAGGACTCCGGTGTGTGGGGTGGCCTGAGCGAAGACGAGCGTCGCGCGCTGAAGCGCCGCGCCGCTCGCGCCCGCAGGGCTTCCTGAGGCGCGATCGCGGTGTCGGCTACGCCGGCGTGATCCACCGCAGCGGCACGTCGATCGTCACCTCGGTGCCGCGTCCGACGACCGTATGCCAGTCGATCGTGCCGCCGAGCTCGCCCTGGATGAGGGTGCGCACGATCTGAGTGCCGAGCCCCTCGCCGACCTTGCCCTCCGGCAGGCCGGAGCCGGTGTCGCGCACCTGGACGGTGAGCGTCGTCGGTGAACGGTCGGCGGTGATCTCGACATCGCCCTCCTGCCCGGCCAGGCCGTGCTCGACCGCGTTGGTGACGAGCTCCGTGAGCGCGAGCGCGAGCGGAGTGGCGTACTCGCTCGGCAGGACGCCGAACGAGCCTGAACGCTTCGGGTGGGCCGTCGTGTTGTGCGCCGAGGCGACCTCGGCGACGAGGAGCAGCGCCCGGTCGAAGACCGCATCGAAGTCGACGTTCTGGTTGAGCCCCTCGGAGAGGGTGTCGTGCACCACTGCGATCGCTCCGACTCGCCGCATCGCCTGGGTCAGGGCTTCGCGAGCCTCATCCGAGTGGGTGCGGCGTGCCTGGATGCGCAAGAGCGAGGCGACCGTCTGCAGGTTGTTCTTGACGCGGTGGTGGATCTCCCGGATCGTCGCGTCCTTCGTGATGAGCTCCTGCTCCTGGTGGCGCAGCTCGGTGACGTCGCGGCTCAGGACGATGGCACCGATGCGCTCGCCCCGGTGTCGGATCGGGATCGCCCGCAACGAGACGGTGACGCCGCGGGACTCCACATCGGTGCGCCAGGGTGCGCGACCCGTGACGACGAGCGGCAACGACTCGTCGATCACGAGCTTGCCGCTCAGGATCTTCGTGCTGACCTCGGCGAGCGACTCGCCCTCGAGCTCGTCGTCGAAGCCCATGCGGTTGAACGCCGACAGTGCGTTCGGGCTCGCGAAGGTCGTGGTGCCGTCGACGTCGAGCCGGATGAGCCCGTCGGACGCTCGCGGCGCACCGCGTCGCGGGCCGGTCGGGGCGCCGAGGTCGGGGAAGTCGCCCGACGCGATCATCTGGAAGAGCTCCTCGGCGCACTCGTTGAACGTGAGCTCCTGACGGCTCGGCGTGCGCGTCGCCCCCAGGTTCGTATGCCTCGTGATCACGGCCACCGGCTCATCGGCGAGCTTCGTGCCGGTCGAGGTGAGCCGTCGCATGACCGGCACGGCCCGCACTCGAGTGGGCATCTCCTCGTACCAGTCGGGCGCCGACGAGTCGACGATCCGGGCGCTCCCGAACGCCTGGGTGGCGAGATCGTGCCACTGCGGCTTGATCTCCTGCCCGACGAAGTCGCGGTAGAACAACGTCGCCGCACTCGAAGGTCGCGCATGCGCGACGGCGACGAACCCGTCGGGTCCGGACGGCACCCATAGCACGATGTCGGCGAAGGCGAGGTCGGCGAGCAGCTGCAGGTCGCCGACGAGCATGTGCAGCCAATCGACATCGGCCTGACTGCTGCGGCCCTGGGCGAGAACGAGGTCACTGAGGGTCGACACAGATCCAGCGTAGTCGTGCTCGGGCGCCCGCCTGCTCAGCCCGTGGCGGGCCGCCTGACGGGTGGGAATGCGAACCCGCGGCGCCGTGCCGGCTCGGGGACCGGGAGCAGCGCGTCGAACGCGTAGTCGCGGATCGCTGCGCGCAGTGGCGAGCGAGGAGCAGCATCACGGAGGGTGCGAGCGGTGAGGATCGCTGCATCCGCTCCCTTGCCGTCGTGCGGGAGCAGCGTCGCGTCGTCGAGGCCGGCGAACCGGCGGAGCGTCTGCCGCACCTGGCTGTGCGCGTCGATACCGAGCGCACTCGTGCGCACCCGGTTGACGATGACGTCGACCCGCTCGGGCTCGACGAGGTCGATGAGCTCTCCGTGGCCGCGCAACAGGCGCGACAGTCCAACGGGGTCGGCGAGCCCCACCGCGACGACTCGATCGGCGGCGGCAAGCGTGGCGAAGGTGGCCGCATTGCGCCTCGGCGCGAACTGGTCGCTCGTGAGTTCCTCGTCGTGCTCGAGGCTGAATCCCGTGTCGACGACGACGTACTCGACCCACGCTCGAATGGCACCGAGCGCGGCCGTCACCCGGTCACGCGAGAGTTCGGGCCACCGGCTCGGCCCGACGAGGCCCGTGAAGACGTTGAATGACGCTCGCGGCGCCGAGTACCGCTGCACGATTCGTTCGAGCTCGGCGCGATCGAGCGCATCGGCCCCCGCGAGCCGGCAGGCGGATGCGAACCCCGGCGCCTCGTCGAGCAATCCGAGCGAGGGCGCCACCGCACCGCTGTACGGATCGGCGTCGACGAGGGCGACGGTGTGCCCCGCCGCCGCGATCTCCGCGGCGAGGTTCACGGCGACGGTCGTACGGCCGGGCGCGCCGGCGGGCCCCCAGACGGCGATGACGGATGCCGCCCGCGAGGGGCGCGCGCTCGTCTCGCCGAGCCGCGACGGCACCGGCACTCCCCCGCTCACGAGCACCTCGACCTCGGGCCAGGTGACCGAGCGGTCGAGCACCTCGTGCAAGCCGAGCTGCGCCGCGTGCGCCCGTTCGGCGTCGCCGGAAGCGAGCCCGATGATGCGGATGCCACGTTCGTCGCATGCCTGGAGCAGCTTGGCGCTCAGGGTGCCGCGGCCGGCGCCGACGATGACGACCTCGGGCGCGAGCACGTCGAGGCTCTCGAGGAGGTCTCGCCAGCCGACGAGGCGCGCGACGACGGTGTGGTCGTGCTCGACAAGGTCGGCCAGGAGCCGGTCTTCAGTGGTGGCGTCGAGCGCGAGGGCGAGCCGTGCCATCTCAGCGCCCGTTCGCGCGCGCCGGAACGAGATCGATCGCGTCGCCGGCGGCGAGCGCCTAGAGGAGGGCCGCCACCTTCTCGCGAGGGATGAGCAGCTCGACCGAGACGCCCTCGTCTGCCACCATGCCCTCGCTCTCGACGAGCCCCGCGATCTCGGCGCCCGACACGAGGACCGCCGGTGGCTCGAAAGCGCCGCGCTCGAGCTGCCGCGCCGTCCACACGTCGACGCTCGAGCCTGCTGCCAGCTCGGTGGGCAATGGCCCGCTGCTCGGTACGACGATCGTCGCCAGGCCGGTGCGATCCGCGTCGTCGACAGCGGAGCCGGGCACGAGCTCACCCGCCTGCACGGTGCGGGTCACGACGAGGCCGCCCTCGGGCACGTCGCCGAGCGCGAGGTACTGCGAGGCACTCGCCCCGAGTCGGACCGATTCGGAGGTGAGGTCGCCGGCGTCGATCCGGGTGCCCGGGGTGAGGGTCTCGCGTGCGACGTAGACCTCTGCCGCGTCGTCGAGCCCCGAGATGAGCGCCCACACGCCGAGCGTGGAGCCGGCGATGAGCACCATGCCGATGATGAGACGCGGATCGAGGCGGAGGGACCCCCGTTCACCGCGTTCCTGTCGACGTGCCATCGGCCTGCTCCCTTCACCGTGGCGCGCTCGCGCCGCACCCATCGTCACCCGAAGCAGGGAGGACGCCCAGAAGTTATCCACATTCGCTCCGCACCCGTGGCGACAGGTCGATAATCGAGACATGACCTCTCCAGGTTCGGGCGACGAGATCGGCCGGTTCCTCACCATCGCCGACGCGGCCGAGATCCTCGCCGTCGACGTCGCGACGGTCGACGAGCTGATCCGCTCGGGCGAATTGCCCGCGATCCGCGTGGGCACCTCGGGTCCGTGGCGCATCGAGCGCGTGCAGCTCGAGTTGTGGATCGAGGGGCAATACGAGGAGACGCGTCGGTACTCGCTCTGGAACCAGGGCGAGTTCGCGAACGTCGTCGAGTTGTCGGGCGCTCGCTCCGGCCGAATGCGCCCCGTCGACTGAGCACGCTCGTTCGCGGTCAGCGGAAGGCGACGAGCAGCACTCGCGCGAGCGGCACGACACGGTAGCCCTGCACCTCCCGCTCCCGCCGGGGTGAGCCCGCGTCGTGGAGGGCGAGGTCGATGTGGTCTCGTGCGACGCGGTCGATGGTGCCGTGCGATTCGCCGTCGACGGTCGTGAGCTGCACGTGCGTGCGCCGCCGGCACAGGTCACGCAGCACGAACGGGAGCCCGATGCGTTCGGCGAGCCTCGCAGCCGACTCGGGCAGCGGCTCGAGGCTCGGGTCGAGCTGCGCGCGTGTGGGCAGCAGCGCGGCGATCGCACCGAGGGGAACGATGCACTGTGCTCCGCCGCGCCTGGGCTCCTGGAGTTCGGCACTCATCCAGTCGCGCCCGAATGCGAGCGGGCGCAGTGCCAGGACGCGGCCGCCCTGCAGTTCCACCCGCACGCTCGCCGTGTGGTCGGAGCGGTCGCCGCCGTCGGCGCTGACGATCGCCGACAGCCGATCTCGCAGCGTGAGCCGCCCGAGACGCAAGCGCTCCTCTTCGATGGCGAGCGCGCGTTCCTCGTCGCGCTGCTCCTGGTCGAGCTGCGACTCGAGATCGTCGAACAGCAGGTCCCAGCGCATGCAGCGACGCTACCGCGCGACCGGAGATCGCCGGTTCGTTTTCCACAGGCGCCGAATTCCCTTGACAGTGCTCGGCGCCGTCAATACGGTTCAGTCAAGGATTTCCGAACGCCCCCCGATCGGGGGGCATTCTTTCCCCTTGGCCGAATGCCCCTTCCCCGCTGGAGCAACGATGACCGCACGCCATGCCGCCGCCGCTCGAACGGTGGTGGTTCGAGGATCCGCCGCGCGATTCCTCGACGACGAAGACGAATATTTCGGCCGCCAACCGGCCCGTCGCGAAGAGCTCCCCGACCCCGAGCCGGTGCTCCGGAATCTCACGCATTGCGTGATCGAGGCGCTCGCGGGCGCTCGCGACCTCGAGCAGCTCGCGCGGTGGGTGAACGACGACGTCTATCGCAACCTCTCGAAGCGCGTCGTGCTCGCCGCGCGCGCCCGCCGCGTGAAGGGTCAGGCGCCGCAGCGTCCGGCGTTCTCACTCGGCCGGCTCATCGTGTGCGAGCCCGCCGACGGCGTGGTCGAAGCGGTCGTCATGGTGCACCAGCGCGCGAGGTCCCGAGCGGTGGCCATCCGCCTCGAGGGCTTCGACCAGCGCTGGCGCGCGAGCGTCATCAGCGTGCTCTGAGTCGCGTGAGCTGAGTCGCACAGCGACGCAACGCACGGCCCCGTGAGCTGCGTCGGTCGGCGACGCAACGCACGGCCCCGCGTGTCAGCGTCCCTTGCGCTCCTGAGCGCGGCGCTCGGCGCGGTTCTGCGGCGCTTGTCCGTTGCCGCCGCCCTCGCCCGTGCGCTGGCCGAACGCGCCGCGAGCCGGCTCGACCTCTGGCGCCTGGCTCTCGGCCACGGCGCGACGCGCACGCTGCGTTGCCGCTTGCTGCACCTGGCCGCGCTGGTTGCGCACCTCGACGCCACCCGCGTCGCTCGGCGCGGAGTAGCTGAGCTTGTCGTCTGGTGCCCCTTGCCGACCGAGGCCCTTGGCTTCGATCCTGGCACCGCCGGCGCCCGCTTGGGGCGCCACCTCGACCTCGAGGTTGAACAGGAAGCCGACGGTCTCCTCGCGGATCGACCCCATCATCTGCTGGAACATCGCGAAGCCCTCGCGCTGGTACTCGACGAGCGGGTCGCGCTGTGCCATCGCCCGCAGGCCGATGCCGTCCTTCAGGTAGTCCATCTCGTAGAGGTGATCACGCCAGCGACGGTCGATGACCGAGAGCACGACACGACGTTCGAGCTCGCGCATCGCGGGCGAGCCGAGCTGCTCCTCGCGTCGCTGGTAGGCGAGCTTCGCGTCGGAGAGGATCTCGCGGCGAACGAAGTCCCGATTGACGCGACCCTTCTCGCCGGCCTCGGCCACGACCTCGTCGATCGTGATGCCGATCGGGTAGAGGGTCTTCAGCTCGGTCCAGAGCGCATCGAAGTCCCACTCGTCGGGGTTGCCCTCGGCGGTGTGCACGTCGAGCACCTCGTCGATGACGTCTTCGAGGAAGCGCTGGGTGCGCTCGTGCAGGTCGTCGCCCTCGAGGATATGACGGCGGTCGCTGTAGATCGCTTCGCGCTGACGGTTCAGCACGTCGTCGTACTTCAGCACGTTCTTGCGGATCTCGGCGTTGCGCGCCTCGACCTGGGACTGCGCGGAGCGGATGGCGCGAGTGACGACCTTCGACTCGATCGCGACGTCGTCGGGAACTCCTCGTGCCATCAGGCTCTCGGCCGCACCGGCGTTGAAGAGCCGCATGAGATCGTCGGTGAGCGAGAGGTAGAAGCGGCTCTCGCCAGGGTCGCCCTGTCGTCCGGAGCGGCCGCGAAGCTGGTTGTCGATGCGCCGCGACTCGTGGCGCTCGGTGCCGAGCACGTAGAGTCCGCCGGCCGCGAGCACCTTCTCGGCCTCGAGGGCAACGTCGGCCTTGACCTTCTCGAAGACCTCGTCCCACGCGGCCTCGTACTCTTCGGGCGTATCGACCGGGCTCAGTCCGCGTTCGTGCATGAGCTGCACCGCGAGGAACTCGGCGTTGCCGCCGAGCATGACGTCGGTGCCGCGACCCGCCATGTTCGTGGCGACCGTCACGGCGCCGTGGCGACCTGCCTGGGCGACGATCGCCGCCTCACGAGCGTGGTTCTTCGCGTTCAGCACCTCGTGCCGCACGCCCTTCTTCGCGAGCAGCCGCGAGAGATACTCGCTCTTCTCGACGCTCGTCGTTCCGACGAGCACGGGCTGCCCCATCTTGTGTCGCTCCACGATGTCCTCGACGACCTGCGCGAACTTCGACTCCTCGTTCTTGTAGACGAGGTCGGGCTGGTCCTTGCGCACCATCGGGCGGTTCGTGGGGATGGCCACGACGCCGAGCTTGTACGTCGCCATGAACTCGGCGGCCTCGGTCTCGGCCGTGCCGGTCATGCCCGAGAGCTTCGAGTAGAGGCGGAAGTAGTTCTGCAGCGTGACCGTGGCGAGCGTCTGGTTCTCGGCCTTGACCTGCACGCCCTCCTTGGCCTCGATCGCCTGGTGGATGCCCTCGTTGTAGCGCCGGCCGACGAGGATGCGGCCCGTGTGCTCGTCGACGATGAGCACCTCGCCGTTCATGACGACGTAGTCCTTGTCGCGCTTGAACAGGGCCTTCGCCTTGATCGAGTTGTTGAGGAAGGAGATGAGCGGGGTGTTCGCCGACTCGTAGAGGTTCTCGATGCCGAGGTAGTCCTCGACCTTCTCGATGCCGGACTCGAGCACGCCCACGGTGCGCTTCTTCTCGTCGACCTCGTAGTCCTCGCCGGAAACGAGCCGCTTCGCGAGGTTCGCGAACTCCGTGAACCAGCGGTTCGCCTCGCCGGATGCCGGCCCGGAGATGATGAGCGGCGTGCGCGCCTCGTCGATGAGGATCGAGTCGACCTCGTCGACGATCGCGAAGAAGTGCCCGCGCTGCACCATGTCGGACGATTGCCACGCCATGTTGTCGCGCAGGTAGTCGAAGCCGAACTCGTTGTTCGTGCCATACGTGATGTCGGCGGTGTACTGCTCGCGGCGCACGGTGGGGGTCTGGCCGGCCACGATGCATCCGGTCGTCATGCCGAGGGCGCGGAAGACGCGCCCCATGAGCTCGGACTGGTAGCTCGCGAGGAAGTCGTTGACGGTGACGATGTGCACCCCGCGGCTCGTGAGCGCGTTCAGGTAGGCGGCGGTGGTCGCCACGAGGGTCTTGCCCTCACCGGTCTTCATCTCGGCGATGTTGCCCAGGTGGAGCGCAGCGCCGCCCATGAGCTGCACGTCGAAGTGCCGGAGGCCGAGGGTGCGCCGGCTCGCCTCGCGCACTGCGGCGAAGGCCTCGGGCAACAGGTCGTCGAGCGACTCGCCGTTGGAATAGCGTTCGCGCAGCTCGACGGTCTCATGCTTCAGTTCCTCGTCGCTGAGGGCCTGGAAGTCGTCTTCGAGCGCATTGATCGCTGCAGCGTAGTTCTCCAGCCGCTTGAGTGTGCGACCCTCGCCGACGCGGAGGACCTTTTCCAGAATCGAAGCCACGAATGTTCTCCTGTAGTCGTCGGGCGCCGGGTTCGTCGGGTGGATCACCCGGGCACGCCCGATGCCGCCGTTCAGACGGTCATCATAGCCATGCTAGCGGGCAGTCGGCTGGGCGTCGCCCGAGCCTGCGCTTGCACGCAGCGGGCTGTCCGCATGAGTGAGCCCGTCGGTGGTTCGCCGGGTCGGCGGCCCTCCGACGGGCTCGAGCGGAGCGAACGGTCAGGCGCTGGCGCGCTGCAGTTCGGCAGGTAATTCCGCGGTCTCGTCATCGCTTCGGTCGTCGAGGCCGATGAGGCCGTAGTCCCAGCCCTTGCGGCGGTACACCACGCTCGGGCGCCCGCTTTCGGCGTCGACGAACAGGTAGAAGTCATGACCCACGAGCTCCATGAAGTAGAGCGCGTCGTCGACGGTCATCGGGGTCGAGGCGAACACCTTCCTGCGGATGACCACGGGCGAATACACATCGTCTTCTTCGATCGCCTGCGTCTCGTTCTCGGCGATCACGGGAATGCTCCCGGTGCGCACCCGCTCGAGCACCTCTGGCGCTGCAGCCTGGACACCGACTCCGGCGAAGCCCACGTCGGTCGCCTCGCGCAGCGACGTCGGGCGGCGCTGGCCGCGATGCACTTTCCGCCGATCCTTCGATCGGCGGACCCGCTCGAGCAACCTTCCGAGTGCGACGTCGAACGCCGCGTACTTGTCGGAGCCGTCTGCCTCAGCTCGCACGACCGGACCCTTGCCCACGAGCGTGAGCTCGATACGGTCGGGACCAGTGTTGCCGTTCTTCTCGTTGTGGCGCGTGAGCTTCACGTTGAGCGAAATGGCTCGTTCGGCGAGATGGGTGACTTTCTCGGACTTCTCGGCGGCATATGCCCGGAAGCGATCAGTGATTTCCAGGTTTCGTCCGACGATGTTCAGTTCCATGACGACCTCCATCTACCGGCGTGTCACCCGGGTCTGAAGGGTGGATCGACCACGCCTGTCCTGCCACCGTAGCCCCGATGTCAGGCAAAGTCACGGAGTGTTTCCGGTGACTTCGCTGCATGCCCGCCGTGTCGCAGTGGGGTCTCGGCGAGCACCGCGAACGCGCCCGCGGAACCGCCCGCCGCGATGATCGCACGGGCCGCTTCGGCGAGCGTCGACCCCGTCGTGAGCACGTCGTCGACGAGCAGGAAGCGGCGGCCGGTGAGCAGCCGCACGGCCACGAGACCCCCCGCGGAGTTGGCTCGCCTCGCCTCGGCACCGAGCCCCGCCTGGTCGACGCGGCCGCGGGCGAGCGCGAGCACCTTCGACGAGCGGATGCCGCACCGGGCGAGCAGCACCTCGACCGGTGCGTACCCGCGCGCACGGTGCGCGCTCGGCGCCGACGGGATCGTGCAGACCTCGAGCGCGCGCCCGGGCGGGGCCGCCTCGACCGCGCGGGCGATCGCGGATCGGAGGGCGAGCGCGAGCGCCGGCGAGGCATCCGTGCGCCCGCCGTCCTTGAACTCGCCGATGGCCGACGCGACGGGACCCGCGTACTCGAGCGCCGCCCACGCGCTGAGACCGGGCCGCTCGACGAGGTGCGGCGCCGCGGCGAGCGCGACGCGACACGCGTCGCAGACCGCGCGGTCGGGCTCACCGCAGCCTGCGCACCTGACGGGCAGCACCACGGCGAGCGCGTCGAGCACCGCTCGCTCGAGGCGGCCCGCGACGGCGCTGCGGGCGAGCGGTGGAAGTGACGGTCGCGACGGAAGAGGTGGCGGATGCTGCGGCATCCGCTCAGCCTGCGCCGCATCCGCCCCCTCGACGGCATGCCGCGGCATCGCCGATGACGGCGGCTGCGCCGGGCCGCATGTCGAGGAGAGGTCGCAGCTCAGTTCGGCTGTTGGACCGCCGTGAAGCGAATGTTGAGATTCGGCGCGCGCACCTGCCAGCCGACGCCGATCCGCACGTTCAGGGCACCGGCCGACGTGAGCACCCGGACGTCGTTGATGCTGTTGCCGCCGTCGAGCAGGACGCCGCCGTCGGGGCCCTGCCGATCGCTCGCGAAGCCGCCGATCTCCTGGGTGACGAGCCGCGTGGTTCCGTCGGGCAACGCCGTGAGCGAGGCGACATTGCTCGCGTCGAGCCACGCGACGTCGAGCGGCTTGCCGGGAGTGTCGTCGAGCTGGAGCGCCACCGGGCCGAGCGCGACGGGGCGACCCTCGGCGTCGCGCTCGATCGACGCGACGACGAATTGCGTGCGTGCGCCGTCGCCGAGCAGTGCGATCAGGCGCGTCGAGTCGCGCGACACCTCGATCGCGGCGATCGAGGACCCGCCCCAGGGCACGTCGAGCGGCAGGTCGGTTCCGTCAGGGGCGAACGCGACGAGCTGGTCGGGCGACCCCCGCGGCACCGACCAGACGTAGCCCGCGCCGTCCATCGCGGGCACGACGAGGTCGGCGCGCGGATCGAGGGGCACCGCTGCCTCCCCGGCGACGACGAGCGAGACTCCCCCTGCGGAACGCACGGCCGCCGACTCCGCATCGGGTCCGAGCGCCGCGCCGGTGGGTGCAAGCTCCTCGACCTCCGCCGAAAGGCCGGGAATCGGGTCGATGCTCTCGCCCGACGTGGCGAGGTAGCCGAACGAGGCCCCGTCGAAGACCACGGGCCGCTGGGCGACGCGAGGGTTCACCACCACCTGTCCAGGCAGGTCGGGCACGTCCTGCTCGAGGCCGTTGAGCGAGAGCGTGACCCTGGAGACGTTGCGCACCTTGCCGACGAGGCTCGCGTCGAGTTGCTCCCTGCATGCGCTGCACCGTGAGCAGGTCGTCGAAGGCGGCTCCCGAGAGGTCGACGCTCGCGACGGTGCCGTCGACCGGCACGGCGTCGGGGTCGAGGCGTACACCGTCGGGGAACGCCGAGACGACGCCGGGATCGAGCCACTCCGCCGGGCCCGTGAGCAGGGCCTTCACGATGCTCGTCTGCACCGAGTCGCGACCGGCGAACCATCGTAGGTCGGGAACGAGGTAGCGGTACTCGGGGTCGAAGAAGTAGAGGGCATGCTTGCGGAACACGCTCGCGAAGTTCGCCTCGTCGATCACCACGCCCGGCGGAGCCTCCGAGATGCGCCATTGCCCGTCGACCTGCTCGAGACGGTACGGCAGCGGGATGGCGGCACGCGACTCGCTCACGGCGTACTGGCCGCCGGCCGTGAGCGAGGCCACAGGTGTGACCTCGACGATCATCGACGACTCGTCGATCGCGATGGGCCTGCGGGCGCCGGCGTCGATCGTCGCGGCGGCGTCGGCCTGCCATTCGTCGGCGAAGGCCGGGGTGAGGAACTGACGCGCCACCCGGTAGTTGTTGCCAGGGCTGACCGCGGCGTCCATGAAGCCCTGCACGATCTGCTCTGGCGTGCCGTCGACCCTCGGGCCCGGCGCGATGATGTCGAACTCGGGGTTCTCGTCGACGACCGCCGAGTTCCCGGCGTTCACCGCACCGGAGTTCGGGATCGACACGCAGCCTGCAAGCATCACGGCAGACATCACGGCGACGGATGCCGCGAACAGGCGCCTACGCATCGTGCACCTCCTGCGCCACGCCGTCGGCGGGCTCGACCGCAGGGACCACGCCCGTCGGCGCCGGCCCGGTCGCCTCGATGTCGTCGGGCACGAGCGGAAGCGGCGACTCGACCGCGTCGGCATCCCTCGTTCGCGGCAACGTCAGCCGGAAGACCGTGCCGTGTCCGGGCTGCGACCACACGTCGAGTGCGCCGCCATGCGCCACCGCGTCTTCGAGCGCGATCGCGAGGCCGAGACCCGTGCCGCCGATCGTGCGCATGCGACTGGGGTCGGCACGCCAGAACCGGTCGAAGACGCGAGCCTGTGCCTCTTCGGTCATGCCCATGCCGTAGTCGCGCACCGAGAGGGCGATCGCTGACGCGTTGCTGTCGACGGCCACGACGATCGGACGGCCCTCTCCATGCTCGATGGCATTGCCGAGGAGGTTGCGCACGATGCGCCGGATGCGCCGCGGGTCGACGTCGGCATCGAGGTGTCCGCCGGGCGCGTCGAGCCGCAGCTCACTCCCCCGTTCGCGGGCGAGTTCGTGCATCGACTGGATCGCATCGCCCGCGAGGTGCACGAGGTTCGTGGGCTCGGTCGCGAGCTCCACTGAGCCGGCGTCGTACCGGCTGATCTCGAGCAGGTCGGCGAGCAGCGTCTCGAACCGATCAGTCTGCGTGTGCAGGAGCTCGACGGTGCGAGCCGTGGGACCGGGGAAGTCGTCGCGCTGGCCGTAGAGCACATCACCGGCGAGCCGGATCGTCGTGAGCGGAGTTCGGAGCTCGTGCGAGACATCCGAGACGAACCGCTGCTGCATCACCGAGAGCTCGGCGAGCTCCCGGATGCGCGCCTGCAGGCTGTCGGCCATGCCGTTGAACGACCCTGCGAGGGTCGCGAGCTCGTCTTCACCCTTGGACGGCATGCGCACGCCGAGGTCTCCGGCCGCCAGCCTGCGGCTCGTGGCCGCGACCGTGCGGATCGGCTCGATCACCCAGCGCACCACGAGGAAGGTCACCGAGCTGAGCAGGGCGAGCAGCGCGGCGGCGCCGACGATGCCGGTGAGCTGCATGAAGGCGAGGGTCTCTTGGGCATTCTCGAAGTTGTAGCCGATGTACAACTCGTATCGGCCGGCGCCGGGGACGACGAGATCTGAGCCCACGACCACGCCGGGGTCGCTGCTGCCGTCGTCTTCCGTGATGGCGACCGACTGCCAGAACTGCTGGTCGGGGTTCTGCTCGACCCGCTCGCGCAGCTCGCGGGTGATGACGCCGCCGAGGCTCGGTGCCACGATGTCGGGCGGGGCGTTCTGGCTGAACGCCTCGCTCGGTTCCCGGTACACGGCGACGGCCGGGCTTCCCGACACTCGGATGACCTGCTCGAGCGCGGAGCTCATCACGCTCTGCAGCGAGGCGCGGTCGGCCGCGTCGGATGAGTCGAGGATCCGCTGCGCGGCGGTCGTCGCCTGGTTCGAGCCGCCGAGCACCTGGTCGAGCTGCTGCCTGAACAGGTTGGAGGCGACGCTGAAGGAGATGTAGAGGCCGATCACGAAGATCGCGAGCGACGAGAGCGAGAGCGTGATGATGACGGTGCGGAACTGCAGCGAGCGCCGCCAGAGCGCCGCGAGCTGCCGCGGCAGCGCGCGCCACCTCGCCGCGGAGAAGATCGCCGGGGACTGGCCCGCACCCATCCGGTCTCCTAGGTGGTCGCGCCGGCCCGGTAGCCGACGCCGCGCACGGTCATGACGATGCGCGGGTTGTCGGGATCGTGCTCGACCTTCGCGCGGAGCCGCTGCACGTGCACGTTCACGAGCCGGGTGTCGGCCTTGTAGTGGTAGCCCCACACCTGCTCGAGGAGCATCTCGCGGGTGAACACCTGCTGCGGCTTCGACGCGAGCGTGTGGAGCAGGTCGAACTCGAGCGGCGTGAGGTTGATCTGCTCGTCGCCGCGTCGCACCTCGTGGCCGGCCGCGTCGATGATGAGGTCGCCGATGCCGAGGGTGTCGGTGGCGGGATCTGGTGCCGGCCGCAGGCGCGTGCGGATGCGGGCGACGAGCTCCTTCGGGTTGAACGGCTTCACCATGTAGTCGTCGGCGCCCGACTCGAGCCCCTTCACGACGTCGGTCGTGTCGGACTTCGCGGTGAGCATGATGATCGGCGTGCCGGACTCGGCGCGGATGCGACCGCACACCTCGATGCCGTCGATGCCCGGAAGCATGAGGTCGAGCAGCACGAGGTCGGGCTTCGTCTCCCGGAACGCGGCGAGCGCACCCGTGCCGTCGGCGCAGAACGCCGGCTCGAAGCCCTCGGTGCGCAGCACGATGCCGATCATCTCCGCGAGGGCCGTGTCGTCATCGACGACGAGTACGCGTGGGTTCATACGTTCGGTTTCCTTCGGGGCCGTGGTATTGCCCGGCCGACTGCAGTGGCTCAAGCGTAGTCGTTCGAGGCCGGAAGACGGCCGAACGTCCCGGTTGCGCGCGAATCCCGCCGGGCAGGCGAAATGTGACAGCATTGGGAGCATCCGCCGGAAGGAGCGCACGCACGTGTCAGATCAGGACTGGCAGGCACCCGGTGGGCCGCCCACCGGGGGTTCGGCACCGGATGCCGCGGGCACGCCGTATGGCGCTCCGGCGAACGTGCCTCCGGCACCCGGCACGCCCCCGCCGCTGCCACCGCAGCCGCCGACCGGAGCGTATGCCCCGCAGCCCGGCACCCCAGGGGGCTGGACGCCGCCCCCGAAGCCCGGCTTGCTCCCATTGCGTCCGCTGAGCTTCGGAACCCTGCTGTGGGCGCCGTTCCGCACCCTCCGGCGCAACCCGGCTGCGACGTTCGGCAGCGGCCTCGTCGTACAACTCGTCTCGGTGATCGCGACCGCGGCGGTCGTCGTACCGTTCCTGATGTTCGCGATCGGGCGCGTCGAGAGCGCGTCGGACGCGGATTTCGACACGGTCCTCGCCGGCACCGTCGGCGGATTCATCCTGCTCATGCTCGTCCCCGTCGCGATCACGCTCGTCGCGGGCGCGTTCCTCCAGGGCGTGATGGTGCTCGAGGTCGCGAGCGGCACCCTCGGCGAGCGGCTCGGATTCGGGGCGCTGTGGCGCCGCACGGCCAAGCGCATCTGGCCGCTCATCGGGTGGACCGCGCTCGTCGCCGCGGCGGTCCTCGCCGCCATCGCCGCGCTCGTCGGGATCATCGTGGTGGCCGCTGGGATCTCGCCGACGGCGCTCGGGGTCTCGATCCTCGTCGCCGTGCTGCTGGGCCTCGGCCTCGCCGTGCTCGGTGCGTGGATCGGCGTGAAACTCTCGCTCGTGCCGAGCGTCATCGTGCTCGAGCACGCCGGCCTCGGCGCCGCCATCCGTCGCTCGTGGCAACTCACCGACGGATACTACTGGCGCACCTTCGGCATCCTGCTGCTCGTCAGCGTCATCCTCAACGTCGCAGCCCAGGTCGTCGTGCAGCCGATCTCGCTCGTCGGCACGATCCTCGCCGTGATCATCGATCCCACCGGCGCCGGCACGGCGGTCACCATCACGATCATCACGACCGTCGTGACGATGATCCTCTCGATCCTCATCGGCGCGATCACGGCGGTCGTGCAGGCGGCGCTCGTCGCGGTCCTCTACATCGACCTGCGGATGCGCAAGGAGGGGCTCGACCTCGAGCTCGAACGCCACGTCGAGCTGCGTGACTCCGGCCAGCCGGTCACCGACCCCTACCTGGCTCCCTCGCCATCCGCGCCCGCCGGAAGCGAACCTGCCGCGACGTGGTCCTGACCTCGCTCGGCGCCACCCCACTCGATCCCGACGCGCCCGAGGCGCGCCGGTGGCTCCTCGACGAACTCTCGAAGACCGAGTACCTCAATGCCGAGCCGAACGCGTTCGACCTCGCGATGGAAGCCATTCGCGACTGGATCGCGAGCCTGTTCGAGGGAGCCGGCGGCCTGCCCGCTCCGATCCTGACGCTGCTGGCCGTGCTTCTCGTCATCGTGCTGGTCGTCGTCGGACTGCTCGTCTTCGGAGTTCCTCGACTGCGCCGCCGGCGTCGCACGCTCGCACCGCTGTTCGACGACCACGACCGCCGCGACCTCGCGACGCTGCGCCGATCCGCGCTCGCTGCCGCAGCGGCGGGCGATTGGCCGCTCGCGATCGAGGAACGGTTCCGCGCCATTGTGCGCGGCATCGTCGAGCGCGATCTCGTGCGCGTGCACCCGGGCACCACGGCACGCGGGTTCACGGATGCCGCGGCACTGCCCTTCCCCGAACACGCCGCGGCGCTCCACGCCGCGGCCGCCGAGTTCGACGGGGTTCGCTACCTCGGCCGTGACGGATCTCAAGGCGCCTACGAGCGCCTCACCGCGCTCGAGCGCGATCTCAGCGCGTCCGCCCCCGCCGACGAGTGGGCCGAGGCCGAGGAGGCGTCGCGGTGAGCGGCGGCCCATCGGCCGCGGCGGTCGCCGATCGCCCGGGCAGCGCCGGCAGCGCCGGAGCGCCCGCCGAACAGGCGACGGATGCCGCGACCGCCACGACGCCGACGTTCCGCGCGTTCGTACGACGTCGCCGCATCTGGATCGTCTTCGCCGCAGTGCTCGTGCTCGGCGCGGTCGTCGTGCTCGCAATCCAGGGCGGCGTGCGCCCTCCCGGAGTGGCGCTCGGCACCGACAACCCCGCCCCACTCGGAGCGATGGCGCTCGTCGAGGTGCTCCGCGACCACGGCGTCTCGGTCACCGAGTCTCGATCGCTGGACTCCGCCGTCGACGCCGCCGACCGGGGCGCCACCGTGGTGCTCTACGACGAGTTCGCCCTCCTCGACGAGTCGCGGCTCGATCGCCTCTCGCGCGCCGCGGAACGGCTCGTGGTCGTCGAGCCGGGCTTCTCGGCTCTCGAGGTGCTCGCCCCCGGCGTTCGCCTCGCGGGCGTCGCGAGCGGTCCGATCGACGACGTGGCGTGCGACCTACCCGCGGCCGAGCGCGCGCGCGGCCTGGGCGATGGCCAGCGCCTGCTCACGGTCGACGACGACGCTCGAGCGGCCGGCTGGCAGGGCTGCTTCCGAGACGAGGAGTTCGGGTTCGCCCTCGTGTCGGGCGAGGGCGACGACGGCGGGCAGGTCACGCTCGTCGCCGCGACGACGGTGTTCGCGAACGAGTCGATCGACGAAGCCGGCAATGCCGCGCTCGCGATCGGGCTCACCGGGGCATCCGACGAACTCGTCTGGTACCTGCCGGGGCCGGGCGACGCCGATGCAACCGAGGCGCCGACCATCGCCGAGCTCACTCCCGGCTGGGTGAGCCCCGTCATGGTGCTGCTCATCGCGGTCGTCATCGCCGCGGGCATCTCGCGCGGGCGCCGCTTCGGCCCGCTCGTCACCGAGAACCTGCCCGTGCATGTGCCGGCCGGCGAGACGAGCGAAGGCCGGGCGAGGCTGTACGCACGCAGCGCCGCCCGCGTCCGCGCCCTCGACCAGTTGCGCATCGGCGCCATCGGTCGCATCATCGAGGCGCTCAAGCTGCCGCGCTCGGCAGAGCTCGGCGCCGTGACGGATGCCGCGGCGCGGGCGACCGGCCGTGACGAGGCATCCGTGCGCCGACTGCTCGTCGACGCCGAGCCGGGCGATGATCGCGGCCTCGTGGAGCTCGCGGCCGAGCTCGACGTGCTCGAGCATGAGGTGCGCGACACGCTTCGGCCCCCCTCCGCAGGCCGGGCGGGCCACACAGACCCGGCAGACCCCGCAGACTCGACAGACCCCGCAGGAAGGCGACCATGACCGATACCACCGCGCTCACCGACGAGGAGCTCCGCGCCGCGCTGAATCGCGTGCGCACCGAGGTCGGCAAGGCCGTCGTCGGGCAGGACGGCGCCGTGACCGGCCTCATCATCGCCCTGCTCACCCGTGGCCACGTGCTGCTCGAGGGCGTGCCTGGCGTCGCCAAGACGCTGCTCGTGCGCACGCTCAGCCGAACGCTGCGGCTCGACACGCGCCGTTTGCAGTTCACCCCCGACCTCATGCCGGGAGACGTCACCGGATCGCTCGCCTACGACCCACGTTCGGGCGAGTTCGCGTTCCGAGAGGGGCCGGTGTTCACGAACATCCTGCTCGCCGACGAGATCAACCGCACGCCGCCGAAGACGCAGTCCGCGCTGCTCGAGGCGATGGAGGAGCGTCAGGTCTCCGCCGACGGCGTCACCCGGCCGCTCCCCGACACGTTCCTCGTCGCGGCCACGCAGAACCCGATCGAGTACGAGGGCACCTACACGCTCCCCGAGGCGCAGCTCGACCGCTTCCTGCTGAAGCTCGTGCTCGACGTGCCCGAGCGCGACGCCGAGGTGTCGCTCCTGCGCCGTCACGCCGACGGGTTCGATCCGCACGACCTCGCCGCGGCGGGGGTCCAGCCGGTGCTGGGAGCGGCCGAGCTCGCTGCGGCACGGGCTGCGGCATCCGCGGTGCGCGTCTCCGACGATGTGCTGGCCTACGTCGTCGACCTCGCGCGGGCGACCCGCCGGAGCCCGTCGATGCGGCTCGGCGTGAGCCCGCGCGGCGCGACGGGCCTGCTCGCTGCCGCGAAGGCGTGGGCCTGGCTCACCGGATACGACTCCGTCACCCCAGACCACGTGCAGGCGATGCTGCTGCCCGTGTGGCGGCACCGGGTGCAGTTGCGCCCCGAGGCGGAGCTCGAGGGCGTCTCGGTCGATGCCGTGCTCCGCAGCATCGTGCAGCAGGTGCAGGTGCCGCTCTGACATGACGATCTCCGGTCGGTTCGCGCTCCTCCTCGCGCTCGGCGTCGTACCTGTCGTCGCCGCGGGCGTCTCCGGCGCGGCCGAAGCATGGGTCGCACTCGCCGGATGGCTCACCCTCGCGCTCGGCGCAGGGGTGCTCGACGTCTCGCTCGCGGCGTCGCCCCGGCGCGTCGCGCTCGGCCGGGACCTGCCCGACCGGGTGCGGCTGGGCGAGACGGTCACCGCGGAACTCACGGTCCGCAATCTCGGGAGTCGGATGCTGCGTGCCACCGTGCGCGACGGGTGGGAACCTTCGGCGGGCCTCGCCGGGCCGAATCGCACCGTGCTGCAGGTGCCTCCGGGCGAACGTCGACGGATGGCGCTGCAGCTCACTCCGTGGCGCCGCGGGGACCGTCGCGTGGGGCAGGTGACCGTGCGCTCGGCGGGTCCCCTCGGCCTGTGGTCGCGGCAGGCGACGCTCGCGGCCCCCGGACGCATCCGCGTGCTGCCGCCGTTCCACTCCCGCGTGCACCTGCCGTCGCGGCTCACGCGGCTGCGCGAGCTCGAGGGGCGCACGCCCCTGCTGATCCGCGGCCAGGGCACGGAGTTCGACTCGATCCGCGAGTACGTGCGCGGCGACGACGTGCGATCGATCGACTGGCGTGCGACGGCGCGCCATGCCGACCCCGAGGTGCCCGGCGGCATGCGGCTCATGGTGCGCACCTGGCGGCCCGAACGCGACCGCCGCATCGTGATCGTCGCCGACACCTCGCGCACGGCGGCCGCCCGCATCGCCGACGAACCCCGTCTCGACACGGCGTTCGAGGCATCCCTCCTGCTCGCCGCCCTCGCCTCGCACGCCGGCGACCGGGTCGACTTCCTCGCGTGGGACCGCCGCCTCCGCGGACGCGTGCACGGCGCGAGCGGCCCAGAACTGCTCGCGCGCATGGTCGACACGATGGCCGGCATCGACGCCGAGCTCATCGAGGCCGACTGGTCGTCGGTACCCGGCCAGGTGCGGCGGGTGACGAGCCGACGTGCCCTCGTCGTGCTGCTCACCGCGGCCGACTCCCCCGGCAGCTCCCGCGGGCTGCTCTCGATGCTGCCGCAGCTCACCGCCCGGCACACGGTGATCGTCGCGTCCGTGACCGACCCTGCGCTCGTCGAGGCCGGTGGCGCTCGCGGCGATCTCGAGGAGGTCTACCGCGCGGCCGCCGCCGAGCGCGGCCTCATTGACACCGCGCGCGTGGCCGCCGCGATCCGGCGCCTCGGCGCCCTCACGGTCAGCGCCCCTCCGCACGAGCTGCCGCCGGCGCTCGCGGATCGCTACCTCGACCTGAAGGCCTCAGGACAGCTCTGACGCCTGTTCGGCTCTGGCGGCCGCTCGGCCCTGAGATCGCTCAGCCCGAGACGATGCGCGTCGCCCCGGAGTCGAACTCGACGAGGTCGCCGGTCTCACCGGCTCGCCACGCGCGGCGGCCGAGCACGAGCATGTAGGCGAGGAACCCGCCGAGGGCGAGCACGCCGATGCCGATCTTCACGGGCCATGGCCACCGCGCCGGCGTGACGAAGCCCTCGATGATGCCGGAGACGAAGAGGAAGAACACGAGCCCGATCGCGACGCTGAAGAGCGAGCGCGCGTCTTCGGCGAGTGCGACGCCGCGCGACCTCGGCCCGGGCGCGACCCACGCCCAGAAGATGCGGAGCCCGGCGGCCGCTGCGACGAAGACGCACGTGAGCTCGAGGAGCCCGTGCGGCGCGATGTAGAGGAAGAACGTGTCGGCCTCGTCGTAGGCGAACATGATGGCCGCTGTGATGCCGAGGCTCTGCGCGTTCTGCAGGATGATCCACGGGACCCACACGCCGAGGATGCCGAACGCGACGCATTGCGCGGCGATCCAGGCGTTGTTCGTCCAGACGGCGCCGGCGAACGACGCCGCGGGGTTCTCCGAGTAGTAGGCGACGAAGCCCTCCTCGGCGATGTGGCGGAATTCCTCTTCGGTGCCGAGCGTCGAGAGCACCCGCGGGTCGCCGCCGATCCACCATGCATAGAGCGCGGCGACGGCGAAGGTCGCGAGAGCGACGGCGAGGGTCAGCCACCGCAAGCGATAGAGGGCGGCAGGAAGGCTCATGAGGGCAAAACGCGTGAGCTGCCGCAGCGGGTTCTCGGGAACCCCGGTGAACTTCAGGCGCGCCCGCGCGAGCGAGATCGACAACCGGTCGCCGAGCGCGGTCGAGCCCGCCGTCGTCTGCACGAGCGAGAGATCGGATGCCGCGGCCTGATACCGCTCGATGAGCTCGTCGGCCTCGGCCCCGCCGAGCCGGCGCGACTTCGCGAGCGCGTCGAGCCGCTCCCAGTCGTCGTGACGGGCGGAGGCGAGCGCATCGAGGTCCATCTGCTTGAATACTACCCATGGCCGAAGCGACCGTCGCCGACCGCAGGGTCGCCCGATTCGACGACGAGGGCGTGCTCACGGGCGAGGCCGTCACGCTCGACGTGCGACCGGCGAGCGCCCTCATGCGAGCGGGGGGCACCGCAATCGACGTGCTCGTGTCGATGCTGCTCATCGTGGGCCTGCTGCTCGCGCTCGGGGAGCTCTCGGTCGACGAGGCGGCGTTCCGCGCGATCATGATCGCCGGCATCGTGACGTGCATCGTCGTGATTCCCACCGCCGTCGAGACGGCGACGCACGGGCGCTCGCTCGGCAAGCTCGCGCTCGGCCTCCGGGTCGTGCGAGACGACGGCGGCGCGGCGGGATTCCGGCACGCGTTCATCCGCGCACTCACGGGGGTCATCGAGATCTACATGACGGTCGGTGGACTCGCCGTGCTCATCGGCTTCCTGAACCCGTCGTCGAAGCGCCTCGGCGACCTGCTCGCGGGCACGCACGCGCAAGTCGAGCGAGTGCCCCACCTGCCGTCGACGGCGTTCGGGGTTCCCTCCGAGCTCGCGTCGTGGTCGACGATCGCCGATGTCGCTCGCCTGCCCGACCCGCTCGCTCGTCGCGTCGCCGCGTTCTTCCAGAACGCGGAGCACCTCGTGCCCGAGAGTCGTGCGCGCATCGCCGCCGCCCTCGCCGCCGAGGTCATGCCCTTCGTGTCGCCGGTGCCGAATGCCCCGGCCGAGCGCTTCCTCGCGGGTGTCGCTGCACTCCGTCGCGAACGCGACCTCACCGCGCTCGAGCTCGAGCGCGCGCGCATGTCGACGCTCGCGCCCGTGCTCGACGCGACGCCGAACGGGTTCCCGGAGCGCTGACGCTAGGGCGGCCCCTGGCTCAGTACCGGTAGTGGTCGACCTTGTACGGGCCCTCGACCGGCACGCCGATGTACGACGCCTGCTCGGGCGAGAGCTCGGTGAGCTCGACGCCGAGCGCGTCGAGATGCAGGCGCGCGACCTTCTCGTCGAGGTGCTTCGGCAGCACGTAGACGCCGATCGGGTACGCCTCGGGCCGCGTGTACAGCTCGATCTGCGCGAGCACCTGGTTCGTGAAGGAGTTCGACATCACGAACGACGGATGCCCAGTGGCGTTGCCGAGGTTCATGAGCCGCCCCTCGGAGAGCACGAGCACGCTGCGCCCTGTGGGCAGGCGCCACTCGTGCACCTGCGGCTTGATCTCGATGCGCTCGGCGCCCGGCAGCGACTCGAGAGCGGCCATGTCGATCTCGTTGTCGAAGTGGCCCACATTCGCCACGACGGCGAGGTGCTTGAGGCCGAGGAGGTGCTCGACACGCACGACGTCTTTGTTGCCGGTGCCCGTGACGAGGATGTCGATCTCGCCGATGACCGACTCGAGCCGGGAGACCTGGTAGCCGTCCATCGCGGCCTGCAGCGCGCAGATGGGGTCGACCTCGCTGACGATGACCCGGGCACCCTGGCCGCGGAGTGCCTCCGCCGCGCCCTTGCCGACGTCGCCGTACCCGGCGACGAATGCCACCTTGCCGCCGATGAGCACGTCGGTCGCGCGGTTGAGCCCATCGGGCAGCGAGTGGCGGATGCCGTACTTGTTGTCGAACTTCGACTTCGTGACCGAGTCGTTGACGTTGATGGCCGGGAAGAGGAGCGCGCCGTTCGCGTGCAGCTCGTAGAGGCGGTGGACGCCCGTCGTGGTCTCTTCAGTGACGCCCTTCAGCTCGGCGGCGATGCGGGTCCAGCGATCGGGGGTGAGTTCGAGCGAGCGGCGCAGGGCATCGAGCACGACGCGGTACTCGGCGCTCGCGTCATCCGTTGTCGCGGGCACGGCGCCGGCCGCCTCGAACTCGCGCCCATGGTGCACGAGCATGGTGGCGTCGCCGCCGTCGTCGAGGATCATGTTGGGGCCGATCCAGTCGGCTCCGGATGCCCCGGCCTCGGCGCTCCAGTCGAAGATGCGATCGGTGCACCACCAGTACTCCTCGAGCGACTCGCCCTTCCAGGCGAACACCGGAACTCCTGCAGGAGCGTCGACCGTTCCGGTCGGTCCGACGACGACCGCCGCCGCCGCCTCGTCTTGCGTCGAGAAGATGTTGCAGCTCGCCCAGCGCACCTGTGCGCCCAGCGCGACGAGGGTCTCGATGAGCACCGCCGTCTGCACCGTCATGTGCAGGCTGCCGGCGATGCGCGCTCCCGAGAGCGGCCTCGATGCGCCGAACTGCTCGCGCAGGGCCATCAGGCCGGGCATCTCGTTCTCTGCGAGGCGGAGCTGGTGGCGTCCGGCCTCGGCGAGCGAGAGGTCGGCGACCTTGAACGGGAGGGCGGTGGTGACGGCGGCATCCATGCGCCTATTCTCGCAGGCTCGCGCGGCCGTAGGTCACGGGCAAGCGTCACGTCCTCGAGTCTGCCGTCTACGCTTCGCGGCGCAGGCGCCGCGAGCGCTTCTACTGCCGCCTTTCGGGGTCTCGCGCGTCGCTACGCGCCGCGCGGGACCCCGCGGATGAGTTCCAACACCTCATCGCGGATGGCGGCCATCGTCGCGGCATCCGCCCCCTCGACGTTCAGCCGGAGCAGCGGCTCGGTGTTCGACGGCCGCACGTTGAACCACCAGAACGGTTCGCTCTCGTCGGTGAGGCCCTCGACGGTGAGCCCGTCGAACTCGTCGAAGTCGGCCCGGCCGGTGAACGCCTCGACGATGCGGGTGTATGCCGCGGGGACATCGGTGACGGTCGAGTTGATCTCGCCCGAGAGGGCATAGGGCGTGAAGCGGGCCGCGAGCGTGGAGAGCCGGCCGCCCTCTGCACCGAACTCCGCGAGCACGTGCATCGCGGCGAGCATGCCGTTGTCGGCGCCCCAGAAGTCGCGGAAGTAGTAGTGCGCCGAATGCTCGCCGCCGAAGACCGCCCCGGTGAGCCGCATCTGGTCTTTGATGAGCGAGTGGCCGACTCGGGTGCGCACGGGCGTCGCACCGGCCTCCTCGATCGTCTCGGGCACGAATCGCGAGGTGATCAGGTTGTGGATGACGCTCACGTCGTCTTCGCCGGCCGCGCGCACGCGATCGATCTCGCGAAGCGCGACGATGGCGGCGATGGCCGACGGGTCGACGGCGCCGCCGCGCTCGTCGATGACGAAGCACCGGTCGGCGTCGCCGTCGAAGGCGAGCCCGAGATTGGCACCGTGCTCGACGACCGCACGCTGCAGGTCGACGAGGTTCGCCGGGTCGAGCGGGTTCGCCTCGTGGTTCGGGAACGTGCCGTCGAGCTCGAAGTAGAGGGGAACGATCTCAAACGGCAGCACCGGAAGACCTGCGGCGTCGCCGAGGACGGCCGGCACCGTGAGGCCGCCCATGCCGTTACCCGCATCGACGACGATCTTCATCGGCCGCACGGAGCTCAGGTCGACGAGCGAGCGGAGGTAGGCGGCGTAATCGGCGAGCACGTCGGCGTGGACGACCGAGCCGCTCACCGAGGCATCCGCGATTCCCTGCTCGAGGTAGTCGCCGGCGCGGTCGCGGATCGCGGCGAGCCCGGTGTCGAGCGAGATGCCCTGGGCGCCGGCACGGGAGAACTTGATGCCGTTGTAGGCCGCCGGGTTGTGGCTCGCCGTGAACATGGCCGCGGGAGCGTTCATCGACCCCGATGCGAAGTAGGTCTCGTCGGTCGAGCACAGGCCGATCGCCACGACATCGGCGCCGCGCCGCGTGGCGCCGCGCGCGAAGGCCTCGGCGAAGGCGGGCGACGAGTCGCGCATGTCGTGGCCGACGACGACCCGGTCGCCGTCGGCTTCGACCTCGTCGACGAATGCCGCGCCGAGCGCCTCGACGGATGCCTCGGTGAGGCCCTCCCCCACGATTCCCCGCACGTCGTAGGCCTTCACGATGGCATTGAGGCGCGCTCGTGCCTCGGAGGGTGCAGCCGGACTCATGCCTTGAAACCTACCTCACCGAGCGAAACGTGCCGCACGACCTGCCAGCCCTTGGGGGCCGAGGTGCGGTCGGCATGGCGGGCGCAGAGGTCGTAGCCGTGCGGTTCGCGGGTGAGCGCCAACGGGCCGAGCACCGCCATCGAGTCGGCGTAGTCGAAGGTGAGTGTCGCCACCGCGTCTGCGGTGCATGCGGTGCGCGAACAACGTCTCATGGCACCACCAGAGTAGCGAGCGACGCGGACATTACGATGGAGGGTATGCCCCGACCCCGCCGTGTCGCCTCAGTGCCGCGTTCGCCGAGACGACTCGCCCGTGATCGACACGGGCGCGGCATGCGTTCCGCCGTGACGGGTCCGCACCTCGAGCCGATCCGCACCCGGCTCGACGAGTTCGATTTCACGATCGCCACGACGGCCGCCTACCTTCGCGGGCTGTGGCCCGAGCTCGAGGGCGTCGTGTTCGAGGTCGCACAGGGCCCCGCCGACGCGATCCACGGCGATCACGTCGATCGGTGGAAGGTCTTCCACGACGAGCGGCGCATCGTCTTCTTCCGGCTGCCGATCGTGCGATTCCTGCGGCTCCAAGAGGGCGAGGAACGGGAGGAGAAGCTCCTCATCGAGAGCTGCGTGTTCCGTGCGATCGCCGAACTGCTCGGTAAAGACCCCTGGGAGCTTGCGCCGGGGCGCTACCGGCACCTCTGAGGCTCAGCGCGGGTAGACGCGGATCGGCGCATCCTGCGCGCCCGGCGGTTGCACACCGAATGAGGCGAGCGCGGCAGCGCCCGCGAACGACACCGACGCGTGCAGGCCCTCGACGCCGGCGAGTCGCACCACCGCGCCGGGCGCGAGCGCGACGCTCGCCGCGCCGCCCGCCGGCACCGTCACCGCGCGCTCGGTGCCGTCGATGGTGACCGTCGTCTCCGTGGCGTCCGTGCCGGTGCTCGCGAAATGCAAGACGGGTGACGGGCCCTGCGGCACGACGACCACGCCGTCGTCGAGCAGGGGCGCCGTCGCGACGGTCCAGGCGAGGTCGACGGATGCCGCGGCATCCGCACCCCCGGATTCGGCCGGCACGCCCGTCGTCGCCCGCGCCGCCGCCACGATCGGGGCGTCGGCCTCGATCCGGAGCGTGTAGCTGCCGGCGGCGAGCACACCGAGCGGCACGTCGCTGACCCGTCCGGGCTGGAGCGTCACGTCGATCGTCGATCCGCCCGCACCCGTCTCGGAGACGATGCCGATCGACGCCTCCACGGCGTCGTCGCCCGGAGCGAAGAGTCGCACTGCAGGGAAGTCGTCGCCGAGGGCGTGGTCGTCGGCGGGGTCGACTCCGCCTGCTTTCGCCACGACGAAGCCTGGGATCACCTGGCGGGTCGACGGCATCGCCGTGGCGCCCGAGAGCTCGACGCCCGCGGGGGCGAGGCCTTGCACGACGGAGTGCTCCAGGCTCGCGACGATTGCGCCACCGGTGCTCTCGACGTGCACGACCGGCGATTCCAGGTTCGGTGCGAGCCCGGCGAGCGAGAGCACGCGCTGGTTGCCCGGCGGCACGATGATGCCGAGCGCCGACGCCGCCTCGACCGGGCCGGACTCACCCGACACACGCACGTCGACGGTTGCGGCGACCTCGGTCGGGTTCGACAGCAGCATGAGGCTCGTGCGGCCGAGGTTCGTGGCGCCCGCGACGAGCCAGGCGTCGGCGAGCGCCTCTGAGCACGCGGCCGCCGCGAAGCCCGCGACCGTCTCGGTCGCGGCCGTCTGCGATTGCGCCCCCGCGAGCAGTCCCACCGCGACGTCGCCGGGTTCCGCCGCGATCACGGTCGGCGTGCCGTCGCTATCGGCGCGGGGATTGTCGGGTGCCGTGACGGGTGACTGCTCGACGACCGCCCCCGCCGGTTCGGCGTCGGCGACGATCGCCGCCGACCCGATGGATGAGGCGGTGGTGGCCGCCGCCGCGTCGTCGGCGAGCGTCATCAGCGGACCGGGGCAGACGCGTTGCTGCCGACTCTCGGCCGGCTGCACGACGAGGGACGGCGCACTCGTGCGGTGTTCGGGCCAAGGGACGATCGCCGCGGCGGTGAGCGCGGCGGCGGCGAGCGCGGCCGCCACGAGGAAGGCGGCGGCGCGGCCGCCGATGCGGGCGATCGTGCGTCTAGCGAGCATCGTCGTCTCCCTCCGGGTCGGCGGGTTCCGTGGGCGGCGCGGAGGCGTTGGGATCGTCGGGAACCGCTTCGCCGCCCGGGGTCACGGGCACGGGCGCGGGCGCGTCGCCGTCGATGGGCGCGGCGTCGCCGGAGATGGGAGCCTCACGGGTGCCGAGCTCGTCGGCTCCGTCGACCTCGTCGGCCGCCGCACCGGCCTCTCCGTCGGCGGCCGCCTCGGTCGTCGTCTCGTCTGCCGTCGCGTCACCCGCAGCGGTTTCGTCTGCCGTCGCGTCGCCCGGAGCCGTCTCGTCTGCCCTCGAGTCATCCGCGGCCGCCTCAGCGGCAGTCGCGTCATCCGGACCCGCAGCCGCAGTCGCAGCCGCCGGAGGCGATCCGCGCCGACGACGAACCGGGCGGCGATCGGTCTCGCGACCGGCGCCGGTGGGGATCGAGAGCAGCAGCGCGGCGCCGATGACGACGAGCTGCACGAGCGTGATCACGCCGGTGAGCCAGCCGCCTGCACCCGACGGGATGCGTGCCGCCTCGGCGTCGGGTTCGGCCGCGGCGAACCGCCACAGGGTGCCGAAGTCGGTCTCGCCGACCGCCACGAGCGCGGCGTTGCCGTCGAGCGCCGTGCGGGCACGCTCCCCAGTGGCCAGGGCCTCTCGGTTCTCGTCGTCGGCAGGAGCGGCGAGGAGCACGAACGCGACGCCGAACTCACGGGTCGCGGCCGTCGGGTCGAAGCCGCTCCGGGAGGCCAGGTTGCCCGCGATGGTCGCGAGCTCCTCGTCGTCGGCGCTGAGTTCCTCACTCGTCTGGACCAGTGTCGACTGCTCGTCGAGGGTGGTTCCGGAGCCGTGCTCGATGGTCGCGCGGAGGCCGCCGTCGGCCTCGGGTTCGATGCGCAGCGTCGCGACGCGTGGATCGGCGTCGGCCTCTGCCGCCACGAAGGCCGGAAGCGTGCGCTCGGCAGCAGGAGAGATCGCGGCGCCGCCGGTGGCGATCGCGAATGCGGTCGGAAGCACCGCCGCGGCGGCGCACACCGTGACGAATCCGCCGGCGAGGGCACTGCCACGATGGAGGGCGCCGAGCGCGACGACGGCGGCGAGCGTGAGTCCGAGCCACTCGAGGCTGAGGCCGGCGCCGGCCCAGACGGGCACGGCCGCCGGGCCGACGACCGCGACCGCCAGCTGCGCGGCGGCGACGGCGGTGGCCAGGCCGAGCAGGGCGGTGCCGAGCGCGAGCAGTGAGGCGCGCGCTCCGGGGGCGAGCACGGCAGCGAGCGCTGCGAGGGCGAGCGGTGCGAGCAGTGCAGCCACGACGAGCCGCGGATCGACGGATGCGACGGCGCCGACGAGCTCGTTCCATGCGGCCGGCGGCGCACTCGGGAACCCGAGGGCGAGCTGCCACGCCGACGGCACGGCGCTCACGACGGGCGTGCCGGGATCGGCGAGGACCGCGAGCGGGGTGCCCCGTGCGAACTGCTCGAAGACCAGGGGCGCGGCGAGCATAACTGCTGGGATCGGGAGGCCGGCCAGTCGTGCGGCGGCGCGGCCGCTGACGGCGAGCCCCACGAGCCACGCGATGAGGAGCGCGGGTGCGAGGCTCGGTGCCGCGGCGACGACCGCGGCGAAGAGCAGTGACGCGGCACCCGCGGCGGCCCACGACGTCGCCGCGCCGAACACCGCGAACGCGAGCCAGCCGAGCAGCACGTGGGCGATGACGGCACCCGGCCGTCCATCGCCGAGTGCGGTGAGGAAGGTGGGCGAGATCGCCCAGATCAGGGCCGCCGCCGCGCGGACGGCTGCACGCTCCGTGAGCCGTGAGGCCGCGAACCAGGCGCCGATCGCGGCCGCCGGCAGGGCCACGATCCAGAGCAGCACGAGTCCGAACGAGGGTGCCCAGAACGTGAGGGATCCGATGACCGCGAGCAGTCCGGCGAACGGGTCGGGCGCGCCGACCAACCCGGCGCCGAGGTCGCGCCAACCGTAGGCGGCATTGCGCCAGAGCTCGCCGACCCCGCTCGAGAGCGGGAGCAAGGCGCCGCCGCCGATGCCGTTCGCGCCCATGAGCCACGAGAGGAGGGCGACGGATGCCACGGCCGACGTGAGCAGGACCCATCCGCCACCCGTGCTGAGGAACTGCAGTTCGTGCTTGCGGCCGCGTGCCCTCGCCCGGCGCGCTTCGGCGGCGAGCTGCGATCGCCGGCGCATCTCGTCGTGCTGCATGCGCAACGGGGAGACGACCGCCCAGCCGCTCGTGCGCCCCGACTTCAGCGTGCGCCGGGCGCGTGCGACGCGCATGCCGGAGAACATCGTGCGGATCGCGGCGGTGAGCTCACCGGGAATCGCGCCCGGGGTCTTCACGAGCAGCAGCCGGATGGAGCGCAGCAGGGCGAGCGGCAGCAGGGTGAGCCAGTGCAGCGGCACCGCGAGGGCCGGCGCGTACACGAGTCGGCGGTGCAGCTCCGCCGCGCGGGCCGCGCGCTCGCGTCGCCGAACGGTGCGCGGCCGGCGCGCGACCGGGGGTCCGGCCACCCCCGCACCCGCGAACGCGACGCGCGCATCGGGCACGACGGTGACGCGATGGCCGGCGAGCCGGGCACGGATCGAGAAGTCGAGCGCGTCGTCGGCGCTCGGGAGCCCGGGATCGAACCCGTCGAGGGCACGCCAGACGGTGTGCCGCACGAGGATCGCGGCGGGATCGAGTCCGAGCACGTCGCTCAGCCCGTCGTGCTGGCCCTGGTCGAGCTCGTCGGCGACGAGTGGCACGCTTCGCCCGAGGCGCGTGATCGAGCGGCCGAAGACGGCGATGCGGTCGGGGGCGTCCCAGTGCATGAGCTTCGGCCCGGCGATGCCGACGGATTTCGCGGTCTCGAGCGTCGCGAGCAGCTTCGCGAGCGCCTCGGGCTCTGGCGCGCTGTCCTCGGAGAGGAGCCACAGTGCGTCGGCATCCGTCGACGGCGGCCCGATCACTCGCTCGCCCGCTCGCACCGCATCGCCGAACGACAGATGCTGCGAGTGCTCGACGATATGGGTCGCCCCGGCCCCCTCGATGATCTCGCGCGCCCCGGCGTCGGCCTCCGTCAGCACGATGACGAGCGCGTCGGGGGTGCGACGCTGGGCCTGCAGCGCTTCGAGCGTGCGCCGCAAGTGGTCGCCGCCGTGCTGCACGACGAGGATGGCGGTGACTCTGGGGAACATCGGAATCAGCCTAGGCGGCTCTCCGCGCGGCATCCGGGATCAGGCAGGGCGTGCCACGAAACCGATCGGATCAGGCGACCCGCGCGCCGGCCGAAGTCGGTGCACGGGTCCCCGGATCAGACCGCTCGTTTGCGGAGTTTGCGACGCTCGCGTTCCGACAGCCCGCCCCAGATGCCGAAGCGCTCGTCGTTCGAGAGTGCGTATTCGAGACACTCGGATCGCACCTCGCAGCCCGTGCAGATCTTCTTCGCGTCGCGGGTCGATCCACCCTTCTCAGGGAAGAATGCCTCGGGGTCGGTCTGCGCACACAGCGCATCACTCTGCCAAGCCAGCGGATTCTCGTCATCGGCTCCCGGACGAACCCCTGGAACCCCGAGCCTTACCGGATCGATGAACCAATCGTCAGGTACTCCAGAACGATATTCAGGATTGCCCATATCGTCTCCCACCCAGTTGTACCGACCACCCAGAGGGTGTGTCACGACTAATTACACCGGTGTAGTTCGTGAGAGTCAAGTCGCGGATCGTAAACCCTCAATCGGCCGTCGAGGCTTCAGCCACGCCGCGACACGCCGGGGGTGTTCCGCAGACGTTACTTTTCGCACCGTCGAGGTGCGATTCACTCGGCGGATGCCGCGCGCCGGGCCTCCCAGGCGCTCTCGACCATCTCGGCGAGCGAGTGCCGCATACGCCATTCGAGGTCGCGAGCGGCGAGGTCGCCCGACGCCACGATTCGCGCGGGATCGCCCGCGCGGCGAGGCGCGATCTCGGGAGTGAACTCAATGCCCGTGACGTCGGCGACCGCGCGCATGATCTCGGCGACCGAGACGCCGGTGCCGGAGCCGAGGTTGTAGACGGGCTCGATCGGCTTGCCCGAGTCGAGTCGTTCCGCCGCAACGACATGCGCCTCGGCGAGGTCGGCGACGTGCAGGTAGTCGCGCACGTTCGTGCCGTCGGGCGTCGGGTAGTCGTCGCCGTTGATGCGGGGGGTGCGTCCGTCGAGCAGTGCGTCGAAGACGAGTGGGAAGAGATTGTGCGGGCTCACGTCGAAGACCTGCGGCGTGCCGGAGCCGACGACGTTGAAGTAGCGCAGCGACGTGTGACGGAGGCCGGTGGCGACGCCCTGGTCGGCGATGAGCCATTCGCCGACGAGCTTCGACTCCCCGTAGGGCGACTGCGGACGCTTCGGCGTGTCCTCGGTGACGAGGTCGACGTCGGGCGTGCCGTACACGGCCGCACTGGAGGAGAACACCATGCGGTCGACGCCGCGGGCCTCCATCGCGGCGAGGAGCGTGATCGTTCCCGTCACGTTCTGCCGGTAGGTGTGCAGCGGACGCTGCACCGAGACGCCCGCGTACTTGAAGCCGGCCAGGTGCACGACCCCCTGCACGTCGAAGCGCTCGAAGGTCATCTCGAGCTGTGATCCGTCGAGGATCGTGCCCTGCACGAACGCCGTGCCCTCGGGCAGGAAGCTCCGCCGTCCCGACGAGAGATCGTCGACGACGACGACGTCGATGCCTCGGGAGGCGAACGCGCGTACGACGTGCGACCCGATGTATCCGGCTCCCCCGGTGACCAGCCAGCTCATGATCCTGCCTTCCGGCCGCGGACCGTCCGCGCCCCGACCGATCGTATCGGCCCCGGGTGGGAACGGTCCGCGGCGTGAAGCGCGCAGGAACTGCCATCGGACCCGGCCGAGCGTGCCGGGAGCCGACGGTTCGTCAGATGCGGGTCGCGGTCAGGTTTTCGACGTGCCGGTTGCGGTCGCGGATCTCGGGGCGACCATAGCCGTCGTTGTCGAGCCGCAGCAGCGTGGCGAGCATGCCCCAGATGGCGAGCCCGAGGAGGACGAGGAAGATGATCGTGGTCATGGCAGAAAATCTACTGCTTGCCACATCCTGCCGACAGTGGCAGAGTAGCCACAGAACGATTCTTTTCTGCCATTCGGAGGCTCCCGTTGCTCCAGTCCATCGCCTGCATCGCCATCCCGCAGATGGCCCCGTTCGAATTCGGTGTGATCTGCGAGGTGTTCGGCATCGACCGCGCCGACACGGGCGGCCCCACCTTCGACTTCAAGGTCGTCGCCGCCGAGCCCGGGCCTGTCTCCACGAAGCTCGGCTTCGACATCGTCGTGCACGAGGGCCTCGAGTTCGCGCGGCACGCCGACCTCGTCGCGGTGCCGGCCGCGCTCATCGACGAGCCGGTCGATGAGCGCGTCTCCGCCGTGATCCGCGAGGCGGTCGAGCGCGGAGCCTGGGTGCTCTCCGTCTGCTCGGGCGCCTTCACGCTCGGTCACGCGGGCGTGCTCGAGGGCCGCCGCGCCACCACCCACTGGATGTACACCGACCGCATGGCCAAGATGTTCCCCGGCACCGACGTCGACCCCGACGTGCTCTTCGTGCAGGATGGCAAGGTCGTGACGGGGGCCGGCACCGCGGCGGGCATCGATGCCGCGCTGCACATCGTGCGCATGGAACTCGGAGCGGGCGCGGCCAACAACATCGCCCGGCGCATGGTCGTGCCGCCGCAGCGCGACGGCGGCCAGTCGCAGTTCATCCAGTCGCCCGTCGCGGAGTGCCGAAGCGACTCGTTCGCCAAGATCACCGAGTGGATGATCGAGCACCTCGACGAAGACCTCACCGTCGACCTGCTCGCCCGCAAGGCGCTCATGTCGCCGCGCACGTTCGCCCGCCGCTTCCGCGCCGAGACCGGCACGACGCCGAACGCCTGGCTCAACCGTCAGCGATTGCTGCGCGCCCAGCAGCTGCTCGAAGAGACCTCCGACACGCTCGAGGAGATCGCGCGCGAGACGGGCTTCGGCGCCGCCGCGGTCATGCGGCACCACTTCATCAAGGTGCTGCAGACGACCCCGACCGCGTATCGCCGCCTGTTCGGGGTCCGGGTGGCCAGCTGAGGCTCAGGATGCCGCGGCGGCACCCGTCGTCGCGACCCACGCGATCCCGTCGCCGGTGATCTCGAGCTCGCGCTCCTCAGGCGTGACGTAGAGCGTCTCGCCGAGCGCGAGCTCTGCTTCGCCGAGCGCCCCCGCGAGGTGCAGCGAGCCGCCCTCGGCGAGCACGATCGCGGGTCCGTCGATCGCGACGCGCGCGGCATCCGCACCGGCATGGGCACGGTAGAGCACGAAGTCGGGCACATCGGGCCGGAATGCCGTGACGCCGGGCGCCACGTCGAGCGGTGCGAGGCGCGGGGGCGCGATCGGCGTGAAGTCGAGCACGTCGAGCAGCTCCGTCACGTCGATGTGCTTGGGCGTGAGGCCGCCCCGCAGCACGTTGTCGCTCGCCGCCATGAGCTCGATGCCGAGCCCGTCGAGGTAGGCGTGGATGTTCCCGCGCCGCGAGGTAGAGGGCTTCGCCGCGCTGCAGTCGCACCCGGTTGAGCAGCAGCGAGATGACGACGCCGGGGTCGCCCGGGTACACGGCGGCGAGCGCGCCGACCGTCTCGAACGAACGCGCGAACGGCGACCGCCGGGCGATCTCGGAACCCGCGAGGGCCGTCACCCGTTCGATCAGCCACGTCGCCTCCCCCGTGTCGCCGCCGCGGCCGTCGCGGAGCAACCACTCGACCGAGTCGCGGAGCGGGTCGTCGCCGGCGAGCCGGTCGCCGAGGAGGTCGAGCGCGCCGGGCTCTGGCGTGCCGGACGCGGCATCCGCCTCGCGCAGCACCTCGAGCACGCCGTGCACCTCGTCGAGCGGGCGGAAGCCCGAGAGCGCGTCGAACGTCTCGCTCAGGGCGACGATGAGCTCGGGCTTGTGGAAGGGGTCGCGATAGTTGCGGTCGTACGCGCCGACCGGGATCCCCTCTGCCTCTTCACGGGCGAAGCCGGCTCGGGCCTGCTCGGGAGTCGGATGCGCCTGCAATGACAGCGGCTCGGCCGCCGCGAGCAGCTTCAGGAGGAACGGCAGGCGTGCGCCCTCGGCGGCGAGCCTCGGCCCGAGGGCCCGCTCGGGGTCCGCCTCGATCCACGCGGCGAGGTCGTCATGGCCGACGGATGCCGCGTCGACGATGCGTGCCGGGGAGCCCGCGTGCGCGCCGAGCCACAGCTCCGCTTGCGGTCCGCCCGACGGAGGCCTGCCCAGGAACTCGGCGATCGCCCGATGCGAACCCCATGCGTAGTCCCGGGGTGTGTTGCCGATCGCCACAAACATCCTCGATGGTTCCTCTCCGCCGTTGGGTCAAAACTACCAACGCCTTCGAGGGCGATTGCGCCCGCCATAGGCTTCACGGGTCCGACCACGCATTGGAGCACGCATGACCTTCGAGCCGCTCGCGAGCGACTTCTACGCCTACGAGTCCCTCCTCACCGAGCAGGAGAAGGAGGCGCTCGGCAACCTCCGGGCATGGCTCGAACGCGACGTCAGGCCGATCGTCGGCGACTACTGGGACCGCGCGGAGTTCCCCGTGCAGATCGTGAAGCCGCTCGCCGACCTCGGCGCCTTCTCGTTCGGCTGGGACGAGACCCGGCCGTTCGAGAACTCCGCCGTGTTCCGGGGCTTCGTCGCCCTCGAATGCGCTCGCGTCGACGCGGGCGTCGCGACCTTCGTCGGCGTGCAGAACGGGCTCGCGGCCGGCAGCATCAGCGTCTGCGGCTCCGCCGAGCAGCGAGCGGAGTGGATCCCGAGGCTCGCGAGCGGCGAGGTCGTCGGCGCGTTCGGCCTCACCGAGCCGGATTCGGGCTCGGACTCCGCGCAGGGCCTGCGCACCACCGCCGAGCGCGTCGGCGACAACTGGGTGATGAACGGTTCGAAGCGCTGGATCGGCAACGCCACCTTCTCCGACATCACCGTCATCTGGGCGAAGGACGTCGCAGACAGCCAGGTCAAGGGCTTCATCGTGCCGACTTCGACGCCGGGCTACACGGCCACGAAGATCGAGGGCAAGATCAGCCTCCGCTCCGTGCAGAACGCCGACATCACGCTCGAGAACGTGGTCGTGCCAGAGTCGCTCCGGCTCCAGAACGCGAACTCGTTCAAGGACACCGCGAGCGTGCTCCGCCTCACTCGCGCCGAAGTGGCGTGGGCTGCCGTGGGCACGTCGATCGGCGCGTACGAGGCCGCCGTGAAGTACGCGGGCGAGCGCGTGCAGTTCGGCAAGACGATCGGCTCGCACCAGCTGATCCAGGACCTGCTCGTCAAGTGCCTCGGCAACATCACCGCCTCGCTCGGCATGGTCGTGCGCGTCTCCGAGATGCTCGACCGCGGCGAGCAGCGCGACGAGCACTCGGCCCTCGCGAAGGCGTATACGACGTCGCGCATGCGCGAGACCGTCGCGTGGGCACGCGAGTCGGTCGGAGGCAACGGCATCGTGCTCGAGTACGACGTGGCCCGCTTCTTCGCCGACGCCGAGGCGCTCTACTCCTACGAGGGCACGCGCGAGATGAACACGCTCATCGTGGGCCGGAAGATCACCGGCAAGGCCGCGTTCGTCTGAGCGCGCGCGATAGCCTAGTTCGCATGACCACGCGCCGGCACCGCACGCTCACCGGCGCGTTCGCGACCTTCGCGCTCTTCACGGTGCTCGCGGGCCAGTTCTGGCGCAACCTGCTGGGCTGGTGGGGCTCCGGCATCGTCGACCTCCTCGTCGTCGCCGGTGCCGTCGCCCTCGTCGTCGCCGTGCGACCCCGATGGAACTGGCGCCGCATCCCGAAGTCGACCCTCGTCTTCGTGCTCATCGCCGTGCTCTCGGTCGGGTGGTCGTACTACCCGGGCGCGTCGGCCCTCGGCGTGCTCATCACGCTCGTCACGACGTTGGTCGCCGTCGCGCTCGCCCTCTGCCTCTCCTGGACCCAGCTCGTACGCGCCCTCGGCGGCGCGATCAAGTGGGTCCTGGGCCTCTCACTCGCCTTCGAACTCTGGATCGCCGTGTTCGTGCGCGAACCGGTGCTGCCGATTTTCCCTGACTTCGACCCGGGGGCAGAGCAGGTGCCCATGGCCTTCTACTGGTCGCGCGGACTGCTGTTCGACGGCGGACCGATTGAGGGCATCGTCGCCAATCGCAACCTGCTCGGCATGATCGCCCTCCTCGGACTCATCGTCTTCACCGCGCTCCTCGCCGCCGGCAGCATGCGCCGGGCGCAGGGCATCGGCTGGCTCGTCGTCGCGGGGCTCACCGTGCTGCTCACGCGCTCCGCCACCGTCGCGCTCGTCGCGGTCGTCGTGCTCGCGGCATTGGGCTTCGCGATCTGGGCGAGGCGGGTCGGGCCCGATCGGCGGCGACGCGTGTATGCGACCGCCGCAGGCGCCGTCGTTGCATCCGTCGTGCTGCTCGTTGCATTCTGGACGCGGTTGACCGACCTCTTCGGCAAAAGCGAAGACCTCACCGGCCGCTTCGACATCTGGAACGCCGTGGCCGGGCTCGCCGCCGAGCGGCCGTGGTTCGGGTGGGGATGGGTAAGTTACTGGGTGCCCTGGGTCGAGCCGTTCGACGGGCTCGCCGTGCGCAAGGGCGTCACGTACCTGCAGGCGCACAACGCCTGGCTCGACGTCTGGATGCAGCTCGGGGTGATCGGCATCATCGCGTTCGCCTCGATCGTCATCGGCGCGCTCTGGCGGTCGTGGTTCCTCGCGGTCGACCAGCCGATGGAGGTCACCGGGCGGCCGCTGCCGCATTCCGCCGCCGCACTCGTGCCGCTGCTCGTGCTCGTCGCCCTCATCGGCCAGAGCCTCGCCGAGAGCCGCATCCTCATCGAGGGCGGCTGGGTGCTGCTCATCGCGATCGCCTGGTCGACGAAGCAGCGCCAATGGGCGCCAGAGCCGTTGCCGGCCGAGCCGCCACCGGTCCGAGCATCGCGGATGCCGCCGGCAGAGGCGGCCCAATGAAGGTGCCCCGGCGAGCGGCGGGCCCGCGCCGATGAGCTCAGCCGCCGGCGGTGCCGCCGCTCGCTTCTGGCACGCCACGCGCGACTTCGCCGGGTCCGCGCGCTTCGCGCAGGCCGTCACCCTCACCGCCGTGGGGCTCGCCTTCAGCAGCCATGCCATCCGCAGTCTCATCGGCTGGCCGGGTCTTCTCGCCTCGCTCGCGGGCCTGCTCGTTTTGTGCGGAGCGTCGCTGGTCGCGCGGTGGCGCGCCGTCGAGTGGTACGGGATCCTGCCGCTGACGATCCTCGTGTTCGTCGGCTGGTGCGCGGCATCCGTGCTCTGGAGCAGTGCGCCCGGCTCGAACGCCCCAGCCTGGAGCGCCGTGCGAGCCGGCTACCTCATCGCCTTCGCGTTCGCCGGCGTCTACGTCGCACTCATGCGCGACACGATCCAGATCGTGCGCGCCTTCGGCGACGTGATGCGCCTTCTCCTCGGCGTCTCGATCGCGCTCGAGGTGCTCTCCGGCATCCTGCTGGACCTGCCGATCGCCTTCCTCGGCATCCAGGGCGACCTCACGAGATTCGGCCCGATCCAGGGGGTCTTCGGCTCGCGGAACATGCTCGGCTTCGTCGCACTCATCGCCCTGCTCACGTTCATCGTCGAATGGCGCACGCGCAGCGTGCAGCGCGTGCGGGCGATCGCCTCGATGTCGCTCGCCGCCGTGTGCCTCGTGTTCTCGGGCTCGCCGACGACGTGGGCGTCACTCGGCGCGGCGCTCGTGGCGCTCGTGGCGCTCTACGGGCTCCGCCGCACCGCCGCGGCGACCCGATGGCGCTGGCAGATCGGCCTGCTCGTCGGGGCCATCGCCGTGATCGTGACCGCGTGGATCTTCCGCGTGCGCATCATCGAACTGCTCGACGCTCGCGCTGAGTTCGACGTGCGGCTCGAGGTCTGGCGTGAGCTCTCCCGATACTTGAACCGAAACCCGCTCCAGGGCTGGGGCTGGGTCGGGAGCTGGCCCGATGCGGCGCCCTACCGGTGGATCGAGCTCGCCACCGGGAGACCGCACGCGTCAGCGCTCAGCGCCTACATCGACGTCTACTTCCAGGTGGGCGTCATCGGCGCGCTCCTCTTCGTGGCGCTCGTCGGCGTCGCCTTCGTGCGCGCGTGGCTGCTCGCGTCGGCGCGGCGCAGCGTCGTCTACCTCTGGCCGGCGCTCATGCTCGTCATCATCGCGACGACCTCGTTCGCCGAGAGCTTCGCACTCGTCGAAGGCGGGTGGATGCTGCTCGTGGTGTGCGCCGTGAAGGCCGCACGCGACATGAGCTGGCGCGACGCCCTCGCAGCAGGGCGACCTCCGGTGCCGGCGATCGAGCGGCTCGGCTGACGATCGCAACCCGCGCTCGAGTGCGGCCGGTCAGACCGGCTGGACGAGGTCGCGCAGCACGTCTTGCGCCCCGAGACCGAACCGGCCGTACCGCCCGGTGCGCCATTCGCGCACGACCGGGCCGAGTCGCGCGGCGCGGTGCGGCGGCAGGCTGCTGCGCACGCGCTCATGCGCGAGCTTGTCGAGCACGAGCTCCGCGACCATCGGATTCCGGGTCGCAATCTCGGGCAGTCGCTCACTGAGTGCACTCGCGCGCGCCAGCAGTCGCGCGTTGCGCTCGGTGCGCGGCGCGCGCAAGCGACCGAAGCGGCCCCCGAGCCCGAGCCGCGTGACGCCGATCTGGTTGGCGTCGTGCTGCCGATAGTCGATGAGCGGTTCGTCGACCACCGCGAGCCCGCCTCCCACGGCGGCGACGATGGCGAGCCATTCGTCGTGCACCCACGATCGCGGAAACGGCGCCGCGCGCAGCACGAGCTCGCGACGGACCATCATCGTCGCGCCCGTCAGCACGTTGCGCTTCAGGAGCTCGTCGAACGCGACGTCCGACGAGAGTCGCTCGCGCAGCGATGCACCGACGCCGAGCGTTTCCAGCAGGCCCCTCCGGAGGGGTGCACCCGCCTCGTCGACGAGCCGTGCCTCCGACGCCACGAGCTCCACCGACGGGCGCCCAGTGAACTCCTGGACGGCGCGGGCGATCCGATCGGATCGCCAGACGTCGTCCTGGTCGGAGAGGGCGATGAGATCGCCGGATGCTCCGCGCAGGGCCTGCTCGAAGTTCGCGGTCACGCCGAGCGGCGCGGTGTTCTGCAGCACGATGAGTGCCGGCGTCGCGGCATCCGTCTTCCGATGCCGCTCGAGGATCCGCTCGGCCAGTTGCACCGTGCCGTCGCTCGACGCGTCGTCGGAGAGCACGATCTCATCGACCGGATGCGACTGCGCGAGGATGCTTTCGAGCTGGGCTCCGAGATAGGCGGCGCCGTTGTGGGTGCCGAGGGCTACGGACACCGTCGCCGCCGAACGAGGCATCAGCGGTCCCGTTTGAGACCCACGTTGAGCACGCCGAGGAACATCCCGGCCATCACCGTCTGTGCGCCGAGCATCATCAGGAGCGCTGCCGGGATCGCGAGCCGCAGGGTCGCCCGCGTCTCGAGGTCACCGAAACCTGCACTCGCCCAGCCCACGAACTGCGCGATGGCGATGCCGAGCCCGACGAGGAACAGCACCACCCCGAGGAGCGCTCCGCTCTCAAGGCTGATGCGCCGCTCGAGCCGATCGAAGTTCCGGGATCTCGGGATGCGGAATCCCTCGTGCTGGGCATAGATCTTCGTGAGTATCGCGAAGAGCACCGATTGGTACCCGACGACGGTGAGCGCGGCGAGGTACACCTGGCTGGAGGTGTCGAAGCCGATATCGCCGAGGATGATCGGGCCGAAGCCGATGAAGAGGGTGCCGAGCAGGCCGAGGAAGAAGGCGGCGGCACCCGGGATCAGGAACAACCAGCGGGGGCTGAAGATCAGCAGGAAGCGCAAGTGCCGCCAGCCATCACGCCAGCTGCGGAGATGCGGCGGACGGCTGCGGCCGTCTTTGTCGAGCGTGGTCGGCACCTCGGAGACGCGAAGACCACCGAGCGTCGACTTCACCACCACCTCGCTCGCGAATTCCATGCCCGTGGTCTGCAGGTGCAGGTTCAGGATCGACCGCCGGTTGAACCCGCGCAGGCCGCAATGGAAGTCGCCGACCGGCGAACGGAACAGGACGCGCCCGACCCAGGTGAGGACGGGGTTGCCGAGATACTTGTGCAGCGGCGGCATGGCGCCATCGGCGATGCCACCCTTGAACCGATTGCCCATGACCAGTTCGTCGCCCGCCCTCAGCCGCTCGACGAACGGGTCGAGCTTCGAGAAGTCGTAACTGTCGTCGGCGTCGCCCATGATCACATAGTCGCCTCGGGCGGCGTCGATGCCGCCCATCAGCGCGCTGCCGTAGCCCTTGGCCGCGACGTCGACGACGCGCGCGCCGTGCGCCCGTGCGATGTCTTGAGACCCGTCGGTCGAGCCGTTGTCGGCGATGATCACCTCGCCGACCACGCCGCTGCGCTCGAGGTATCCCTGGGCCTTGTCGATGCAGACCGCCAGGGTTTCCGCCTCATTGAGGCAGGGCATGACGATCGAGAGCTCGATCGATTGTGTCGGAGCTGGCATCGCGAGGGGTCCTGTCATTACGGGGAGGGCTTCCTCATCGTACAGAATGAGGCATTGTGAAACTCGCGTTCGTGGTGTCGACACTCGGAAGGCCGGATCGGCTCAGGCGACTCCTCGATTCGCTCGAGGGGCGGCTGGTCCCCGGCGACGCGCTGATGATCGTCGCGCAGCGCAATCGCGCCGAGGTCGAGGAGCTCGTGGCGGCATTCGATGACAGTGGTTCCACGGTCATCGTCACGGACTCGGCACCGGGTGCCGCGCGCGGCCGCAACGCCGGCGTCGCAGAATTGCCGACCGGCGACCCCCTGCTCGTCTTCCCCAACGACTCGACATGGTTTCCCGACGGATCGGTCGAACGGCTGCGCGCGTTGCCCGACGACTTCCAGGCGGGCGCGATGACCGTCGTCGATGAGTACGGCCCGAAGTTCGTGCTGCCCCCGGCAGGCACGGCGCTCGACCGTTGGAACGTCTGGAGCGTCATCGAGATGGGCATCCTCATTCGCCGGAGCATCTTCGACGGCATCGGCGGTTTCGACGCCGAGCTCGGCACGGGGGCCGCCACTCCGTGGCAGGCCGGCGAGGCCACCGACCTGCTGCTCCGGCTCGCCGACCAGCGACCGCACCTCGCCGAGACGTTCGCATGGCAGCCCCCTGACGTCGCCGTCGGCGGCATCGCCGACCCCCACGGCCTCACGCGTGCGGCACGTCGGCACAAGGCCCGCGCCTACGGTCGCGGGATGGCCCTCGTCGTGACCCGCTGGCGGTATCCGCTGTGGTGGCGGATCGCATTCATCGGCGGCGGACTCGCATTCGGGGTGCGGCATCGCGCGACCAACGAGCTCCTCGACGGCTGGTGGGTGTTCCTCGGGCGCCTCGAGGGTGCGCTCGGGCGCACCCTCGGAAGAGCCATCCGGCCGACGGCGGTGACCCGATGACGAGCGACACCCCTGCGCCGATGCGCCTGCGTCGCGCCACGATGAGCGCCATCACCCTCCTCGGCGGCATCTCACTCGCCGTCATCCCGGCCGCGACCGTCTCGATCGCCTCGCGACTGTTCACTGAGACGGAGCAGGGTCTCATCGCCGTCGTAGTCCTCGTGGCGACGTTCGCGGGGCAGCTCACGTTCGCGGTGATCGTCGAATCCCGGTTGAGCTCGGCCGGAACCGAGCGTCGCGTCGTGTTCCCGCTGTGGCTCGCCGCGGCATCCGTCATCGCCGGCACGGTACTCCTGGTCGCCGGACCGAACGTCGTCGCGCTCTGCATCTGCCTGCCGGTGCTCGTCGCCGCGCTCGAAGTGGGCCGCGGCGTCTCGGTGGCGGAGCGACTCGACCGGCGGGAGATCTGGGCGTCCGCTCTCGTCGGCGTCGGCGCCCTCGCGGGCGTGCTCGCCGGATTCGCCGAGCAACCCTGGGCGCTCACTCCGCTCGTGGCGGGAATCGTCGCGGCGACGATCGTGCGGTGCCTGCCGGTCGAGCACCGAGCGAGCCGGCCCGAACCCCGCGTGATGGGCTGGGTCGTGGCTGACACCGCGATCACCGGTGCGGTCTACCCGCTGCTCAACACGATGATCCTCGCCTTCATCGGCCCCACCGACGCGGTGCTGTTCGCCGCGATCGCGACGGTCTCCGGACTGCTCGCCATTCCGCTCAACTTCCTCCGACTGCGACTCCTCAAGGAGCACTCGACCCTCGATGTCGTCGTCTCGGCCTCGGCCGTGCTCGCGGCCGTCGCCGCGCTGCTCGTGATGGAGACGACGGGCCTGTTCGGCTTCATCTTCGGCTCGGCCTGGACCGGGTCGGCGACGCTGTTCCCCCTCCTCGTCGCCTGCGCCTGGCGGGCCGCCTCGCTCGCCACGACGATCCCCTTTGCGGCGCTCCGCCGGCGCGGCGAGGTTCGCCTGCTCACCGGCCTCCGAGCGGTCGTCTCGGCACTGACCTTCGCGTTCGCGGCGATCGGGCTGCTCACCGAGAGCCTGACGGCCGTGTTCGTCGGCCTCCTCGTCGCCGAGCTCGTCTCAGCCGTCGTCTACGAGGCGGCACGCCGGCGACGCGTCGCCCGGACGGAAGCCGGCGCCACCGCCCTCTCCGAAGCCGACCTCACATGACCCGCCTCCTCGTCGACCTGCTCTTCTACACGGGCAAGAAGGGCGGCATGGAGTCGTCCGTGCGACAGGTGTACCCCCAGATCGCCGAACTCAGGCCCGGGCTCGAGATCATCGGCTTTGCCTCGCGCGAACTCGTCGAGCGCGGGGCACCATGGTTCCCCGGCGAGCTCGTGGCATCCGGGATCTCAGGCGACGATCGCGTCGCCTGGGCTCGTGGCGAGCTGCTCTCGGTCTCGCGCGCCGCGCGGCGGCTCGGTGCCGACCTCGTGCATGCGCCGGCGAATCTCGGGCCCGTGCACGCCCCCGTCCCCATGGTCGTCACGATCCACGACCTGCTCCCGTTCCGCCACCCCGAGTATCTGCCGGGCCCGTACGCCCCCGTGCTGCGATGGATGAATCGACGCGCCGCGCTCGCGGCCAGCCGCGTCCTCACCGTGAGCGAGGCGACTCGCGATGACATCGAACGGCTCCTCCACCTCGACCGCGACCACATCGACGTCGTCCCGCTCGCGGGCGGCGAGGTCGAGGCATCCGCCACTCGGGTCGCTCGACGAGACAACCTCCTGCTCTCGGTCGGGAACCGGATGCCGCACAAGAACTTCACCGGCCTGCTCGAGGCGATCGCGCTCATCGAGCCGGCCGGCCGGCCACGACTCGTGATCACCGGCAGCCACGGCGACGACCCGCTACGCGCGGACGTCGCACGCCTCGATCTCGGTCGCTCCGTCGAGCTCCGCGGCTGGCTCGATTCGAACGAGCTCGAGCAGCTGTACGCCTCGGCGACGGCATTCGTGTTCCCGACCCGGTTCGAGGGCTTCGGCCTGCCGCCGCTCGAGGCGATGGCGCGCGGATGTCCGGTGATCGCCTCGGATCTCCCGGTCATCCACGAGGTTGCCGGCGACGCGGCGCGGTACGTCGACTCGCGGTCCCCTGCTGCCATCGCGAATGCCATCGTCGAGGTGCTCGCCGATTCGATCGAACGGGAGCGGATGTCGCGGCGCGGCCTCGCTCGTGCGGCCGAGTTCTCGTGGCGCAGTACCGCCGCGGGAACGCTGCGCTCCTTCGATCGCGCGCTCGAGGGCTCGTAGCGATCGCCCCGGCCGGGGCAGCCTACCTACGACCTCTCAGCACCAAGACTCGCTCGAGGAGGACATCGACGCTGCGTCGCAGGCTCCGCTCCACCCGTTCGCGCTCGAACCAGTCGAGTGTTGACCGGCGCATGGCGTCACCCGCGAAAACGACGTCGACGATGGCGGAACCGAGTTCCTCGGCGCCGGCATCGGCGGCAAGGCGGCCGTTCACCCCGTCGTCGATGAGCTCAGCCGCAGCGTTGTCGGGCCCCGCCACGACGACGCTCGGAGTACCGGCCGCGGCGGCCTCGGCGACCACGAGGCCGAACCCCTCGCGAGCGGACGGATTGACGAGTACCGAGGACTCGATGAAGAGCCGCCTCAGCGTCTTCTCGTCGACCCTGCCGAGGATCTCGACGGCGTCGACCACGCCTGCGTCACGCGCCGCCGACCGCAGGCGATCCGTCTCCGGCCCCGAACCGGCGACCCGGAGCACGAGTCCGGGGGCCCTCTGCCGTGCGACGGCGAGCGCGGCCGGGAGCGTCTCCAGCCGCTTGTCGGCAATGTGCCGGCCGACGAAGAGTGCCGTCGGACTGGCGGGCGCACGGGTGGATGCCTCGGGTTCCTCGCCGACGAGGTCGATGAGGCCGAGCACGATCGGATCCGCTCGCCGGCGATACCGAACCAGCCGCTCCCCGGTGAACTCACTGTTGACGGTCACGATGTCGCCGATGCGCACGGCGATCGACTGCAGCACCCACGCGACTGAGCTGACGAGCGGGCCCGCATAGGAGCGCCACTTCCGGGCGTTCCACACCTCGAGCCAATCGACGATCAGCGTCGTGGGTCTCCCGAGCAGTGCGAGCCGCACGGCGAACACGTTGAGCACGGGCAGCGCCGAGACGAAGACGACATCGTAGTCGCGGCGGTGACGGAGGAAATGCCGGAAGAGCGCGAACCCGAACGCGAGGGCACTCCGAGAGGTGCGGGTGCCGCGGTCGTCGTAGATGTCTCCGCGCCAGACTCCGGCGATGTCGAAGGACGCGCGAGGAGCGGCATCGGGTGCCCAGTCGGCGCGGGTGACGTACGTCACCCGCGTGGCACGTTCGACGAGGAGTTCGGCCAGTCGTCGATAGACGCGCTCGCCTCCACCGTGGTGGACCGGGAAGAAGCAGTCGTATGCTATCGCGATGCGCGGCTCAGGCATCGGATCTCGACCTTTCGGGGGCGGCACTCATTCTTCGGTCGGCATGGAGCTCTTGCTGATTGATGTGCCGCGCGGTCAGGCCGAGGGCGACCACTCCGGCGACCGAGACGGCCACGTAGGCGAAGACGAGCGCCGGCCATCCGAGCGGTGGCTGCCACTGCGGCGCGGAGAGCATCTCGCCGAATGGCGCCCGACCGATGACGTACCGCACCATGACAAGACCGAACGCGATGATTCCGTAGACCCCGAGCAATGATGCGACCACCCACGTCAGCCTCGGCGCAAGGAAGGAGATCCGGGGGGCATCGCGGCTCAGCAACCAGGTTGCGGCGATGACGACGCCGAGATAGAGGAACAGGCCGTACCGGCCCTGCCAGATGAAGCCGGTCTGATGCACGCTGTAGGCCTGCACGAACGCCGGGACCAGGATCGCGGCAGCGAGCAGCAGCAGCATGACCATGACGCTTCGACGTCGGGTCGCCGCGGTCGCGAGCACGACGACCAGGGCGACGGCCGCCACGAAGAACCAGTAGACCCACAGAGGGAGCGGAGTATCGAACCATCCGAAGAAGCCGATGGCCTGCTGCACGATGTCCGGCGTCATGCGGATCATGTACGTGAAGCCCTGCAGGAAGGTGCCGTTCACGAGCGGGGCGTCCGATGCCTCGGCCTGGCTCGACAGGCTCCCACGCGAGAGCGTCCACCCGATCGAGAACAGACCGCCGAGCGCGACCCCGCCGATCCACCAGTAGCTCGCCGGAGTCGTGAAGAGTCGCTTCGTTCGTTCCCAACCGGCGGCGAGCAGGCAGGCTGCCAGGACGACCACGAGCCAGAGCGGGCCGGTCGCCCGGGCATTCACGAGCACGATCGCCGAAGCGGTCACGATCGCCCACAGCCACGGTCGTGGAATCGCCGGCCGCTCCGAACTCTCATCGAAGGACTCGAGCAGCCGCAGGAGGCTCGCCCACAGCGCCACCGCCGACGCGATCTCGGCACCGTTCGGATTCACCGAGCCGATCAGGTACAGGCTCATCGGGGCGGCCGCGAACGCGACGCCGAGCGGCATCCACCGCGACCGGGCACCTGACGTGGCCGCCTGGAATGCGAAAGCGAGCAGGACGGCACCGAGGAAGGCGCTTGCAATGCGCATGCCGTACACACTCGCATTTCCGTCGAGGATCAGGCTCGGCCATCCCACGAGGTAGTAATAGACCGGGTTGTACGCCCCGACCCAGGTATTGAACCAGAGCTGGCCCTTCGGGTCGCCGAGTTCGTTCCCGCAGTTCGCGGTGACGTCGGGATGCGTGACGAAGCACATGATGTTGCCGTGATAGGCGTCTTCAGGCCCGAGATCGACGACGATGTGCTTGACGTCGGGCAACGTGTAGCCGACCACCTGCCCCTGCAACTGGGCGATCGCCTTCAAGGCGTGCGCGTTCTCGTCTGGAACCGAGAAGATCGGGCTCGCGAGAGCCCACGTCGTCGAGAGGGCGAACGTCACGAGGAACGCGATCACCCATCCCCCCCAGCGACGGCCTGAAGCCCCTCCGCTCACTGCCGGCGCTCCGCGCGCTCGAACCACTCCGCCAAAATGGCTCTCAGGGGAGACGCCGCGACGGCGTCGAGGGCGTCGCCCGGGTCGAACTCGCCTCGATACACCGCGTCGAGGGAGCGTGCCGCCTCGTCTCCGTAACCGCTGCGATCCATGCCGACCGTGTTGGCTCCCTGGACGCGAGCCGGGTTCCCGTACGCCTTCGCGAACGGCGGAACGTCCCGAGTCACGACCGAGCCCATGCCGATCATCGCCCCCGCACCGATCCGCGAGCGCTGATGGACCACGGTGCCGAGACCGAGGTTGGCCCTCGCTTCGACGAGCACGTGACCGGCCAGGAGCACACTCGAAGCCAGCGTCACGCCGTCTCCGAGCTCGACGTCGTGTGCGAGGTAGGACTGGTTCATGATGAACGTGTCATCGGAGATCCGAGTCGGGTGTTCCCAACCCTGGTGGATCTGCGCGTACTCCCGCACGACGTTCCGGTCGCCGATGCGCACCCCGGCAGCGTCAACCGACCCATCGAGGTGGGTCGGATGAGCGAATCCGCGCACCTCGGGAGGCGCACCGATGACCACTCCGGAGCCGAACCAGTTGTCATCGCCGATCTCGACGGGCCCGGTGATCACGGCGAAGGCACCGATCGTGTTGCCGGAACCGAACCGGACGTCTCCGGTGAGCTGGGCAGTGGGGTGTATCGCGTTCACGTCGACCTTCCTGAGTCGATCGGCGCGCCTCTCGCGCGAGAAGGTAGGGTATCGGGGGCGGGATCCGCAGACAATCGCATCCTGCACATTGCAATCTAACCCACGAGGAACAATGATCCCCATCACACGCGTCCAGTTCGGAATCGAAGAAGAGGAACTGGTTCTCGAAGTGCTGCGGTCGGGTTCGATCGCGCAGGGCCCCAAGGTGAAGCAGCTCGAGGACGAGTTCGCGGCAACCTTCGGCCTCGACCACGTGATCGCCGTGAACAACGGCACCACGGCACTGGTCGGCGCACTCGAGGTGCTCGACCTCCAGCCAGGCGACGAAGTGCTGACGACTCCATTCACCTTCGTCGCGACCCTCAACGCGATTCTCGAGGCCGGCGCCACGGCGACCTTCGCAGACATCCGCGATGAGGACTTCAACCTCGATCCCGCCTCCGTACGGGAGCGCATCACGACCCGCACGAAGGTGCTCGCCCCCGTGCATCTCTACGGCCAGATGGCCGACATGCAGCCCATCGAGGCGCTGGCGCACGATCACGGATTGCGCATCCTCGAAGACGCGGCCCAGTCCCACGGCGCGACGTACCACGGGCGAGCGGCCGGCAGCTACGGCCTGGGCACGTTCTCGCTGTACGCCACGAAGAACCTCACCACAGGTGAAGGCGGCCTCATCGTGACTGATGATGCGGACCTCGCCGATCGACTCAGGGTCCTCCGAAACCAGGGGATGCGGGCTCGGTACGAGTACGAGGTGGCAGGCCACAACTACCGCCTCACCGATCTCCAGGCCGCGGTCGGCATCCCCCAACTCGCCCGATACGCATCGATCGTCGAGACGCGGCGGCGCAATGCCGCGCGACTGACCGAGGGGCTCGCGGATGCGCCCGGCATCGTGGTGCCCCGAGAGCTTGCCGGGCGCGAGCACGTCTGGCACCAGTACACGATCCGGGTCACCGAGGAGGCTCGCGTCGACAGGGCGGAGTTCGTGGAACAGCTGACCGAGCACGGCATCGGCAGCGGGGCGTACTACCCGCGACTCGTCACCGACTACGACGCATACCGCCGCCATCCTCGCGTCTCCATCGCCGACACTCCCGTGGCGGCCCGCGTCGCCCGCGAAGTGGTGTCACTCCCGGTTCATCACCATCTCGCCGATGACGAGGTCGACGCCGTCATCGCCGCCGTGCGCAAGATCTCAGGAGCCTCCCGATGAGCCACCGTCTGCGGATCGCGCTCATCGGCGCCGGAACCATGGGATCGCACCACGCCCGGGTCATCTCACAGTCGCAACGCGCGGATCTCGCCGTCCTCGTCGATCCGCGGAAGTCGGTCGGCGCCATGGTCGCGGAGCGATTCGGCACCGAATGGGCACCCGAGCTCCCCGATCTCAGCGACTTCGACGGCGTCGTGATCGCGGCGGCGACGGAAGCCCATCACGAGCTCGCGATGCAGGTGCTGAGCCAGGACACCGCGGTGCTCATCGAGAAGCCGGTCGCAGACAGCCTCCTCAAGACGCGTGAGATCATCGCACTGGCCGAGCAACGCGACCTGCCCCTGGTCTGCGGCCTGCTCGAACGGTACAACCCGGCCGTCATGACGGCGCGAGCGCTCGTCGACCGTCCATTGCACATCACCGCGACGAGGCACTCGCCGTACGCCCCGCGAATCCGAACCGGTGTCGCGTGGGATCTCCTCGTTCACGACGTCGATCTCGCCATCAATCTCATCGGCACGGAGCCGACCACGGTCGACGCTCGACTGGGCTTCTTCCATCCCGATTCCGCCGATGGTGCCGAGGATGTCGCCGAAACACTGCTCGGCTTCGGCGACGGTGCCATCGCGCACGTGTCGGCGAGTCGCATCGGCCAACGCAAGATCCGCCAGCTTTCGATCCACGAGGCGGATCGCCTGATCGAGGTCGACCTGCTGCGGCGGGATGTCACGGTCTACCACCACGTCTCCGAGAACGCGGTCGATGAGGGGCGCGGATATCGCCAGCAGACCGTCATCGAGATTCCCGAGCTCGTGAGCTCGCAGGAGCCGCTCACCACGCAGTTCTCGCACTTCGTCGATCTGGTCGAGGGCACCGGCGACGCCGCGGCCGAGCGTGCCACGATCCTCCCCTCCCACGAGGTCATCGACGCTGCGACCTCGAGCAGGGGTCGCAGCTGACGTGATCAGACGTGTGTTCGGCCACAGCGCCGTGCGGTACCTGATCGCGGGCGGCGCGGCGTTCCTCGTCGATCTCGGGCTTCTCGCGCTGTTCAAGAATGTGCTGGGCTGGCCGCTCTGGCTGGCGACCGCTGCAGCGTTCCTGTTGAGTTTCTTCTTCACCTACACGGTGCAGAAGATGTTCGCCTTCACCTCGATGGCGCCGCACGGGATCGCCATCTTGAAGTATGCGGTGCTCGTGGCGTTCAACACCGCCGCGAGCGTGGTGATCGTCGCTTCCGTCGATTGGACCGGCGCCGGCTGGGTGGCCGGGAAGGTCATCGCCACCGTCGTGATGACCGTATGGAACTATTTCGCGTACCGGTATTGGGTGTTCGCGGAGAATCCAAGAGAGAGCCGAGCATAGATGTACAAGGGTGCAGTAATCGCAGCGGTCGTCCCCGCCTACAAGGAGGAGGCGATGATCGGCACGGTCATCGAGACCATGCCCGACTTCGTCGATCACATCGTGATCGTCGATGATTGCAGTCCCGACGCGACGAGCGAGGTCGTCCGCTCGATCGATTCCTCGCGGGTGACACTGCTCCGGCACGAGGTGAACCAGGGCGTCGGTGGCGCCATCATCACCGGACACAAGGCGGCGATGGAGCTCGGCGCCGACGTCAATGTCGTCATGGCCGGCGACGCCCAGATGGATCCGGCCTACCTGCCCGATCTGCTCGACAAGGTCACGGCTTCCGGTTTCGGGTTCTCGAAGGCGAATCGATTCTTCGCGCCGGAGTCATTCGAGGGGATGCCGCGGCACCGCGTGTACGGCAACATCGTGCTCTCGTTCATGACGAAGCTCGCCTCGGGCTACTGGCACCTGTTCGATCCGCAGAACGGCTATACGGCCGTGCGGACGGAGGTGCTCAAGCGTGTACCGCTTGATTCCGTCGCACGCAGGTACAGCTTCGAGAACGACTTGCTCATCCACCTGAATATCCAGCAGGTTCCCGCCGTCGACGTGCCGATTCCGGCCGTCTACGGCAACGAGATCTCGAGCATCCGCCTGAGCAAGGTCGTCCCCGAGCTTCTCAATCTCCTCTTCGCGGGCTTCTGGCGCCGCATCTGGTACCGGTATGTGCTCTGGTCGTTCTCGCCGATCGCGCTCTTGCTCTTCGCGGGCCTGCTGTTGTTCACCGTGGGCATCGGCATCTCGATCTGGGTTGCGTTTCAAGTCCTCGGTTCGGTCGTCGCGACCGCGGCCACCGTGATGCTCGCGGCCCTGCCACTGATGATCGGCAGCCAGATGCTCATCTCAGCCCTCCAACTCGACATCCAGGCGAGCCCGGCGACTCCGTCCTTCAAACCCTTCGATACGACGGGACACTGACGCCGACGAAGGGCTGATGCCGCCGTTAGCGGTCGCTCGTCGCGAGCGACGGTGTCGTGGTCGACGATCTCGTGGTCGACGATGTCGTGCTCGAGGCGGCAACCGGGTCCGAGGACTCCGTCCGCAGGCCCCGCGATGCCACCCAGCCGACGATACCGAGGATCGCGAGGATCGCGACGACCGCGATCACCACCCAGGGCACGATGCCGAGCGGCGGAGCCCACACGGGATTGCGATACATCGCCAGCAGGTCCTCCTGCCCGACGCCCACCGCATATCGCGAGAGCGCGCCGGAGAACGTCAAATATTGACCGATCGCCACGAAGACCGCGACGACGACGTAAAGGCGCACGACTGGGACGCGCGCGCCGAGCCTATCGGCGATCGCCACGGCCGAGAACACCACGACGCTCACAAGTGGGACCAAGGCGTATCTGCCCTGCCAGATGTAGCCCGTCGACGTGATCGACATCGCCTGCACGACGGCCGGCACGAGGTACACGCCGAGGATCCCCACGACGATACCGGCGATCTTCCGTCCCCTGGCGACCCCCAACCCGAGGATGACCGTGCCGAAGAGGAGAGCCCACCACAATGCGTAGACGTACGGCGGCGCAAAGGTGTCGAGCCACCCGAACACGCCGATGAGCCCGGGATCGAATGCCCGGTCCGTCAGCATGGTGGCGAAAGCCGTCCCGGGAGACGTGTCGGCTCCGGGGAAATTGCCCATGGATCCGAGGGTTCCGGTCCAGAGGATCCAAGCGGCCGCGGCCGCGACCCCGGCGAAGATGACGCCCACGGTCGCGAGCACGCGCGGCATCCGGATCAGCTCCTGAAGACGAGCGGGCTTCGCATAGATGAGGGCCATCACCCCGATCATCGCAACCCACAACGGTGACATGGAGCGGCTGCTCGCGAGCACGATCCCGCTCAAGGCGAGAACGACGAGATCGGGGATCCTCGGCACGAGCGCGGCCCGCTCCTTCAGCACCGCAAGGAAGACGACGAGCAAGGCGAGCCCCGAAGCCACCTCGAGCGCGTTCGGGTTCACGGCGCCGGCGAGGAAGTACCACATCGGCGTGATCGCGGCGATGAAGCCGATGCCGACGATGAAGCGTCCGGACCAGCGCATGAGCGCCGTGAACGCCACTGCCAGGAATGCCGAGCAGATGAGTGCGCTCACGGTTCGCATCGCGAGCACGGCGACCTCGGTGTTCTCGATGAACAGCGATGGCCAGCCGACGAGGGCGTAGTACAACGGCTGGTAGAGCCCGGCCGACGTCGTCGACGGCTCGAGCCCTGAACTCTCCTCGGTGAAGTCCAGGCACGAGGCCGGAACGGTCGGGTTGAAGGCATAACACGTCCATCCCTTGGACTCCGCGATGCCTTCCGGAACGTCGACCCGGGTCACCGCGGGCTTGTCCGTGGCGTCCCCGATGAGCTCCCCGCGCACGACCGCGGATGCCTTGATCAGGTGCGACGGCTCATCGGGGCTCGCACCGAGCGGCGTCGCCACCGCCCAGGCCACCGTCAAGGCGGCGAACGAGAGCCAAGTGAAGAGGAAGACCCGCCACTCGGGCATGGAGCCATGGTTCGATTGCACGTGAGACCTGTTCGGAAGACGATCGGGAAGAGCGCCGGGGAGGCGACTCCGCACCCGCTGACGCATACTCCGATCGAGTTTAGTCGACGGCATGGTGCCGGAATGTCGCACGGCCGAGGGTGACGCCCGTGGCGGACGACGCTACGACGCGACCGCTCGGCATCCCAGCAGGGTGTGCGGGCCCGGACCCGTGTTGATTCCATAGACGCAGACGGTGTGCCGCCCGGGCGATGCGGCGAACGACTCCACGAAACCATGCGCGTCGCCGAGACCCGGATAGGCGCGGCCGACGTCGGCGCGCGGCGTGTCTGCGGCGTACGCGGCGCCCACTCCATCGACGTAGACGTGCACCTGAATCGATGACGCCGTGTCGGGGTCCAGCGCCCATCCGGATATCGAGATCGATCCGCCGGCAGCCGTCGCCGCCTCGAAGTTACCCAACGGGCTCCTGCCCGCCTCCACCGGAGCCGACTGCCCGACGGTGACATCCCAGCAACTGAGCAGCGTGTGGGGCCCGGGACCGGTATTGATCGCGAACACGCAGACCCTGTGCCTCCCGGCTGTGGCACTGAGCGTCTCGGCGAAGCCGTGCGCGTCGCCATAACCCGGATACGCCCTGCCGACATCGGGACGTGACTCGTCCGCCGTGAGTGCCACGCCGACACCGTCGACGTAGACGTGGATCGGAATGGAGTTCACGGTGTCCTGGTCGAGAGCCCATCCGGAGACGGTGATGCCGGACCCGGAGGCGGACACCGATTCGACGCGACCGATGGGCGACCTCCCCTGTTCGCGGATCGCGTTGGGTACGACGACGCTGCGGCATCCGAGGAGCGTGTGCGGCCCCGGGCCGCTGTTGATCGCAAAGGCACAGACGTTGCGAGCCCCCGACGCCGCGGGGATCGATGCGGCGAAACCATGCTGGTTGCCGTGAACGGGGTAGACCCGGCCGACGTCGGTGCGCGTCTGGTCGGCGCGGATCGCGTAGCCCACACCGTCGACGTAGACGTGCACCGCGATGGGCGGGACCGTGTCCGGGTCGAGCGCCCAGCCACCGACGCTGACTCCTTGCGCATCGCCGACGGCGGTCTCGAAGTTGCCGAACGGGGAACGGCCCTTCTCGCCGACGATGCTGACCGTGCGACAAGCCAGCTCCACGTGGGCTCCCGGGCCCGTATTGATCCCGTACACGCAGATCCGGTGATCTCCTGGGGCGACTGGGATCGTCTCTGAGAACCCGTGATTGTCCCCGTAGCCCGGATACGTCGCCGCCAGCCCGGCTCTCGCCTTGTTGGCCTGATACGCGACTCCGACGCCGTCGACGTAGATATGCACCGGGATCGGACCCGTGATATCCGGGTCGAGCGTCCACCCGGTCACCTTCACTGAGCCGACCCCGGCGACCATGGTGTCGACGGCACCGAGCGGCGAGCCGCCCATCAGCAGCATCCGCTTGCATCCGATGAGCGCATTGACGCCCTGCCCGACGTTGATGCCGTAGACGCAGACATCCTGTGTCCCCGAGGTCGGCACCTTGATGGTGGCATCGAACCCGTGGGCCCCTCCGTTGGCCGGGTACGCGGCTCCGACGTCAGGCCGGTTGCCGGCGGCCGTGAATGCGAACCCGGCCGTCCCCACGTACACGTGCACCGCGATCGACGCGGTCGTATTCGGGTCGAGAGCCCATCCGGCGACCCGGACGGTGCCGGGTTTCGCCTCGTACAGCTCGACGTTCCCGAAGGGGTTACCCGCACCCGTCGGGGATCCGAACCAATTATGGAAGAACACCCAGAAATTGCGGTTGCCATATGAGCTGCAGGAATTACCCGAACCGTTGAGATTCGCCAGCGCCGCTGCATTGGGCTGATAGGGCGTGTAGTTGTAGAGGTTCGCGGTCGCCTGGTTGCGGATGCTGACCGTGGTCGCCCCGCACGCCGTGTTGGGATGGAATCCGATGCTGACGGGACCGATCTTGAACCGACGGTCGGGGAAGTTCGTGTACTGGCGGAACTGCCACGCTGCTTTGTACACCTGGTTGTAGAAGCCGTAGAACTCGGCGTTGCACGGCGCGGTGTCGGGGCATCCGTAGCCCATCGAGACCTGATAATCGCCGGCGGTCGGCGACGTATCCGTGATGAGGCTGCGTTCCTTCTGCAGGGTGACGAGCAGGACCTGGGGATTGATCCCGCACGCTTGCGCGACCTTGACGATGATCCGGGCCGCCGGCTCGTTCTCGGCACCGGTGTATGCCGCGCAATGTCCCGGCCCTGCAGACGGTCTGGACCACGTGCTCACCGAATAGTTCTTCAGGCACGGATACCCGTTCGCTGCGACGCAATTCGGAACCTGCGCATTCAGAAATGCCTGGACTTGCGATTCGTTCATCGTCGAGGCGTTGAAGAACACCGAATCCGAGATGATGTGACCGGGATCCCAGTCGGCGGCACTCAGGGCCTTCGCGCTTCGATCGGCGCCGAACACCGCCAACACCGTCGCGACCAAGACCGTCACGACGACCACGACGACAGCTCGAAGTGCGCGTGTGGTCGAGCGCGATATTTGATCCCCAGCTGTACCGCTCACGCGAATCGACCCCCATGTCTACCTCCGTAGCACCGTACCGGAGGTCAACGGAGGTAGTCAGAGCCGCGCCGAATGAATCGACGATCAGTGCTGATTCACGCGATGGCGGGCGCCGCGTCTTCGGGATCGCACATATAGCCGTAGATGCCGCTCAGCGCGGCATCCCAGTCACTGTGGTTCGCGTCGATGCGCTCGAGTGCGCCCTTCGACAATCGCGCCCGCAGCTCCGAGTCCCGGACGAGTCGATCGAGCCGATCGACGATGTCGTCGTACGTGCGCATCGCCAGCAGCGAATTGTCGCCGTCCTGGAACAGCCAGCTGAACCAGGAACTGTCGGGTGCGACCATCGGAACTCCGCAGGCCATGAGTTCGAGCGGCAGGTAGGACGGGTGTCGCGAGATCTGGAGTGTGAGGCCGATGTCGGTCTCGCGGTAGATCGCACCCGTCGCACGGTAATCCAGCAGTCCGAGGTCGATGAAGTCGGCGGTCTGAGGCAGGTAGCGCGCACCGGCTGCCACAATACGGACGTTGTCGCCGTGGATGCGCTTGATCTCGCGCAACGCGGCGTACGCCAGCTCCCAGCAGTTGCGGAAGTGATCGCGTGCGTACACGAAGATCGTGACCGGCTCGTCGTCGCCCTTCTCCCGCCGACCCTCGGCGTGGTAGATCGTGCGATCCACCGCCGGATCGAAGTACATGGCCTTCCCACCGTAGAGACCCGAGTAGATCTCGTACATGCTCCTGGTGTTGCAGATCGCATACAGACCGAGGCGGTAGGTCTCCTCTGCCATCGCGTACAGCGTGCTCGCGGGGTAGAACCCCGGCTCGTAGTCCTGCATGAGGTAGAACTTGCGACGAACGCCGGGTGCCTTCGCGACATGGTCGGCGGTGAGCCACAGGGTCGCCACGGCCGCGTCCGCCTGCGGGAGAGCCGCGATGCTGTCGTCGGTGCCGTTGTAGAAGTGGATCTCGGCGTCGGCGAGGCCGGGGAACGCCGCGACGAGCGCGGAACGGAAGAACTGCTCGTTCGGCTCCGCCAGGAACACGAAGCGATTCTGCACGCCGTTCTGGAGCGCCAGCTTCTCCGCGATGCGGAACGCGGTGTTGAGCCCGCCGAAGAACGGCATGTCGATGTCGGGGATGAACCAGTTGATCGTCTCCACATGGTGGAATCCGTCGGCGGCGGTGTGGTCGGCGTGCACACGATCGACATCGGAGCGCGAGACGGACGCCTGGTGAATGAGCCCCGTCGCCTCCTCTGAGATCGACGAGCCCTGCTTCACCTGGATGTAGGCGCGGCCCATGACCTGCAGGGCGAGCTTCACCGGGCGCTCGTCGCGAGAACTCCGGAACCGCGGCACGGCCGACAGCTGGGAGACGTTCGGCGAGAGATACGGGTCACCTGCCGCCAGCCAGGGGTGGTAGCGCCAGTAGCTCGCGTAGAAGTCCTCGAGGGGAACCGACGTGCCGCGGGTGAGCGACTCGTAGTGTCTCACCGTGTCGAACGGGATCACTGCGTTCCGGCGGCCGCGCAGGATCTGGTCGAGTCCGAGGACGACATCGCTGCCGCAGAGGATGAAACGCTCATCGAGTCCGCCGACCGACTCGAAGTCCGACCGCCGGATCGCGACGCACGCTCCGGTGACCGCGAGGGTGTTGCGATACCAGCCGGTCGGCCCCACGAGCGAGTCGGATCCGGGTGTCATCCCCGTGAAGAGGTTGTCGGCGAACCCGCCGGGCCCCAGCATCACACCACCGTGCTGAATGAGGCCTTCGCCCTGGCGGAGCTGCAGCCCGACCGTCCCGATGCCATCGCGGAGGAGGAGTCCGACCATCTCCCGAAGCCAGTTCGGATCGACGATCTCCGTGTCGTCGTTCAGCATCACGAGGATCTCGCCCGTGCTGGCCCGTGCGGCCACGTTGTTCACCCGACTGTAGTTGAAGGGCTCCTCCGTCCACCAGAGGATGCGGAGGTCGAGGCCGCCCTTCGCGGTGACATACCACTCGTCGCGCTCGTCGCTCTGTCCTCCGTTGTCGATGACGACGACGTCGAACCCGGAATACTCCGTGCGCTCGAGCGATGGGAGGAGCCGGGAGAGGTTCGCACGGCCATGACGAGTGGGGATCACGATGGACACCGTCGGCCAGGTCTCGGGGATGAACCGGACCCGGACGACGCCGTGCTCGAGGCTCGTCTCAGCCCGCTCGCCCCGCTCCGAGAGCACCTCGCGAACCATCTCGGCATCCCGCGCCGTCGCGATGGCCCGGGTGCGACGCGGCTCTGACATGAGCACCTTCGGCACGCGGCCGACGGTGCGCTCGTTGAGCTCTGCAGAAAGCAGGAGCCGCCAGATTCCGTGGTCATCGAGCCCGATGCCGGCGATGCGGCGGGCCAGATCGACCCTGATCGCGAACGCGCGACCGAAGTAGTTGGCACCGAGGAGCATCTCGGGCGACCATTCCGGGCGGAAGTGCGGGTCGGTTCGACGCCCGTGGTCGAGCGTGTCGGTATCGAAGCCGATGGCCTCGAGCGAGGGATCGATGCGATGTGCGCGTGAGATCTCTTCGAGGGCCCCGGGTTCGAGCTGCGAACCCGCGGTGAGAAAGAGCACGAAGTCCGCATCGATCGGCTCGAGGAGCTCCGCCAGGTCGGTGCCCGAGTTCGCACGGAGCACGATGGGCGTCGCTCCGTCGAGCTCACCGATGGAGCGACGCGTGGCCTCGAACTCTTCGGGCTCCGCACCCGGCCGGGTCTCGACCACGACCGCGAACGTCGTCGTGGCGTCGGAGCGGACGGTCGTGGGCGTGTGCTCCTGATCGAGTTGCGCGCGCCATTCCTCATACGTGTCGAGGCCAGGACCGGGCGCGACCGGCGCGGAAAGCTCTATCACCGCAGAGAACTGCCGCCGTCCGGCACGGACGCCTTGCCTCGCCGCCGAGAGGACGCGTCGTGGAGGGGAGCCGATCGGGAAGATCCGTCGGGCGAGGCGTCCTAGGGTCGACTTCACGGATGTCACTCGCCCGAGTGTAGCCGAGCGGCCACGCCCCGCGGCCCGCGGCTCCCACTCAGGACGGGTGCGGTATTCTCGTGGGCGGATCACTCGGTCCGCCTGTTCGTATCTTCCGGAGGAGCCCCTGCATGTCTGACCCCGGGGCGCCAATGCATGAGCGCCGCACACGGTTGGCCGGGCTCGCCTGGCAGGATGCCGGCTCACCACCGAGCACATTGTCGGGAATCGTCTCCTCGCTGAAAGACATCTGGGATCGCCGAGAACTGCTCGGCATGCTCACCCGCAGGGAGCTGAAGTCCCGTTACAAAGACAGCGCACTCGGGTTCCTGTGGAGCCTTGCCAGGCCGCTGACGCAGCTCCTCATCTATTACGTCGTCGTCGGCCAGTTCCTCGGCGCGGCCCGTGCCATCGACAATTTCGCGATCTACGTCTTCGGCGGCCTCACGATCTACACGCTCTTCAGCGAGATCGTCGCGGGCGGAACCGGATCGATCATCGTCAACGCCGGCCTCGTGAAGAAGGTGTATCTCCCGCGCGAGGTGTTCCCGCTTGCGACCATCGGATCGTCGCTGTTCAACTTCCTCATCCAGCTCGGGATCCTGCTCGCTGCCGCACTGCTCGTGGGCACCATGCGTTGGGATGCCTCGCTGTTCTTCGCCTTCGGGTCGGTCGCGCTGATCCTCGTCTACGCCGCGGCCCTGGCACTCGTCCTCTCCGCCGTGAACGTGTACCTGCGGGATGTCCAGTACCTCGTCGAGGTCGTGCTGCTTCTCCTCATGTGGGCCTCGCCCATCGTCTACTCGATCGCACAGGTGGCGGGTGTGATGCCGAGTTGGGCATTGCAGATCTTCGTCGACAACCCCATCACGCTCGCCGTCCTCGGGTTCCACATGACATTCTGGTCGGCAGCGGATCTGGGCATCGCCGCTGCGGACCTCGCGGCACGCATGGTCGTCGCCGGTGTCATCGGACTCATTCTGCTGTTCCTGGCGCAGCGTGTCTTCGCGAAGCTTCAGGGTGACTTCGCTCAGGAGCTTTGACCATGACCACGACTGCATCCGTCCCCATCATCCGCGTCCAGAACGTCTCGAAGCGCTTCGTCATCCGCAAGGACAAGAGCATCAAGGAACGGATCACGAACTTCCGCCGCGGAGCACGTCACCGCGAGGATTTCTGGGCGCTCCGCGACATCGATCTCGAGATCGAGGCCGGCACCACGATCGGTCTGATCGGCCCGAACGGCTCCGGCAAGAGCACGCTGCTGAAGACCATCGGAGGCATCCTTCAGCCAACGCACGGCCGTGTGCAGCGCCGCGGTCAGCTGGCTGCGCTTCTCGAACTCGGCGCGGGATTCCATCCCGACCTGACGGGTCGAGAGAACGTCTATCTGAATGCGTCGATCCTCGGCCTGACGAAGGAGCAGACCGATCACCACTTCGACGCGATCGTCGAGTTCTCGGGAATCGGCGAGTTCATCGACACGCAGGTGAAGTTCTACTCGAGTGGCATGTACGTGCGACTCGCCTTCGCTGTGGCCATCCACGTCGACCCCGACATCCTGCTCGTCGACGAAGTCCTGGCTGTCGGCGATGAGGCATTCCAGAAGAAGTGCCTCGACAAGATCCGTTCCTTCCAGGAGGAGGGCCGCACGATCGTTCTCGTCACGCACACGCTCAGCCAGATCACGGCGCTGTGCAACCGAGCCATCGTGCTGGCCAAAGGCAGCGTCGTATTCGACGGCGATCCCGAGGATGCCGTGAGCATCCTCCGTTCGGGATTCGCCGCGACCACGCCGAAGGAAGCGGCGAAGATCGTCGAAGCCGGTGAGCGCGCCGAGGTCCGCTCCGTGCGCACGCTCGACGCCGACGGCAATCCATGCGAAGCGTTCGAGACGGGCGACGACATCACGATCGAGGTCGAGGTCGAGGCGGTACGACCGGTCGCCTCATGGGGCGTTGGCCTGCACGTGGACAACCCCTTCGGGCAGCTCGTCACCGGCGCGACCACCGGCAGCCTCCGCCAAGACCCGCTCGGCCCGCTCGAGGGCCGGCGACGGGTGCGATTCACGCTCCCCCAGGTGCCGATCGGATCCGGTGAGTACAACGTGACGATCGCGGTGATGGGCTCCGAGCGCCAGGAGATTGCACGCGCAAATCAGGCTGCCCAGTTCCGCGTTCGGAAGAACGCCCGATCCTGGGGGCCCGTCTTCACCGACGTGTCCTTCGACGCGGACCCCGCCCACCAGTGAGCCCTTCTCCTGCCCTTGCCGTCGTCACCGTGAGTTACCGCTCCGGATCGGTGCTTCCCGGCCTGATCTCCTCCTTGCGGGAGGCGACGAGCCGGCCGTACGAAGTGGTCATCGCCGACAACGCCCCCGACGACGGCGAGAAGAGGGTCGCCGTGGAGTCCGGCGCCCGTTACCTCCCGATGGATCGCAATGCCGGCTACGGCGGCGCCGTCAACGCCGCGATTCGGGTACTCGCCCCTGAGATCCAGTGGGTCCTGATCTGCAATCCCGACGTGCGCCTCCTCCCCGGCTCGCTCGACGTCCTCGTCGATCGCCTCGAAGCCGACCCCACCATCGGCGCCGTCGGGCCGCGAGTGCTCAACGAAGACGGGTCCACGTACCCGTCCGCACGCGCGGTCCCATCGCTGCGCACCGGCATCGGGCATGCACTCTTCGCGAACATCTGGAAGGGAAACCCCTGGACCCGCACCTATCGCACCCCGTCCGATCTCTCGGGTGAGGCTCGGATCGCAGGCTGGCTGTCGGGTTCATGCCTGCTCGTACGCCGAGCGGCATTCGATGCGATCGGCGGGTTCGACGAGGGGTACTTCATGTACTTCGAGGATGTCGATCTCGGAGTACGAATGGCTGAAGCGGGTCACCTCAATCTCTACGAGCCGTCCGCACGAGTCGTTCACACGGGCGCGCACTCTACTTCGGCCGAAGCGCCACGCATGGTCGCGGCCCATCACGCGAGCGCGCGCCGATTCGTGGGCCGCCGATATGCTGGACCGCTGCTCCTGCCAATACGATGGGCGATCTATGGCGCGCTCGGCGTCCGATCGCTCACCCTGCAACTGCAGGCGCGGGCACGGAAACCCGACAGCGGCCGGACGTCCGCATGACGCTCGCCCGCCCTACCTGAAGGTGATGCAATGAAGTTGGTCATGACCATGATGGTCCGCGACGAGGCGGACATCATCCGGGCGACGCTTGAACATCACCGCGCCCAAGGGGTCGACCGGATCATCGTCACCGACAACGGCTCGGTCGACGGTACGACAGAGATCCTCGAGGAGTACGCGAGCGACGGGCTCGTGGATCTTCACTTCGATCCCGTGCACCAGAAGCAGCAGAGCGAGGTCGTCACGGCCATGGCTCGCGATGCGTACACCGAATACGGGGCCGATTGGGTGATCAACGCCGATGCGGACGAGTTCTGGGTGGCACGGAACCCCGCGCGGACGATTCGAGACGTCTTGGAGAACACCCCACGTGTGTTCCAGACCTTCCTCGTGCCCGTGATCGACATGACGGGCATGCCCGCCCTCGAAGGCGCCGGACTCGATCGCCTGGTGTACCGCGACACTCGGACGGTCGACGAACTCCGCAGTCTCGGCCTGTTGGCTCACTCGACGCCCGATGCGGTTCACGTCGGCTCGCCCGAGATCGAGGTGGCGCAGGGCAACCACGCCGTGTCGCTCCCGAGCCGCGGCACACCGGCCCGCGACGACTCCCTCGAGGTGCTGCACCTGCCGTGGCGCTCGTGGGGACAGTATTCGCGGAAGGTCGAAGCGGCCGGTCGCGCCTACACGTCAGCGGGCGCAAAACGCCCCAGCCCGAACCACCACGGAATGATCGACTATGCCCGGATGCAAGCTGGGATGCTCGAGGGCTTCTACCTGATCCGGCACCCGGATGCCACACGGCTCGAGAGCGGACTCGCCGACGGCACGTTCGTCCTCGACGACCGGTTGACCTCACTCGCCCGCTACGGCCTGCCCGATGTGCCCTACGACGCGGATCGTCGCACCCGCGAGATCGCACGTGTCGCTCCGCTCGCCAGGGCCGAGGGACTGCTGTTCGAACGAGCACGACAGATCGAACAGCTCACGGAAGAGCTCACGGTACGGGCAGAGAAGGCCGAAGACCGCATCCGATCGCTAGAGGACGCCCTCGCGGATGCCCTGCGCGATCTCCACGAGGTCCGGTCGCGACGAGCCGTCCGGTTCCTCGATCGACTCGCGAACACCGCGCATGAGCTCACGTCTCCGATGCGCAGGGCAACGCACGCAGCCCGGAGCCGAGCCGGCACCGGGCGCGAAGGCGATTGAGCGATGGGCTACGAACTCGCCGCCGCGACCAGCGACCGCAGGTAGCGCCCGTATCCGCTCTTGATCAGGGGCTCAGCGAGCATATCGAGCTGTGAGAGGTCGATCCACCCAGCTCGCCAGGCGATCTCCTCGATGCAGCCGATCTTGAAGCCTTGGCGGTCCTCGATGACGCGCACGTACTCGGATGCCTGCATCATCGACTCGAAGGTGCCGGTGTCGAGCCAGGCCGTTCCCCGGTCGAGCACCTGGACCTTCAGCGATCCGTCCTGAAGGTACCGGTCGTTCACCGAGCTGATCTCGAGCTCGCCACGAGCGCTCGGCTCGATGGTCCTTGCGATCTCGATGACCCGATTGTCGTAGAAATAGAGTCCGGGGACTGCGAAGTCGCTCTTCGGCTTCACCGGCTTCTCCTCGATGGACACCGCCCGGAATTCGTCGTCGAACTCGACGACGCCGTAGGCGCTGGGATCGCTGACCTGGTAGGCGAAGATGAGCGCACCATCGACCTCTGTGTGCTGCCGGAGCGCGGAGCCGAGGCCCGAGCCATGGAAGATGTTGTCGCCGAGAACCAGCGCGACCGACTCGTCGCCGATGAATTCCTCGCCGATGATGAAGGCCTGGGCGAGTCCATCGGGCGACGGCTGAACTGCGTACTCGAGATGAATCCCGAGCTGCGACCCGTCGCCGAGAAGTGCCTTGAACTGCTCGTTGTACTCCGGCGTCGTGATGATGAGGATCTCGTTGATCCCGGCCATCATCAGCGTCGACAGCGGGTAGTAGATCATGGGCTTGTCGTAGATGGGCATGAGCTGCTTCGAGATGCCCTTGGTGATCGGCCACAGCCGAGTGCCGGATCCACCGGCCAAGATGATGCCGCGCATGCTCATCGCCCTTCGTTCAGCGAGTCGTAGAACGCTCGAGCGTTCTCCCACGTCGGCAGCAGGCCGGTGGCCTCGGCCTCGGCGAGCGTCGGTGCGTCGGTGTCTTTCGGCGAAAGCAGGAGGGCGTCGGATGCGATCGGGAAGTCGAGACCGACGGCGGGGTCCAATGGGTTGATCCCATGCTCTCGCTCCGCGTTGTACGGGGCGGAGACCAGGTAGCTGACGTTGGCGTCTTCGGTGAGCGCCACGAAGCAGTGGCCGAGTCCCTCCGCGATGTAGATGGCACGGTGATCGACATCATCGAGGAGCACGGAGTCCCATTGCCCGAAGGCCGGCGATCCGACGCGGAGGTCGATCACGAAGTCGAGCACGGCACCGCGCGGGGCGGTGACGTACTTCGCCTGGCTCGGCGGCACGTCGGCGAAGTGGATGCCTCGCACGACACCGCGACGTGAGACCGATTGGTTCCCCTGTGCGAGCGAGAGCGAATGTCCGATCACGGCCTCGAGCCGATCCGAGCGGTACCACTCGAAGAACACTCCGCGATCGTCGCCGAACGGCTTCGGGGTGATCTCGTAGCTGTCGGGGATCTTCAATTCGCGGATCTGCACCGGCCGAGTCTAACAAGTACGCGACCGGTTGCTGAGCTTGAAGCCGACGCTGCGCCCGGCGCCCTACGCTTCCTGAAGGCGGCGGATCGCAGATTCGGTATACGTCGCCGCGATGTGCGCGTCATTGGCGCCACCGAGGACGTTTAGATCCTGCAGCGCTTGTCCCTGCGTCTGTGGCACGGTCGGGAAGTTCTTCGCCTCCGCCTCGATCTGCCGCACGGTGTTGCCGGTGGTCACCGCGATCCAGTGAAGCCAGACGTCATCCTGCCTCGGGCACGTCGCAAGGAAACCGTCGCCGAACGACTTGACCTGTGCGAGGAACCGGGGCGGGTAGAGCGCCCCTGACACGCCGGTCGCAAAGTTCAGGTATGAGGGCTCCGTCGTACCGACCAGCGGCCACGTCAGATACGGCTCGAGTCGACCGTCGCGGAGCTACACGCGACGTGCGCGATAGCAGAGCACCTCGTCAGGGTGAACCTTGCTCGCGTCAGCAAGGCCGGCGAGCCACGTGAACGGATACAGCATGTCGTCGTCGGCGGTGACGAGTGGTCGATCGAACGAATCGTGGGCGAGCAGGTAGGGGTAGTACTTGGTGTGCGGGCCGAAGTTCTTCGACAGCCGCAAGGAGAGCCCGCGGCGCTGAAGCCGTTTGATGGTGCGAGGTGGCCGAGCGACGACCTCGGGCTCGTCCAGCCAGAGGAAGATCTCGGAAGGCTTGACGGTGCCGCGGCCGATCGTTTCGATCGTCAGATGCACCCGTCGCACGCGATCGCCGTGCGTGGTCAGGCTCACCACCGGACCGTCGCCAGTCAACGGCGCCCGACTGACCCGATTGAGGAGAGCCATCCGGCGGGAGCGTGCGTTCTCATCGTCGCCCCGGATGAACCCCCGTACTGCGTCGATGACCGTCAGCAGGCGTGTGAACGGCACATGTGCTCCGTAGGATCGGCGGACCCCCGAACCGGGCCCGCGTGGATGCGCTCAGCATAACAACGGCCGAGCAGCACGATCTCACGGGGAGAACGAGCGGACGGCGAAGCGCTTCCGAGCCGGCGGACCGAGGCACAGTCGCCCGAACCGGAAACGCTGAGAGAACCCACGCAATTCCAACTGGGTAGGATATCCGGGTGTCAAGACTTCTCGTGACCGGCGGAGCCGGTTTCATCGGATCCAACTTCGTCCACTACGTGCTCGCGAACACCGACCACTCGGTGACCGTGCTCGACAAGCTCACCTACGCGGGCAATCTCGCCTCGCTCGAGGGCCTCCCCGCCGACCGGTTCCGCTTCGTGCAGGGCGACATCTGCGATGCGGCGCTCGTCGATGAGCTCTTCGGCGAGCACGACGCGGTCGTGCACTACGCCGCCGAGAGCCACAACGACAACTCGCTCGAGAATCCCCGCCCGTTCCTCGACACCAACATCATCGGCACCTACACGCTGCTCGAGGCGGCACGCAAGCACGACATCCGCTTCCACCACATCTCGACCGACGAGGTCTATGGCGACCTCGAGCTCGACGACCCGGCGAAGTTCACCGAGCAGACGCCCTACAACCCCTCGAGTCCCTACTCGTCGACCAAGGCCGGCAGCGACCTGCTCGTGCGCGCGTGGGTGCGATCCTTCGGCGTCAAGGCGACGATCTCGAACTGCTCGAACAACTACGGTCCCTACCAGCACGTCGAGAAGTTCATCCCCCGGCAGATCACGAACGTGCTCCGCGGCGAACGCCCCAAGCTCTACGGCAAGGGAGAGAACGTCCGCGACTGGATTCACGCGAACGACCACTCCTCGGCCGTGCTCACGATCCTCGACAAGGGTGAGATCGGCGAGACGTATCTCATCGGTGCCGACGGCGAGAAGAACAACAAGGAGGTCGTCGAGCTGATCCTCACGGCGCTCGGCCAGCCCGCCGATGCGTACGACCACGTGACCGACCGCCCCGGACACGACCTCCGCTACGCGATCGACTCGACGCGGCTGCGCACGGAACTCGGCTGGGAGCCGAGGTTCTCCGACTTCGAGGCAGGCCTCGCCGACACGATCGCCTGGTACCGCGACAACGAGGCATGGTGGGCGCCGCAGAAGGACGCCACCGAGGCCCGGTACACCGCGCAGGGTCAGGGGTAGCGGCGAGGTGCGATATCTCATCACCGGCGCGAGCGGCATGCTCGGGCGCGATCTCCAGTCAACGCTCGAGGGTCGGGAGGTCACGGCTCTCGGCCGTGCCGATCTCGACGTGACGGATGCCGCGGCGGTTCTGGCCGCGGTGCGCGGCCACGATGTCGTCATCAACTGCGCCGCCTATACGAAGGTCGACGACGCCGAGACCCACGAGGCCGACGCCTACGCCGTGAACGCCACCGGAGCCGGCAACCTCGCCGAGGCGGCGGCCGCCGTCGGCGCGAAGATCGTGCAGGTCTCGACGGACTACGTGTTCGACGGCCATGCCACCGTTCCCTACGCCGAGGTCACGCCTCGCGCGCCGATCTCGGCCTACGGCCGCACCAAGGCCGCTGGCGAGGAACTCGTGCTCGAGCGCAACCCCGACGGCGCGTATGTCGTGCGCACCGCGTGGTTGTATGGCGCACACGGACCGAACTTCGCGAAGACGATGCTCGCCATCGCGGCGTCCCGCGACACGTGGTCAGTCGTCGACGACCAGCTCGGGCAGCCGACGTGGACGGCCGACCTCGCGGCGCACATCGTCGCACTGCTCGACGCCGACGCCCCTGCCGGCATCTATCACGGCACGAACTCAGGAGCGGCCACGTGGTTCGAGTTCGCGCGAGCCGTGCTCGAGGAGTCGGGTCTCGACCCCGAACGGATCACCCCGACCGACAGCTCCGCGTTCGTCCGTCCGGCACCGCGCCCCTCGTACTCGGTGCTCGGCCACGAAGCCTGGGCCGCGGCAGGCCTCTCCGAGATGCGACCGTGGCGCGAGGCACTCGCGGACGCTGTCCGGCACGGAGCGCTCACCACCGTGTGACCCCCACCGCGTTCGCGGCATCTGCTTCGTCGCGGCATCCATGCGTGTCGCGGCATCCGTGCGCCCGTCGCGGCATCCGATGGGATCAGAGGCTGTGCTCCTGCTCACGCGAGTATCGATCGCGCTCCACAAGCGCGCCCCATCGCGCCTGCAGGTGGTCGAGTTCGCTCTCGAGCACTCGAGCGTCGCGTGTCTTGGACTCGAAGTGGTAAAAGGCCGCGTCGCCCGTGCACAGGATCGTGTGTCCGCGCGTGCGCACCTTCATGCTCAGGTCGACGTCGTTGTAGTTGCCGGGGAATGAGAGCGAGAAGCCGCCGACCTCCCGGAACAGATCACGGGAGATGATCGCGCAGGCCGCGGTCACACCTGAGACCTCGCGAGTGATCGCAAGCGTCTCGATGGGTGCGCGCGCACCAGGGGTGATTCCGAATCCGACGTGGCCGGCGCCCCCGCCGTGGTAAAGATGACCGAGATGCTGGATAGAGCCGTCTTCGAAGTAGAGGAGCGCGCCGACGAGCCCGACGCCGGGCTGCTGCGCGATCGACAGCATCCGCTCGATCGACGCAGGCTCGACGAGCTCGATGTCGTCGTTCAGCAACAGCAGGTACTCGCCGCTCGCCGCCGCGGCACCGCGGTTCATCTTGGCGCTGAAGTCGAATGCGCCGCTCCAGCGCACGAGCTTCAGCCGGTCTCCGGCGACCGCCTCCAATTCGTCGATCACGCGCTGGGGCGTCGCATCATCGGCGACGACGACGATCTCGAGGTCGCGCGTCGTGCCGCGTTCCAGCAGTCCGCGGACCGCCTCGACCACGAAGGTTCGCTCGGACCCGGCAATGGATCCGGAGCCGCCACGGGTCGGGATGACGACCGAGATCGTCGACGCTTGCAGCGGCTCGTACGACACTCGCCGGCGGCCGAACCGCGTTGCTTCCACCTGCGCGGCCACCCCTTCGTCGGCAAGCGCCCTTCGCACGACGGCGACGGCCAGTTCTGCGGGTTCGCCCTCTCGCGTGTCGACGGCGGGTCCCCATCCGAGCACCGCTCGCAGACGGCGAGCCTCCCGCTCGGGCGTGCGGAGCGCGAAGTCCAGGATCTGGGCTCCGTCGGCATTCGGCGAGAAGCCGCCCCGCTCCCTAAGCGCGCGCACTGACACGGCGACGATCGGACCGAGGTAGTCCTCGGATCGCAATCGGAAGGGAGAGAAGGCCGGGGCCCTGACGCGCAGGCCGGAGGGCACACGACTGTCGCCGAAGATCAGCTGGGCCGAGGCATCACCATCGAGGGCGTCGTCGAGCGCGGCGGCCCCCGCCGGGGAGAGCACTCCCCCATTGCGGAGGAAGACGAGATATGGGGTCGTCGCGTCGGCCAGCAGTGCGTTGCCGGAGTGCGCGTCCGCCGGCTCGTCCACGACCTCGTAAAGGCGCCGCCTCGAACCCGGTCGAGCCAACACGACGTGCTCGAGCCGAGATCGCACGCGAATGGCTTCGCGCCCGGCGCGACGCTCCAGGCGCCGCAGGAACCGTCCGGGTCTGGAGGCGAGGATGCGGTGCGACGCGGAGCGAACGACCGAACGCGCCCGAGAGGGCACGGCGCCGGCCGTCGCGCGACCATACCGCTCGGCCGCCTCAGCGCCCACGCGTTCATCGTCACGACGGAATGCCGCCTCACTCGCACGCTCGTGCGGCGACAGGATGTACTCGCGCTGCGAGGCCCACGAAAGGCCGTCGGCAGTTTCCACGTCTACGTCCTCTCATTCGGCAACAGTGAACTACTCTAATGTGCGCAGGACGCCGCAGAGCGGCCTCGCGGAAGGACCCCCGTGCCACGTGTGATCGCCGTCGTGCCCACCTATCGACCCGATGAGGAAGCCCTCGGCCACCTACGGCAGATCGCCCCGCAGGTCGCAGCGGTCGTCGTCGTGGATGACGGAAGCGGCGAGGCCGCTTCAGTGATCCTGGATGCGGCGGAGGCCGAGGGCGCCCACGTCATCCGCCTCAGCTCGAACTCGGGGATCGCCGCAGCATTGAACGCCGGCATCACCTGGGCGCTCGACGATGGGGCCGACTTCGTCCTCACCGTCGACCAGGACACGCGCCTTCCCGACGAATACGTCACGACGGCTCTCGACGTCTTCCGCCGGGCCAATCCCGTCACCAGAGTGGGGATCGTGGTCGTCGACGCGGTGAACGGCGCGCCTGCCCTGCCGACCTGGGTGTCGCCCGAGGGTCTCGGGCTCGTGCCCGAAGCGATTCAGACCGGGTTCGTCATCAGCCGCGAGTGCCTCGAGTCGGCGGGGCTCTTCGACGAACGACTCGTCATCGACTGCGTCGACACCGAGTACTGCCTGCGCGTTCGTGACAGCGGGTTCAGGATCGCCGTCGCGAAGGGCACCGACATCCGCCACTCGATCGGGCGTCGCGCCGAGCTCCGGCCGTTCGGAGTCCCACTCCGACACGCGAGCGGCCACATCGCGACCTATCAGTACCACTCCCCATTCCGCCGCTACTACATCGCGCGAAACAACATCGACCTGATGCTGCGCAACGTGCGGAAGCGACCACGCTGGGTGCTCACCGTCCTGAAGCGCGAGATGGGCGGGATGATCATCTCGATGGTGAGCGGACCGCAGCGGATCGCACAGGTGCTCGCGATCGGCACCGGAACACTGCACGGCCTGGCACGCCGTCGCGGGATGATCCCCGACTGGCTCAAGCGCCTGGTGACGTGAGACTGCGCTGCTGACGCCGCTCCCATGAGCGGCGTGCGATCGCGTCCTCGTCACCCGGGTCCGCCCCCGCCTACGGTGGTACAGGCCGTTCCAGCGGGCGAGATGATAGGACGGATTCACCACGAGCCATCCCACCCGTTCACGATCGAGTAGTCTCCGCCGGGGAACCCCACTGCGGTTGTCGTGGAGCGAACCCGGCTAGGGTTGGCTGGGGGATCCGATGCCCGTCAGACCGCGAAAGGAAGCAGTGTGGCGACCACCACCCTCCGCGTCATCCTCGATCAGATCGTGGCACCCGTGCCCGGGCCGATCGGGCGATACACGCGTGATCTCGGTCGCGCCCTCGTCGCCGCCGCGCCGCGCGGCTGCGAGGTCGAGGCGATCGTCTCGTCGTCGCTTCCCGAGGACTACGATCGGGTGCTCCGCGAGGTTCCCGGGCTGTCGGGGCTGTACAAGACCACCCTCGCGCGGCGCGAGCTCGCCGCGGCGTGGCAGCTCGGCATCACGACGTCGCCCGGGGGCGGCATGATCCACGGCATGAGCCTGTTCGCGCCCCTGCGCAAGCACGATCGCGCCGACGGCAACCAGGTCGTGGCCACGGTGCACGACGTGCTCGCGTGGACCAACCCCGAAGCGCTGAGCGCGGCATCGGTCGCCTGGCAGAAGGGCACGCTGAAGCGCGCGCTCAAGCATGCCGACGCGATCGTCGTGCCGACGCACGCGCTCGCGGAGCGGCTCGGCATGATCGCCGACTTCGGAGATCGCGTGCGCGTCATCGGCACGGCGCCGCGCTCGGGCCTCACGATCGGGCCCGACGCCGACGAGCGCGCGGCACGCCTCGGGTTGCCGCGCGAGTACCTCGCCGTGCCGGGAACCCTCGAGCCCCGCAAGGGCGTCGTCGACGTGCTCGCGGCGCTGGGGCGCTCCGGCGTGCCGGAGGTGCCGGTGGTGGTCATCGGCCCCGAGAACTGGGGCGACCAGCACCTGGCCACCGTCGGCGAGGAGTACGGCGTCGATCCCGCCCGCATCCACCACCTCGACGATCTCGAGCCGGCCGACCTCGCAGTCGTGATCGGCCGGTCGCTCGCGTTCGTCGACCCGAGCCACGACGCGGGCTCCGGCACCTCGCTGATCGAAGCGTTCAGCCTCGGCGTTCCGGTCATCCACTCGGATGCCCCGGCGTTCCTCGAGGTCTCGGCCGGCGCCGGCCTCGCCGTTCCGGTGGGGGTCGGCGACGGCTACACCGACCGGCTGGCCGCCGCGATCACCTCGGTCATCGGCGACCGATCGTTCGCCGACCGGATGGCGCTCACGGGCAGCGATCGAAGCCGCGCCTTCAGCTGGCGGGATTCCGCCGAACGCGTCTGGCAGTTGCACGCCGACCTCTGAACCGGCAGCGCACGCCGGCCGGCAGATGCCGGACGGCCATCGACCGCTGCGGGCGTCGGCTACCCCTCGGCCGGCTCCTCCGTCGGCGGGAAGACCGCCTGCTGCACGAGCTGGCGTGCGTAGTCGTAGTCGGGATCCTCCGGGTCGATCCCGTTGTCGGGCACGAGCTCGACGTCGGTGATCGGCAGCGCCTTCGTCTTCGACGCGAGATCGACGAAGTAACCGAGCATCGACTGCGGGATGTCGGTCTTGACGACCTGCGAACCGGCAGCGGCGATCTCCTGGAACTTCGAGAGCACGTTCGCGGGGTTGAACTGCTCGAGCACCGCCTCCTGGATCTGGCGCTGCCGCGCCATCCGGTCGTAGTCGCTCGTGCCGTGGCGCGAACGGGCGTACCAGAGCGCGTGGTAGCCGTCGAGGTGCTGCTCGCCGGCCGGGATCCACTCGGCGACGGTCGTGAACGTCTCGTCGGCGTGGATCGGCACATCCTCGGGCACCGTCACGGTGACGCCGCCGAGTGCGTCGATGAGCTCGAGGAAGCCCTGCATGTCGATGAGCACGTAGTACTGGATCTGCAGTCCGGTGATCGCCTCGGCGGCGTCGCGCATCGCCTCGATGCCGGGCTCGCTGCCTTCGTTGACGGCGTTCGGGTACATCTCGGGGCTCATGAGCTCGACCTCGGTGTAGATCGAGTTCAGCATGCAGACGTCGACCTCGCAGCCGTCGATCGAGCCGTAGCCCTCGGGGTACACGGCGGCGAGCGGCGAGTCCTCGTTGAAGGGCACGTCCTCCATGTTGCGCGGCAGGCCGATCGTGACCGCCTGCCCCGTCTCGGCATCGACGCTCACGACCGTGATGCTGTCGGGCCGGAGGCCGTCGCGGTCGGGACCGGCGTCGCCGCCGAGCAGGAGGAAGTTGTACTTGCCGTCGATCGGTGGCTCAGTCGGGCCGGCCACGAAGACCGACGACAGGAAGCCGCTCGCGGTGGTGGCGACATAGGCGCCGTACGCGGCCGTGCCGGAGAGGCCGATCATGACGAGCGTCGTGAATCCGGCGAGCCAGGCACGAGCGGAGGGCGCGGTCTTCACGAGGCGCACGAGGCGCAGCGTGTCGAGCGTCAGAATGACCCACAGCACCGCGTAGAACGCCAGCACGAGCGCGACCACCCACAACGTGATGGTCGTCGAGAACACCGTGTAGAGCACCGCCGGCCAGAGGAACCACACCACGAGCGCAACGATCGCGACCAGCCAGAGCGTGATGGTGGCGCCGAGTCCGAACCGGCCGAGCTTTCGGTCTCCCGCGAGCACTTGCGACGAGCCGGGGATGAGGAAGTTGAGCACGACGAGCCACCAGGCGCGCCGGGTCATGACCGTGCGCGACGCGAGGTCGGGGTAGCGTATGGGGCTTGCTGCGAGACTCATCGGGTGGACTTGAGCCGTTCGTTCTTCTCCTCGACGAGGGCGGCGAGGGCGGTGGCGTAGTCGGCGAGCGCGGCGCTGAGCGCGGCATCCGACGTCGCGAGGATCTTCACAGCGAGCAGGCCCGCGTTCTTCGCGCCGCCGATCGAGACGGTCGCGACGGGAACCCCGGCGGGCATCTGCACGATGGAGAGCAGGGAGTCGAGCCCGTCGAGCCGGCCGAGCGGCACCGGCACGCCGACGACGGGAAGCGTGGTGACCGACGCGAGCATGCCGGGCAGGTGGGCCGCTCCGCCGGCGCCCGCGATGATCACCTTGAGGCCGCGCACGGCGGCCTGCTTGCCGTAGGCGATCATCTTCTCGGGAGTGCGGTGCGCGGAGACGACTTCCACCTCATGGGCGACGCCGAATTCGTCGAGGAGCTCGGATGCCTCGCGCATCACGTTCCAGTCGGAGTCGGATCCCATCACGACGCCGACGAGCGGGGTGGTGTTGCCTGCAGTCACCCGACGATCCTAAAGCCGCGGACTGTGAGAAGCCCGCAGGGCGCGCAGTGCGATCAGTCCTGGAAGACGGCGGCCGCCGCGCGGGCCTCGTAGACGGCGTCGTCGAGGTTGGATCCGATCGCCGTCACGTGGCCGACCTTGCGGCCGGGTCGCGGCACCTTGCCATAGTTGTGGATCTTCACGGTGGGGTGGCCCTCGAACGCCTCGGCGTAACGATCGGCGAGCGTGCCCTCGACCGGGCCGCCGAGCACGTTGACCATCACGGCCCATTCCTCGTGGCAGCCGGTGCCGCCGAGCGGCAGGTCGAGCACCGCTCGCAGGTGCTGCTCGAACTGGCTCGTGGTGGAGCCGTCCATCGACCAGTGCCCGCTGTTGTGCGGCCGCATCGCCAGCTCGTTGACGAGCACGCGGTCGTCGGTCGTCTCGAAGAGCTCGACGGCGAGCACTCCCGTGACGCCGAGCCCCTCGGCGATCGCGATCGCGACGTCAGCGGCGACATCCGCGAGCTTTCCGGCCGAGCGCGGAGCCGGGGCGATGACCTCGCTGCAGACGCCGCCGACCTGGACCGTCTCGACGAGCGGCCATGCGGCGATCTCGCCGCTCGGGCGGCGCGCGACGAGCTGGGCGAGCTCACGGCGGAACTCGACGAGCTCCTCGACGAGGAGCGCACCGGCGCGGCCGTCTTCGGCGATCGTCGCGAACCACTCGGCCACCTCTGCGGCACTGTGCACGACGCGCACGCCCTTGCCGTCGTAGCCGCCCCTCGGGGTCTTCACGACGGCAGCACCGCCGTGGTCGGCGATGAACACGTCGAGTTCGGCCGGCGTCTCGACGCGCGCCCAATCGGGCACGGGCAGGCCGAGCCGCGACAGCCCTTCGCGCATGAGCAGCTTGTCCTGCGCGTAACGCAGGGCATCGGGACCCGGATGCACCGGCACTCCTGCGTCGACGAGGGCGTGCAGCACGTCCTGTGGCACGTGCTCGTGGTCGAAGGTGACGACGTCGACCTCGCGCGCGAAGGCGAGCACGGTGTCGGCATCGGTGTAGTCGCCGACCCGCTCGGCGGCGATCGCCGCCGACATGCCCTCGGCCTCGGCGAGCACGCGCAGCTCGACGCCCAGTTCGATCGCCGCGGGGATCATCATCCTCGCCAGCTGGCCGCCGCCGATCACTCCGACTCGCACTCCGTGCACTCCATTCACCGCCGCCGTAGGGCCCCTACGGGGCGCCTCGTCCAGTCTAGGCGGAGCCTCACGGCATAGGATGTGGCGGTGTCCAACCAGGTCGTGACCGTCGCCCAGCGACTCTGGCACGGCCTCCTCGCCTACGCCGTGAAGTTCGGTGTCGTCGGCCTCATCGGCCTCGTCATCGACGTGACGCTCTTCAACCTCCTGCGGCTCGGCGTCTTCGGCGACGACCACTGGGCGCAGTCGGCGATCGGCGCGAAGACGATCTCGACGAGCGTCGCGATCGTCTTCAACTGGCTCGGCAACCGCTATTGGACCTTCCGGAGGCACCGCCGCCGCAACTACCTGCGCGAGTTCGCCGAGTACCTCGTGGTCTCGCTGGGCGGCATGGCGATCGCCCTCATCTGCCTCTGGGTGAGTCACCACGTGCTCGGCTTCACGAGCCTCGTCGCCGACAACATCGCGACGAACGTGGTCGGGCTCGCGCTCGGCACGGCGTTCCGGTTCCTGCTGTACCGCTTCTGGGTCTACGGGCACCACCGCGCCGACGGGCTCTCGAACCTCGAGCGCGTCGAGGAGGCCCAGCGCACCCTCTTCGAGGAGCCCGCGACGAGCACCCCCGAAACGCCCACCACGCCCCGGGAACGCACCTAGCGCGGCGAGCTGTTACTCGGCGTCGTCAGGGGTCGGCTGGAACCACGGCGGGTACACCGCAACCCGGGTGCGCAGGCCCGCTGCGGCGAGCGCGGATCGCACCCGATCGCGCACGGGGTCGTTGGCCACGGCGATGAGTGCGACGTTGTCGAGCGGCAGGCACTCGCGCACGAGCAACTCGGCCGTGTGCAGGCGCGCGCCCTCGTCGTCGCGGTGCAGGCGCTGCAGGGCTCGCTGGGTCTCGGGCCAGGCGGATGCCTCGAGCGTGCCGCCGGCCGCGGCATCCGCGTCGGTCACGACGATCGCGCCGGGCAGCTCGGCGTCGTCGCCGAGCGCTCCGGCGACCGAGCTCACGAGGATCACGAAGTCGGCAGGAGCGCGCTTCGTCGTCTCCGGCGCGAGTCGCGGGTCGGGCGTCGCGGTGCGCACGGCGTTCCAGACGTGGGCGTCGGTCGTCAGCAGGAACGGCACGTAGTCGGCCACGACCGCGTCGGTGCCGTCGATCGTCGCCGTACGGCGGAACTCACGGGCATCGGGGGCCGAGACGTCGACGACCGGCTTCGCGCCCGCGGCATCCGCGAGCAGGGCCCCCGCGTCGAGGATGGGGGCGAGGTTGTCGAAGTGCGTGACGTGGTAGATGCGCAGCGCCTTCGCGTCGATCTGCGGGGCATCGGCGAGGAGCGTGGGCCGCGAGGCACCGGGCACGCGGGCGGGTGGACGGCGCGGCCTGGTTCCCGTGACGCGGCCGCTCCGCGGCAGCGGCGCGGCCTTCGGGGCCGGCTCGAACTCCGGCGGTGGGAAGCAGATGGCGCACAGGCCGTCGTCGAAACCATGGATGCATTCGTCGGCCAAGTGGAACCCTTCATCGCGCGGCTCGCGCTCGGGGGGCGCACGAGACCACTTATCTACGTTACGTCCTCCGGAGGCCTCGTGGGGCACATCGGCGATTCAAGCTCAGCGCCCGCCCCATGCGACGGTGTCACCGTCGATGGTCGACTGGTCGGCGCGGCGGCGATCGCCGATGATCGTGTGCGCGTCCTCCATGAGCTCCTGGAGCGCCGCCTGCACGACCTGTGGCCGCGGCACGTCTTTCAACACGACCGGGCGATCGTGCCCGGTGTTAATGCGCACATCGCCAGAGCCGAAGGCGCTCTGCGCCCAGGTGCGGCGCACGCTCACGTCGTAGCCACGGCTGTGCAGCAGCTCCTGCCGTACGCGCACGAAGACACCGCTGCGAAGGATGATGCGCCTCGTCGTGACGGTGGTACGCCGGGTGAGCCAGGCGAGGAACGGCAGGAACGAGAAGACGAGCACCGCGAGCGTCGCGATTCCCGCGATGGCGAGCTGCTGCCAGGGTTCCCGCAGGGTTGCCGCGGCGTAGGTCGCAACCCCCGTCACGGCGATGAAGAGCACCGTCGGCAGCACGAGGATGCGCCCGTGCCGTCGGAGCCGTGCGACGACACGCTCGACCGGCAGTGCGGGCGGCGCGGCCGGCTCGTGGCTCGCGGCGGGGCTCATATGCCCATTAATACCGCAGGTGCGTCACGTCGCCGGCGGCGACAGACTGCGGCTCACCATTCTCACGGTCTCGCACCACGAGGCGGCCGTCGCGGTCGATCCGCTCGGCGACGCCGAGGAGCTCGCGGCCGCCCGGCAGCTCCACTCGCACCTCGGAGCCGATCGTGCCGCAGAGCGAGCTGACCCGATCGGCGATGCCGCTCGCCGCGGCATCCGCCCCGTGCTCGGCGAAGGCCCGGAACAGCGAGAGGAATCCGCTGAGGTAGTCGGCGAGCACGGCGTCGGCGTCGGGCTGCGTGCCCGTGACGAGCAGGAGCGACGTGGAGGTGAGGGTGGGCAGGTCGTGCTCGTCGAGCGTGAGGTTGAGGCCGGCGCCGACGACGACCGCGCCGGACTCGGGCAGCAGCTCGGAGAGGATGCCGCACACCTTGAAGCCCGAGATGAGCACGTCGTTCGGCCACTTGAGCTCGACCACGACCCCGCCGGTGCCGTCGGCATCGAGCGATTCATCGGCGCCCGCCGGCGGAGTGGATACCCCGTTCGCGGCCTCGTCGCCGGAGGCGGCTGCCGATCGTCCGGCCTCGACGGCCCGTTGCACGGCCTCGGTCATCGCCGCTCCCGCGATGAGCGGGATCCACCCGTAGCCGTCGGGCGGGAACGGTGCGCCGCCCGGCAGTTCGGGCCGCAGCAGCACCGAGATCGCGAGCGTCTTCCCCGTGGGCGCGAGCCAGGTGCGGCCGAGGCGCCCGCGGCCGCGGGTCTGGTTGTCGGTGACGATGACGGCGCCCGCCGGCCAGGCCGCGGCATCCGGTCCGATCGCCGCGGTGCGCAGCTCGTCATTCGTCGAGCCGGCTTCGGCGAGGAACTCGAAGCGCGGCACCGCCTTTCGGCTCCGCTCCCAATCCATCGGCACCTCCGGTTGCTCGTGTCGAGTTCAGGCTAGTGTCCGAACGGATGCCGGGCATGGCGATAGCCACGAGCGCCGTGAGGAGATTTGTAGGATTCCCTCAAGTAATGCGGCCGGATGGGCGCCGGTAGAGTGAACGGCGTGACCGAAGCGACTGACGGCCCCGACCTCTCCACGACTGCGGGCAAGCTCGCCGACCTCAAACTCCGCTACCACGAAGCCGTCACGGCGAGCGGCGAGGCGGCCATCGAGAAGCAGCACGCCAAGGGCAAGATGACGGCGCGCGAGCGCATCGCCGAACTGCTCGACGCGGGCTCGTTCGTCGAGCTCGACGAGTTCGTGCGCCACCGCACGCACGCGTTCGGCATGGACGTGAAGCGCCCCTACGGTGACGCGGTCGTCACGGGTACGGGCACGATCCACGGCCGACAGGTCGCTGTCTACTCGCAGGACTTCACGATCTTCGGCGGCTCGCTCGGCGAGGTCGCCGGCGAGAAGATCATCAAGGTCATGGAGCTCGCGTTGAAGACCGGCGTGCCGATCATCGGCATCCTCGACTCGGGCGGCGCCCGCATCCAGGAGGGCGTCGTCGCGCTCGGCAAGTACGGCGAGATCTTCCGTCGCAACACGGCGGCATCCGGGGTCATCCCGCAGATCTCGATCGTGTGCGGCCCGGCCGCCGGTGGCGCCGTCTACTCTCCCGCGCTCACCGACTTCGTGATCATGGTCGACAAGACGAGCCAGATGTTCGTCACCGGCCCCGACGTCATCAAGACCGTGACCGGTGAGGACGTCGGCATGGAGGAGCTCGGCGGCGCGCTCACCCACAACACCGTCTCGGGTGTCGCGCACTACCTCGCGAGCGACGAGTCCGACGCGCTCGACTATGCCCGCACGCTCATCTCGTTCCTGCCCGACAACAACATGTCGGATGCCCCGGTGTACGACGCCGAGCCCGAGCTCGAGATCACCGACGAGGACCGCCGACTGAACACGGTCATCCCCGACTCCCCCAACCAGCCCTACGACATGCACTCGGTCATCGAGGGCATCGTCGACCACGGCGACTTCCTCGAGGTGCAGCCGCTGTTCGCGCCGAACATCGTCGTCGGCTTCGCGCGCGTCGAAGGGCGCTCGGTCGGCATCATCGCGAACCAGCCGAACCAGATGGCGGGCACCCTCAACATCGCGGCCGGCGAGAAGGCCTCACGCTTCGTGCGGTTCTGCGACGCGTTCTCGATCCCCATCCTCACGCTCGTCGACGTGCCCGGCTATCTGCCCGGCACCGAACAGGAGTGGACCGGCGTCATCCGGCGTGGGGCGAAGCTGCTGTACGCCTACGCCGAGGCCACCGTGCCGCTCGTCACGATCATCACGCGCAAGGCCTACGGCGGCGCCTACATCGTCATGGGCTCCAAGCAGCTCGGCGCCGACATCAACCTCGCGTGGCCGACCGCCGAGATCGCGGTGATGGGCGGGCAGGGCGCGGTCAACATCCTCTACCGCGCCGAGATCAAGGCCGCCGAGATCGCCGGTGAGGATGTCGCGGCCGTGCGCACGAAGCTCGCCAACGAGTACACCTACAACGTGGCCAGCCCGTTCCTCGCCGCCGAGCGCGGCGAGCTCGACGGCATCATCGAGCCGGCCGCCACCCGTGTCTCGGTGGTCAAGGCGCTCCGCGCGCTCCGCACCAAGCGGGCGAGCCTGCCGCCGAAGAAGCACGGGAACATCCCGCTCTAGGGGGCACCATGGCCGACAACACTGCACACTCCGACGCCGAATCGGCAGCCGACATCCGATTCGTGACGCCCGACGTGAGCGCCGAGGAGGCTGCCGCGGTCACCGCGGTGCTGCTCGCGGCGATCGACGAACGCGAGGTCGAGGCATCCGCGCCCGAGCCCCTTCATGACCACTGGGTTCGCAGCGGCGGCGCGCTTCGGGCTCCATTCCAGACCGGCCACGGTCGCTGGCAGCGCGCGGGGCGATGACGCACGTCGTGTCCCCCGAACTGCCGTGAGCCGCGGGTGCGCTCCCGCCGATCGGCGGGCGATGGTCCCCGCCGTCGCACGAGGGGGACAACTCCTGTCCCCCGAAATGACGACTTTGCAGACGCCTGGCCGTGTACCACGATGGATATCGCAGGCTCCTCAGGAGTCGCCACGGACATCGGTCGGGTAACCGATGACCGTTTGGGGCGAGTCAGGGCGATATTCGGGTTGTCGCCGTGTCTCGGGCTTGATGGGGGGGTCGATCTCAGATCGGCCCCCCACTCTCTTGTCCGGCATCCACTCGCTTGTCCGGCGTCGACCGGCATGCCGGAGGTAGGTCCTCGCGCGGTCACAGTGCGCGCGGAATCTCCAGCCAGAGCTCGACCTCGAGATCGTCGGTGTCGACTCCGGATGACTCGACTCCCGAATCGCGCAGGCCCACGACGGTGACCGCCACGGGCGAGCCCTCTGCAGCGGTACGCGCGATGATGCGATCGGCGTTCGAGCCGGCGACGGCTTCGGCGAGCCGCGAGAGCACCCGATCGCGCGCCGCTTCGTCGAGATCGTCGATTCCACCCTCGTCGAGCAGGTTGACGGTGATGCCGCGCTCCCGGGCGCGCTGCACCTCGGCACGGACGCCGTCGGTCAGCAGCATCCGTCCGCGGATCTCGTCGCGGATCGCCGCCTCGAGCATGCGGCACTCGCGCCGCTGTTCCTCGGTGAGCGCGCCGTTGCGATCGGCGATACGGCGCAGCATCGGCGCGGCGATCCGGTTGGTCTGCGCGAGGCGCATCCGGCCCTCGAAGAGGTGCGCGTCCTGCGCCGCCTGCCAGGCCGCCGCCTCACGCTCGGCCTGCGCGTACCGCCGGGTCTCCCGCGCGGCGTTCGTGAGGGCCGTCGTGAGCATGTGCGCGGTCGCGACCCAGACGATGCTGCCGATGACACCCAGGCCGCCGAGCGAGAGCGGGCCGGCCCACACCACGCTCTGCATCGCGAGAGCGACCACCCCGATCCAGGCCACGATGAGCTGGCGCCTCGCAGCGGCGATGGTCATGAGCGTGCCCACAGCGGCGACGTACCACGTCGCATACCCGTTCTCGCCGCGAGGGTCCAGCTGGCTCGTCGCGAGGAGTGGCAGCACGATGCAGATGGCGAGGTCGAAGGCGGCGAGCCAGTCGGGCATCCGAAGCCGCTGGGCGGGCCAGAGGCTCAGCACGGTCGCGATCGAGTAGAGCATGAGCGCCGCCACCGCCGGCCACGGCGACTTCGGGGTGCCGAGCGAGTAGGCGCCGAGCACCACGTGGTACGTCGAGAACATGGCCCCGAGCACGAGGAGCAGCCAGCGAGGGACGGAGATCATGCGCGGTCCCCCTCGATACCCGCGGGCCAGGCGAGGGTCACGGTCGTGCCATGCCCGATGCGGGAGACGATCTCGGCCGTGCCGCCCGCGTTCGCGATGCGCTCCTCGATGGAGACGCGAAGTCCGAGCCGTTCGCCGGTCACGTGGGCGGGATCGAAGCCGCTTCCGTTGTCGGAGATCTCGATGACGCATCCGCTCGCCCGGACTCCGCGGATGCGGACCTCTCGACGAGTCGAGCGCCCCGGCTCATCGGCGTGCTGGAGGCTGTTGACCATGGCCTGCACCGAGGCGGTATAGAGGGCCTCGACGGCTTCGACCGGCAGCTCGACGCCGCCGGCGTTCACGACACGCACGGTGAACGGCGTCGAGAGCGTCGTGAGCGCCGCGCGAAGGCGCCGAACCAGGACCGGCAGCCCGATGCGGTCGAGTACCCGTGGTCGTGTGGCCCCCGCCTCGTCGAGGCGCTGCACGGCGTCGCGGGCCATTCGCGCGGCAAGCGCCTGCTCCTGGCTGGAATCGGCCGCCGCCGCGGAGAGCAGCGTCGTGAGCACGCTGTCGTGCACGAGCGCGTCGATCTTCACCCGCTCGCTCTCCGTCGCGTGCTGGCGCGCCGCGAGGTCGTAGCGCTGCAGCGCCGCCTCCTGCGCCGAGTCGACGGCCTCGGCGGCCTGCCGGAGCATCGTGACGATGATGAGCACCACGACGCCGAGGATCACGGCGTACATCGCGTCGAGCACGGCGAGCAGCGGGCCGGCCTCGCCGCCGGCGGGCAGGAGCCGGATGCCGCCGTAGATCGCCGGCACGAGGACGGTGTACACCGTGGCCCACACCGCGGGGACGGCGACGACGGCCGCGGTCGTCGCCACGGTGCACACGTAGTAGAGCCAGGGCGCGCTCTCCTCGATTACCCGGGGATCCGCGACGAGGAACGGCCACGCGAACAGCGCCGCCACGTAGAGGCCGGCGAAGGCCAGGCACGCGGTGCGCACCGCGACCTTCGTGACGGTCGCCACGGCGAGCGCCACGATGGCGCCGTACAGCACGGCCATGAGGGCGGGGCCGGCGCCCTCGACGAGCGCCGACGACTGCTGGATCGCGAGCGGCAGCGTCTGCGCTCCGAAGACGAGGCCCAACAGGCCGAGCGCACGCGACGAGATCGTCTCGACCTGCGCCCTCGTGACGGCGGCTCTGCGGCGCGGCGCGAGGCGCGTCACGCGCCAGTCAGCGGCGGGCATCCCCGCCTTCGATGTCGAGCCCTGGCAGGATGCCGTCTTCGACCGCGCGGCGCAGGAGGTCGACCTTCGTCGGCGCGGGCCGCCCGACCTCCACGTACTTCGCGCGGATCCGATCGAGGTATTCGCGCGCCGTGGAGTGCGCGATGCCGAGCTGCATGGCGACGAGCTTGAGCGGGAGCCCGGAGGCATAGAGATGCAGCACGTCGCGCTCACGGCGACCGAGCTGCGCCTTCGCGAAGTCACGGTCGGCCTCGATGGCGCTCGCCCACTCGACGTTGTTCAACACCTCGCCGCGGGCGACGACGGCGATCGAGGCGATGACCGACGACATCGGCGATGCCTTGGGGATGACCCCGGCCGCACCGGCCGCGAGCGACTCACGCACGGCGGCGACCCGGTCGGCGATGCTGTGCACGAGAACGCCGCTGCCGGTGGCGAGCACCGCGCGAACGTTCTCGGTGACTGACGAACCATCGCCGAGCGACAGGTCGAGCACCACGACATCGCAAGCGCTGCCGTCGAGTGCCTCGAGCAGTTCGGGCACGTTCGCCGTGTCGGCCACGACGTCGTAGCCCGCGGCCTGGCAGGCTGCACGGAGCCCGAGCCGCACCGCCTCATGATCGTCGACGATCGCGACCGTAGCCGTTTCCCCCGGTGCTCGCCCCACTCCGCCCGTCACGCGGCCCCCTTGTCCATGAGTCACACGATAGCGCCCAGTCGCGCGACCGACTCCACGTGGTGCGTATTCGGGAAAAGATCGAAGGCGCGAAGGGCCTGGAGCTCGTATCCGCGTTCACGGAGCAGTCCGACGTCACGCGCGAGCGCGACGGGGTCGCACGCGACGTAGACGAGCTGACGCGGCCGCAGGGCGGCGAGCCGGTCGACGACCGCTCGCCCCGCTCCCGATCGCGGCGGGTCGAGCACGATCGTCGCGTCGCGGAGCCGCGCGCGTTCCGCGGCGGACGCCTTCTCGTCGAGCTCGTCGAGGTAGCGGTCGACCCGAGCCGTGACCGCGCGGGCGCCGACCCAGTCGGCGAGGTTCGCGCCGGCGTGCTCGGTGGCACGCGCATCGGACTCGACCGTCGTGATGCGCACGGTCTCGCCGAACCGATCGCCGACCGCCGCGGCGAGCAGTCCCACGCCGCCGTAGAGGTCGTGGTTGGCCGCGCGGGGGTCGAACAGGTCGCCATCGATGAGCTCCTGCACCGCACGGGAGAGGGTCGCCGCGGCGCCCGTGTGCACCTGCCAGAAGCCGTCGCGGTCGAGGCGGAAGGCCCGGTCGCCGACACGTTCCTCGATGGTCGGGCGGTCGCCGCGCGGCATCCGCTCGTCGCCGACGACCACGAGGGACGGATCACCCACGCTCGGTGCGATGAGGTCGATCGCCCGCGCGCCTGGGAACCGCTCGCCGAGCGGCGCGAGGGCGGCGAACGCGGGCACGGCGAGCGGCAGTGACGCCACGGGCACCACGGTGTGGCTGCGCGCCGCGTAGGGGCCGACAGTGCCGTCTGGGGCCACATGCAGTCGCACGCGGGTGCGCCATCCCGTGCCCTCGTCGATCGAGACGACGGGCGCGAGCGCCGGGTCGACCGGCTCGACCTCGACCGCATGCTCGACGCCGCCCATGCGGGCGAGCGCGTCGCGCAGCACCTCGGCCTTGAGCGCGCGCTGCCGCGGCATCCGGATGTGCCCGAACTCGCCGCCGCCGGCGCGCTTCTCGGGAGCGCGGTCGACGGATGCCTCGGGCCACACGTGCTCGCGCCGATCGTCCGATGCCGTCAGCACCTCGACCGTCTCGGCGCGCCAGTACCGGTCGCGCCCCTGGTCGACGACGCGCGCCACGACCCGCTCGCCGGGGATCGCATCGGCGACGAACACCACGCGGCCCTCGTGGTGCGCCACGAACACTCCGCCGTGCGCGACCCGCTCGATCTCGAGCTCGATGACGGGTCCGTCGGTCACCGGCGCCTTCGGGGCAGGACGGGCGGACGTGGGCCGGCGGGCGCCGGGGCGTCGGGGGCGACGAGACTGAGCCATGCCTCGAGCATTTCACAGGGCGGCGGAGACCGGCAGGATGGGAGCATGCGCCTGTACCTCGCCTCGACGTCCCCCGCCCGGCTCCAGACGCTCCGATCGGCCGGCATCGAGCCGGTCGCGGTGCCGCCCGGTGTCGACGAGGAGGCGCTCGTCGAAGCCCACGAGGCGGCATCCGGCCCGCTCGACGCGCCCGAGATGGTGCAGCTCCTCGCGAGGGCGAAGGCCGAGGCGCTCATCGGAGCCGAGCCGGGTGGCGAGCCCCTCGACGGGCTCATCCTCGGCGGGGACTCGGCGTTCCTGACGGGCGGTCGAATCCACGGGAAGCCGCATCGTCCCGACGTCGCACGGGAGCGCTGGCACGCCCAGAACGGCGGGCACGGCCAGCTCTGGTCGGGGCATTGGCTCATCGACCACCGGGGCGGCGAGGTCCACGGCGCGGTCGGGAGAGCGGATGTCGCGACGGTGCGATTCGCCGCGCTCGACGACAGCGAGATCGACGCGTACGTCGACACGGGCGAGCCGCTCCTCGTCGCCGGCGCGTTCACGATCGACAGTCTCGGCGGGCCGTTCATCCGCTCGGTCGAGGGCGACCCGTCGACCGTCGTGGGACTCTCGCTCTCGACGCTCCGCGACCTCGTGCGAGAGCTGGGCTTCGCGTGGCCTGACCTGTGGAACCGCGGCTGACCCGGACCGCACTCGCGCAGCGGTGAGGCGGGGCTTGTCGACGCCCGCAAGGGTCGATGCTGTTTGTTGTGGAAGACATCCAAGATGCGCCATCTCCCCGAGCAATAGGCTTGGGCATTATGCCGCGCATCACCAAGGTCCTCATCGCCAACCGTGGCGAGATCGCCGTCCGCGTCATCCGAGCCGCCCGTGACGCCGGCATCGGATCGGTCGCCGTCTATGCCGACCAGGATCGCGACGCGCGGCACTCGAAGCTCGCCGACGAGGCGTACGCCCTCGACGGCACGACGAGTGCCGACACCTACCTCGTCATCGACAAGCTGCTCTCGATCGCCCGGCGGTCGGGCGCCGACGCCGTGCACCCGGGCTACGGCTTCCTCGCCGAGAACTCCGAGTTCGCTCGCGCCGTCATCGACGCCGGCCTCATCTGGATCGGCCCGTCGCCCGAGGCGATCGAGCGCCTCGGCGACAAGGTGTCGGCACGGCACGTCGCCGAGAAGGTTGGCGCGCCCCTCGCGCCGGGCACGCTGAACCCCGTGGCGGATGCCTCGGAGGTGCTCGACTTCGTCGACGTGCACGGCCTGCCCGTGGCCATCAAGGCGGCGTTCGGCGGCGGCGGCCGCGGCCTCAAGGTCGCCCGTACTCGCGAGGAGGTGCCCGAGCTCTTCGATTCGGCCACTCGCGAGGCCGTCGCGGCCTTCGGTCGCGGCGAGTGCTTCGTCGAGAAGTACCTCGACAAGCCCCGCCACGTCGAGACCCAGTGCCTCGCCGACGTGAACGGCAACGTCGTCGTCGTCTCCACTCGCGACTGCTCGCTGCAGCGCCGTCACCAGAAGCTCGTCGAGGAGGCCCCGGCGCCGTTCCTCACCGAGGAGCAGAACCGCGCCCTCTACGAATCGTCGAAGGCGATCCTCCGCGAGGTCGGATACGTCGGCGCCGGCACGTGCGAGTTCCTCATCGGGCAAGACGGAACGGTCTCCTTCCTCGAGGTCAACACGCGGCTGCAGGTGGAGCACCCGGTCTCCGAGGAGGTCACGGGCATCGACCTCGTTCGCGAGCAGTTCCGTCTCGCCGAGGGCGGCACGATCGACTACAGCGACCCGGTCCCGTCGGGGCACTCGATCGAGTTCCGCATCAATGGTGAAGACCCGGGGCGCAACTTCCTCCCCTCCCCCGGCCCCGTGCACGTGCTGCGCTTCCCCGGCGGCCCCGGCGTGCGCGTCGACTCCGGCGTCACGACCGGCGACGAGATCTCCGGCGCATTCGACTCGCTGCTCGCCAAGCTCATCGTCACGGGCTCGAGCCGCAGGGACGCGATCGAGCGCGCCCGCCGCGCCCTCGACGAGTTCGAGGTCGCCGGACTGCCGACCGTGCTGCCCTTCCACCGCGACATCGTGCGGAACCCGGCGTTCGCGCCCGAGGGCGACGAGCCGTTCACGGTGTACACGCGCTGGATCGAGACCGAGTACGACAACCGCATCGAGCCGTGGTCGGGTGAGCTCCACGAGTCGACCGGACCCGCGGCGCGCACGAGCGTCGTCGTCGAGGTCGGCGGTCGGCGCATCGAGGTCAGCCTGCCGAAGCGGCTCTCGGGCGGGGCATCCGTCACCCAGGCCGCCGGGCCCGCTCCCCGTCGACACACCGCCTCGCACGGGGTCGCCACGGCGACGGGCAACGCCGTGAAGGCGCCGATGCAGGCGACCATCGTGAAGGTCGCCGTCGCCGAGGGCGACAAGGTCGTCAAGGGCGACCTCGTGCTCGTACTCGAGGCGATGAAGATGGAACAGCCGATCCTCGCCCACAAAGACGGCGTCATCGGCGTCGTGAACGCCGAACCCGGTGCCACCGTCTCGAGTGGCCACCTGCTGCTCGCGATCAACGACGCCTGACCGAGCGCTGTTCCGACCACGCCGGACGGCAGGGAAGACGCACGGGCGTCCTAGACGTGCCCGATGCCGAAGTTCCAGGGGGCGAGGATGACACTCGTCACGGATGGGTCGGGGTCGCCGCCCCATTCGTGTACCGCGACGGCGTTCGCGTTGGCGTACTTCCAGTAGGTGTCGTCCCACTCGGAGTACATGCGTTCTCCGATCTCTGGCCCGGTCTCGGCGGGAAAACTGTTGTACCCGGTCTCGTGCCAGTCCTCGCCGAGCTCTTCGGCGAATGCCTGAAGGTCATCGCCGGGACGGAACCCCTGGACCGTGGAAACGCTGATCCCGTTCGCGATGACCGGGTGCGTGAAGCTGACGGTCACGTTCATGTCCGACGAGTACTCCTCGGGCTCATGGTCGTCCGCGACGGCGAGTCCTGGCCACGTGTATCTCGTCGAAGGAAACCATTCGTGACCGCCTGGCCGTTCCTCGACAGCGGGATCGCCACCGAGCACCTGACTCAGCGTGTCGACGAAGACCTCGGCGTCCGCATCGTAGGAAAGTGTCGCCACCACGTCGCCACGTGCGTTCTCGAGATCGAGCTGCTCGGGCCGCACCGTGAGGTGGACGACCGCGACGTCCACCGGCGCGGGGTCGGGCGCTGCGATCGGAGCGGCCGTTGCAGGCGGCGGGGTTGCGGGGCCGGCCGACACGGTCGGCCCGGGCGACTGAGTCGGCGGCGGCGTCGGGTCAGGTGCGGCCACGCACCCCGCAAGGAGCAGTGTTGCGACCGCGGTGACGACCGCAGTCAAGGTAGTGCGACCTCGCATGTTTGCCTTCTCGTCTTCGTCGCCCGGATACGGGTGAGACGACGGTAGCCCATGGAACGCCCTGGGACGGGCGCCTTCGCGCTCGGTATCACGTGTCGGCATGTACAGCCGCCCGGACGCCATCGAGAACGGCCCTTTCGAACGGTGGAGGAACCTCAGCGCACCACGTGCATCGCGCGCGCAGCATCGGTGAGCGAGCCGCTCAGCGACGGGTACACCGGGAACGCCTCGGCGAACTGGTCGACCGTGAGCCGGTGCTCGACGGCGAGGGCGAGCGGGAAGATGAGCTCGGAGGCCTTCGGGGCGACGATGACGCCGCCGATGATCGCACCCGAGCCGTTCGACGCGAAGAGCTTCACGAAGCCGTCACGGATGCCCATCATCTTCGCGCGCGGGTTCGACGAGAGCGGCAGCTTGTAGACGACACCGGGAACCACGCCCTCCTCGATGTCGTTCTGGGTCCAGCCGACCGTCGCGATCTCGGGCTGCGTGAAGATGTTCGAGGTGATGTTGCGCTCCTCGGGAGGGTCGACGATGTCGCCCATCGCGTGGAAGACCGCGGTGCGCCCCTGCATCGACGCCACCGAGGCGAGCGGAAGGAATGTCGTGCAGTCGCCCGCCGCGTAGATGTTGGGGATCGACGTGCGGGCGACGCGGTTCACCCGGATGTGACCGCTGTCGGACAGCTGCACGCCCGCCGCCTCGAGCCCGATGTCGGTCGTGTTCGGCACCGACCCGACGGCCATGAGGCAATGGCTGCCACGCACCTCGCGACCGTCGGAGAGCGTCGCGAGGACCCCGTCGCCATCGCGCACGACGGATGCCGCGCGCGTCTTGTTGAGCACCTTCATGCCGTTGCGCTTGAAGACCTTCTCGATGACGGTCGCTGCATCGGCATCCGAACCGGGCAGCACCTGATCGCGACTCGAGATGAGCGTGACCTTCGCGCCGAGCGCGCGGTAGGCGGAGGCGAACTCTGCGCCCGTGACGCCCGACCCCACGACGATGAGGTGCTCGGGAATCCGCTCCAGGTCGTAGAGCTGGGTCCAGGTCAGGATGCGCTCCCCGTCGGGCACCGCCGTCGGCAGGATGCGCGGCGTCGCGCCCACCGAGAGCACGAGCGTGTCGGCCTCGATGCGGTCGAAGTCGGTGCCGCCCTTCGCCGTCGAGACGATGATCGCATTCGTGCCGTCGAGCCGGCCCTCGCCCTGCACGAGGCGCACGCCCGCATCGATGAGGTTCGAACGCATGTCTTCGGACTGCTGGGCGGCGAGCCCGAGCAGGCGCTTGTTGACGGCCGCGAGGTTGATCGCGACCTCGGGTCGCACGGGCTTGTCGGCCGTGCCCTTGGCGTAGAACTGCACGCCGAGGTCGCCGGCCTCCTTCACCGCGTTCGAGGCCTCGGCGGTCGCGATGAGCGACTTCGAGGGCACGACGTCGGTGAGCACCGCAGAGCCGCCGACCCCCGCCCGTTCGACCAGGGTGACCTCCGCCCCGAGCTGGGCGGCCGCGAGGGCGGCCTCGTATCCGCCGGGTCCTCCACCGAGGACGGCGATTCGTTGGGTGCGCTCGAACTCGTAGGCCATGGTCACATTCTGTCGTGGGCGCGAAGGCCCGGCAAAACGAGCAGCGACGCGTTGCGGCATCCGTGCCTCATTAGAGTGGTGTGATGCACGATGCCAACCCGCTCGACGACCCGACCGCAGACCCCTTCGCCATCGCCGCCGAGGCGGCCGCGATGATCGCCGAACTGACCGGCGTCGAACGCCACGACGTCGCCCTCACGCTCGGCAGCGGCTGGGGCCGTGCGGCCGAGCTCATCGGCGAGACGACGCACACGATCGCGGCATCCGAGGTACCGGGCTTCTCGAAGCCAGCGCTCGAGGGCCACGTCGGCACCCTGCGTTCGGTACTGCTGCCGAATGGGAAGCGCGCCCTCGTCATCGGGGCACGCACGCACTACTACGAGGGCCACGGGGTGCGACGGGTCGTGCATTCGGTGCGCACCGCCGCGGCGACCGGCGCGTCGACGATGATCCTCACGAACGGCGCCGGCGGCATCAAGCCGCACTGGAAGCCCGGCACGCCCGTGCTCATCAGCGACCACATCAACCTCACGGGCGACTCTCCGCTCGAGGGCGCGACCTTCATCGACCTCACCGACCTGTACTCGACGCGGCTGCGCGACCTCGCGCGCACGATCGATCCGAGCCTCGACGAGGGCGTGTACTGCCAGTTCCGCGGGCCGCACTACGAGACGCCCGCCGAGGTGCAGATGGCGAAGGTGATCGGCGGCCACATCGTCGGCATGTCGACTGCGCTCGAGGCGATCGCAGCGAGACAGACTGGCATGGAGGTGCTCGGCATGTCGCTCATCACCAACCTCGCGGCCGGCATCCAGCTGACCCCGCTGAGCCATGAAGAGGTGCTCGAGGCGGGTCGCGACGCCGAGCCCGTGATCAGCCGGCTGCTCGCACAGATCGTTGCGGCACTGTAGGGCGAGCGGATGTCGCAGATGAACGCCGCCGACACGACACGCCTCGCCCTCGCCGAAGCGTGGATCGCCCAAGACCCCGACCCCGAGACCCGGGTCGAGCTCGCCGCACTCGTCGAGGGTGCCCGCGCGGGCGACGCCGAGGCATCCGCAGAGCTCGCGGACCGCTTCGACTCGAGGCTCGCGTTCGGCACCGCCGGCCTCCGCGGCGCGATCGCGGCCGGACCCAACCGCATGAACCGGGTGCTCGTGTCGCAAGCCGCCGCCGGGCTCGCCGCGTACCTCGTCGAGCACGCCGAACCGGGCACCTCGCCCTCGGTCGTCATCGGATACGACGGCCGCAAGAACTCCGACGTCTTCGCGCGCGACTCGGCGGAGATCATGGCGGGCGCGGGCGTGCGCGCGATCCTCCTGCCGAGGCTCCTGCCGACTCCCGTGCTCGCCTTCGCGGTGCGCCACCTGGGCGTCTCGGCGGGCGTCATGGTGACGGCATCGCACAACCCGCCGAACGACAACGGCTACAAGGTGTACCTCGGCGGCGAGCACCACGGTTCGCAGATCGTCGCACCGGCCGACGCCGAGATCGCCGCGCACATCCTGCAGGTCGCGGCGACGTCGCCCGTCGACACGCTGCCGCGCGCTGCATTCGCGACCGCCCCCGAGTCGATCGTCGACGAGTACGTCCGGCAGACGGCCGCCGTGGCTGTACGCCCCACGACGCAACCGCGCGTCGTGTACACGGCGCTGCACGGCGTCGGCTGGGAGACGATGTCGCGAGTGCTCGAGGTCGCCGGATTCGATGGCCCTGCACTCGTCGAGGCGCAGATCGACCCCGACGAGACGTTCCCCACCGTCTCGTTCCCGAACCCCGAAGAGCCCGGGGCGATGGACCTCAGCTTCGAGCGCGCGCGCGAGGTCGGCGCCGATCTCATCATCGCGAACGACCCCGACGCGGATCGCCTCGCGATCGCGATCCCCGATGCCGCAGAATCCCACGGCTATCGACGGCTCACCGGAAACGAGGTCGGCCTCATCCTAGGCTGGCAGGCCGCGGAGCGCGCTGCGGCGGTGGCGGGCGACTCCGGCCCGAACGGCGCGCTCGCGTGCTCGATCGTGTCCTCCCCCGGACTCGAGGCGATCGCCCGTGCGTTCGACCTCGACTTCGAGTCGACGCTCACCGGCTTCAAGTGGATCTCCCGCGCACCCGGCCTCGTCTTCGGGTTCGAGGAGGCACTCGGCTATCTCGTGAACCCAGAGACCGTGCGCGACAAAGACGGCATCTCCGCTGCCCTCGCGTTCCTCTCGCTCACCGCCGAGTTGCAAGCGGCCGGCCGCACGGTCGCCGACCACCTCGATGAGTTCATCGAGCGGTTCGGATGCTTCGCCTCATCGCAGCTCTCGCTGCGCGTCACCGACCTCGCTCGCATCGGGGAGATCATGGCTCGCCTCCGCGCAGCTCCGCCGGCATCGGTGGGGGGCATCCGCGTCGAGCGCATCGAGGACCTGAGCGACGGCTTCGGCGACCTCCCGCCCTCCGACGTGCTGCGCCTCGTGCTCGAGGGCGGAGCCCGGGTGATGGTGCGACCCAGCGGCACCGAGCCGAAGCTCAAGGTGTACATCGACGCCGTCTCCGATGTGGGGTCGGTCGGGGATCGCCGCGCCGCGGCATCCGCTGCCGTCGACCGTCTCGAGCACGGCATGCGGGAGCTCACGGCCTGACGGTCGCCGGGCTCAGCTGAGCTCGACTGCTCGGCCGAGCTCCACGGGCGAGAACGGGCTCAGCCGAGCGACTCCTCGAGCTTCGTGCCGATCTCGTCGACGTCGAAGTAGTTCTGCACCTCGATGATCTCGGCGAAGCTCCGGCCGATCGCCTTGCGCACCGCTGCGGCGAGCTCGGTCGACGTCAGGATGACCTGCGCGTCGGCAGCGGCATCGGCGACCCCCGCGAGGTCGCTCGCGCTGACGTCGGCCGTGAGCCCGAGCCGGGAGAGGGCGCGCTCGGCATTCACCTTGAGGATGGCCGACGTGCCGATGCCGACCCCGCAGACCGCGACGATCCTCACGAGCCGGCTCCTGCCTCGTCGTCGATGCCGAGGATCGAGCGCACCTCGGCCGCGGACGACGCCGCTGCCACGCGGGCGACGATTCCGCTGTCGTTGAAAGCGTTCGCGAGCTTGGCGACGGATGCCACGTGCTCGTCGGCGTTCGACACCGCAAGACCCACGACGACCGCGACGGGGTCGTTGTGCGGATGCCCGAACGGCACCGCCTCGGCGAGCGTCACGATGGCGAGTCCTTCCCGGCGCACGTCGGGGCCGGGACGTGCGTGCGCGAGGGCGAGCCCTGGCGCGATCACGACGTAGGCGCCGAACTCCTCGATGACCGCGATCATGCGGTCGGCGTACTCCTCCCGCGTGGCACCCGAGCGGGTGAGGGCTCGGCCCGCCTCGCGGACGGCCGCGCGCCAATCGTCGACACGCGCGCCGAGCACGACGGCCGTGTCGGGAAGCGACGGGATGGTCATGGTGGATCCGTTCGGAGGCGGAGGAGGAGGCACGTGCCGTGCCTCGGCGGGTCAGGCTTCGTCGAACCCGTCTTCGATGAGCTCGACGAGCTCTTCGCGGTCGTCGAGCGGCAGGAACGCGGATGCCGCGGCATTCAGCTGGAACGTCTCGAGGTCGTCGAGGTCGTACCCGAACGCGTCGCTGAGGAGCGCGAGCTCGCGGCTGAGCGAGGTGCCGCTCTGCAGCCGGTTGTCGGTGTTGACCGTGACGCGGAACCCGAGCTGGTAGAGCAGGTCGAACGGGTGGTCGACGAGTTCGTCGCCCCACGCGGCGATCGCGCCGGTCTGCAGGTTCGAGGACGGGCTCGTCTCGAGCGCGATCTCGCGATCACGCACCCATCGCGCGGTCGCGCCGAGCGAGACGTAGGTGTTGTCGTCGTCTTGCCGCTCGATCGTGAGGTCTTCGGCGATGCGAACGCCGTGACCGAGGCGGAGCGCTCGACCGTCGAAGAGCGCGCTGCGGATCGACTCGAGGCCGTCTGCCTCGCCTGCATGCACGGTGACCGGGAAGAACTGCGTCGCGAGGTAGTCGAAGGCAGTGCGGTGCCGGCTCGGCAGGAAGCCCGCTTCGGCGCCCGCGATGTCGAACCCGACCACGCCACGCTCGCGGTGGCGCACCGCGAGCTCGGCGATCTCGAGGCTGCGGTCGGCATGCCGCATGGCGGTGACGAGCTGGCCGGCCCGGATGACGTGGCCCTGGTGCAGCGCGTCGTCGATGCCCTGCTCGATGCCCGCCTGCACCGCCTCGACGACCTCGTCGAGGCTCAGGCCGCGCGTGAGGTGCTGCTCGGGCGCCCAGCGGATCTCGCCGTAGATCACGCCGTCGGCGGCAAGGTCTTGCACGAACTCGCGCGCCACGCGACTGAGACCGGCGCGCGTCTGCATCACGGCGGTCGTGAGGTCGAAGGTCTTCAGGTACTCGACGAGCGAGCCGGAGTTCGACTGTTCGGCGAACCACGCTCCGAGCGACTCGGCGTCGGTGGCCGGCACCTCGAGGCCGAGCTCGTCGGCGAGCTCGAGGAGGGTCTGCGGACGCAGTCCGCCATCGAGGTGGTCGTGCAGCGAGATCTTCGGCAGTGCCTGGATGCTCGTGCCATCGCCTTCGAGGCGGTACTCGGTCGGAATCGTGTTCACGAGTCAACGATAGCGGCGCGCTCGCCGCGAAGTCTCGGCAATCTCGAAGCTCGTCGGCCCCGATCGGCGCACATTCCGGCGCGGTTTCGACTATACGATCGGGGCCGCACGGCGACCATGCTCATCGGCCGATGCGGTCGGCGATGAGGGGTCCGCCATCGTCGATCGGGTCGCCGGCATCGCCGATCCGCCACGCGCCCTCGACCGCTTCGAGCGCCCGTGCAAACCGAGCGGGCTCGTCGGCGTACAGCGTGAACAGCGGCGCGCCGGCACGCACCTCGTCGCCGGGTTTGGCGTGCAGGTCGATGCCGGCGGCGTGATGCACCGGATCTTCCTTGCGGGCGCGGCCCGCGCCGAGGCGCCATGCGGCGATGCCGAACGGCAGGGCCACCTGGGCGACGAGCACGCCGTCGCGGTCGGCCGTCACGACGTGCTGTTCCCGAGCGACGGGAAGCGTTGCGCCGGGATCGCCGCCCTGCGCCTCGATCGCCCGGCGCCACGTGTCCATCGCCCGGCCGTCGTCGAGCGCTGCTTCGACGTCGGCGTCGGGCTGGCCGGCGAGCGCGAGCATCTCGCGCGCGAGCGCGACCGTGAGCTCGCGGACATCCGACGGTCCGCCGCCGGCGAGCACCTCGACCGATTCGCGCACCTCGTTGGCGTTGCCGATCGTGAGCCCGAGCGGCACGTTCATGTTCGTGATGAGCGCGGAGGTCGCGACGCCGGCGTCTTCGCCGAGCTCGACCATCGTGCGCGCCAGTTCGCGCGAACGCTCGATGTCTTGCAGGAAGGCACCCGAGCCGAACTTGACGTCGAGCACGAGCGCGCCCGTGCCCTCGGCGATCTTCTTCGACATGATCGACGACGCGATGAGCGGGATGGCCTCGACGGTGCCCGTGATGTCGCGCAGTGCGTAGAGCTTCTTGTCGGCGGGCGCGAGCCCGGGGCCCGCGGCGCAGATGACGCCGCCCACGTCGCGCAGCTGCGCGAACATCTCGTCGTTCGTGAGGTCGGCGCGCCAGCCGGGGATCGACTCGAGCTTGTCGAGTGTGCCGCCCGTGTGCCCGAGCCCTCGCCCGGACAGCTGCGGCACGGCGACGCCGAACGATGCCACGAGGGGCATGAGCGGCAGCGTGATCTTGTCGCCGACCCCGCCCGTGGAGTGCTTGTCGCTCGTCGGCTTGCCGAGGCCGGAGAAGTCCATGCGCTCGCCCGAGGCGATCATCGCCATGGTCATGTCCTTGATCTCGCGTCGGGACATGCCGTTCAGGAAGATCGCCATGGTCATCGCCGACATCTGCTCGTCGGCGACGTAGCCGCGGGTGTACGCGTCGATCAGCCAGTCGATCTCGACGGTGTCGAGCTCACGACCGTCGCGCTTCGCCCGAATGAGGTCGACGGCGTCGAACGCCTCGATCGCGCTCACGCGCCCGCTCCGCGGAACTCGGCGAGCTGGCGCGGCCCGAAGGCGTCGGGCAGCACCTCGTCGATCGTCTTGATGCCGGAGACGGTCTCGAGGAGCATCCCCTCGGCCGAGTGCTCGTAGAGCAGCTGGCGGCAGCGGCCGCACGGCATGAGCACCGAGCCGTGGCCGTCGACGCAGGTGAACGCCACGAGCTTGCCGCCGCCCGACATGACGAGCGCGGAGACGAGCGAGCACTCGGCGCACAGGGTCACGCCGTAGGAGGCGTTCTCGACATTGCATCCGCTCACGACCCGGCCGTCGTCGGCGATCGCCGCCGCACCGACGGGGAACTCCGAGTAGGGCACGTAGGCCTTCGCCATCGCTTCTCGGGCACGCGCGCGCAGCGCCTGCCAATCGATCGAATCCGTAGCGGTCATGGTGCTCCCCCGTTCAGGACTTGATATACGGTTTGCCGGCCGCAGCGGGGCCGCGCACCTTGCCGACGAGTCCGGCGACCGCGAAGATCGTGACGACGTACGGCAGCATGAGCATGAACTCGCTCGGCACCGGTGAGCCGATGACCGAGAGCGTGTTCTGCAGGTTGGAGGCGAACCCGAACAGCAACGCGGCGAGGGTGGCCTTGATCGGGTCCCATTGCCCGAAGATCACGGCCGCGAGCGCGATGAAGCCGGCGCCGGCGGTCATCTCCTTGTTGAAGGCGATGCCCGACCCGATCGTGAAGAAGGTGCCGCCGAGGCCGGCGATCGAACCGGCGAGGGCGACGTTCCAGAAGCGCGTGCGGTTGACCTTGATCCCGACGGTGTCGGCCGCCTGCGGGTGCTCGCCCACCGCGCGAAGCCGGAGGCCCCATCTCGTGTAGAAGAGCCCGAAGAAGACCAGGGCGACGGCGATGTACATGAGGTACACGACGAGCGTCTGGCGGAAGAGCACCGGCCCGATGATCGGGATCTCACTGAGCACCGGGATCGGGAGCCGATCGAAGCGCTGGGCGGTGCTGTTGAGCACGGCAGCGTTCGGCGTGAGCACTTGCGAATAGAAGAAGCTCGTGAGACCGATGATGAGCACGTTGAGCACGACACCGACGATGACCTGGTCGACGAAGTACTTGATCGCGAATACCGCGAGCACCATTCCGACGAGCATTCCGGCGATCATCGCGGCGACGAGCCCCAGCAGCACCTGGCCGGTCAGCGACGCGACGACCGCTGCGGTGAAGGCGCCGGCGAGCAACTGACCCTCGATCGCGATGTTGATGACGCCGACTCGTTCTCCGATCACGCCCGAGAGCGAGCCGAAGATGAGCGGAACCGCGAGGCTGAGGGTGCCGAAGAGGAGACCGATGACGGGGATGGTCGACCCGGCCGCCGCCCAGGTCAGGAACCCGACCATGAACAGGATGGCGAACACCACGATGAGCCAGAGCGGCACCCGGCGCTTCGTCGCCACGAGGCTGATCGAGTAGGCGGTCGCGAGCACGAGCAACGCGACGATGACCCACAGGGTCGCGAGCGAGGGCGCGGAGAGCTCGGGCAGTTGGATGACGTCGGACGGGGTCGAGAGCCGGAATGTCGTCACTCCCTCGCGAGGCGCGAAGACGGCGAGGGCGAGGGCGCCGAGGGTGAAGGCGGCGAAGGCGATCGGCGCCTTCCAGCTGGTGACGACCGTGGTCGGCAGGATGACGACCTCTGACGCCGGGGCGGGCTGCTGCACGGTCTGGCTCATTTCGCCTCCACCTCCTTCGAGACGAGCGGTCGCGGTCTGCGCGGACCACCCGGAGCCGGGAGGCGGAAGATCGTTCGCACGAGCGGCGGCGCCGCGATGAAGAGCACGATGAGCGACTGCACGACGAGCACGATCTCGATCGGCACGCCCTCGGCGGCCTGCATCGAGAACCCGCCGGCCTTGAACGCTCCGAACAGGATGCCGGCGATGAAGATGCCCCATGGCCGCGAACGGCCGAGCAGCGCCACGGTGATGGCATCGAAGCCGATTCCGGCGTCAATGCCCGCCGTGAATCCGGTGGTGACGGTGCCGAGCACCTGGCTCACGCCCGCGAGGCCGAGGAGCGCGCCGGCGATGAGCATCGCATAGACGTACATCGCCTTCACGTTGATGCCGGCGGCTCGCGCTGCATTCGGGTTCTCGCCGACGGCGCGGAACCGGAAGCCGAGGCTCGAGCGCGTGAGGATCCACCAGACGACGACCGTGGCGATGATGACGAGGATGAAGCCGAAGTGCAGGTTGTACTGCGGCCCCAGCAGCTCGGGGAAGATCGCCGTCTCCTTCATGGCCGGCGTCTTCGGATTGCTCGACCCCGGAGCCTGGAGCAGGCCGGGGGTACGCAGCATCCACGAGACGAGGTAGAAGGCGACGTAGTTGAGCATGATCGTGACGATCACCTCGTGTGCGCCGGTTCGCGCCTTCAGAAGCCCGGCGACGCCCGCCCAGAGCGCGCCCCCCACGAGGCCGCCGATGAGGGCGACGATCATGTGCAGGCCCCACGGCAGATCGAAGCCGAAGCCGATCCAGCCGGCCACGGATGCCGCGATGAGCATCTGGCCGCGCCCGCCGATGTTGAACATGCCCACGCGGAACGCGAGCCCCACGCCGAGACCACCGGCGATGAGCGGCGTCGCGAAGGTGAGGGTCTCGGTGAGCGGACGAATGCCCGCGATGAAGTCATCGCGGCGGAAGTTGTAGATCGAGCCCTGGAAGAGCGCCGCGTACGCTCCTGACACTGAGTCCCAGATCGCGAGCAGCATGTCGGACGGACGCGAGAAGAAGTACGCACTCGCCTCCTGCACCCGCTCGTCGGTGAAGGCGATCATGATCGCGCCGACGATGAGGGCCAGCACGACGGCGAGCACCGAGATGATCGCGTTGCCCGTGACGATCTGCTGGAACGTCGTGTGCCAGCGCGACGGCGGCTCGACGTCGGTCGGGCCGGCGGCCGGAGGGGCTGTGCCGCCCGGTCCCATCGCGGCGGCGCGTGCGCTCTCGCGCGCGGTTCCCGCCGTGGGCGACGACGCAGCCGGCTCTTCGATCGCGACATCGGCGTCGGTGTCGTGAGCGCCGGTCGCATCGCCGCGGGGCTCCTGGGGGTCGCTCATGCGGCGGCTCCTTCTGCGGGGACTTCCCCCGCCATCATGAGGCCGAGCACATCGCGGGGAGTGTTGCCCGGGACGATGCCGACGATGCTGCCGCGATACATGACCATGATCCGGTCGGCGAGCGCGGTGACCTCATCGAGCTCTGTGGAGACGACGACCACCGGCACCCCGGAGTCGCGCGCCTCGACGATGCGCTTGTGGATGAACTCGATGGAGCCGACGTCGACGCCGCGAGTCGGCTGGGCGGCGACGAGCAGGCGGAGCTCACGGCTGAGCTCACGCGCGAGCACCACCTTCTGCTGGTTGCCGCCGGAGAGCTGGCGCACCTTCTCGTCGATGCCCTGCGTGCGCACGTCGAACTCCGCGACCTTCTCGCGAGCGAAGTCGTCGAGCACGCCGCGCTGGATGCTGCCGGCCCTGATGAACGGTGCACCCTCGCTGCGATCGAGCATGAGGTTCTCGGCGATCGTGAACTCGCCGATGAGGCCGTCTTCGGTGCGGTCTTCGGGAACGAACCCGACACCCGCATCGAGGATCTTGCGGACGCTCGCGCTGCTGAGCTCGATGCCGTCGAGGTTGATCGAGCCGCGGACCCGCGGCTGGAGGCCGACGAGCGCCTCGGTGAGCTCGGTCTGGCCGTTGCCCTGCACGCCGGCGACGGCGAGGATCTCGCCACGGCGCACGGTGAAGCTCACGTCGTTCACGACGAGGTGCCCGACGGGGTCGATGACCGTGAGGCCTTCCACCACGAGCGCCGGATCGCCGAGCTTCGGCTCCTCTTTGTGCACCGTGAGCTCGACCGCGCGGCCGACCATGAGTGAGGCGAGCTCGGCGTTCGTCGCGGTGGGCGCGGCTTCGCCGACGACCTTGCCGAGCCGGATCACGGTGATGCGATCGGCGACCTCTCGCACCTCGCGGAGCTTGTGGGTGATGAAGACGATCGACGTGCCCGACTGCTTGAGCTGGCGCATGATGCCCATGAGCTCGTCGGTCTCCTGCGGTGTGAGCACCGCGGTCGGCTCGTCGAAGACGAGCACGCGCGCGTCTCGAGACAGCGCCTTGATGATCTCGACCCGCTGCTGCACGCCGACCGGCAGGTTGTCGACGAGCGCGTCGGGGTCGACGTGGAAGCCGAAGCGCTCGGAGATCTCGCGCACCTTGGCGCGTGCAGTGGGGAGGTCGAGCACGCCCCCGGCCTTGGTCGACTCGTTGCCGAGCATGACGTTCTCGGCGACGGTGAAGACCGGGATGAGCATGAAGTGCTGGTGCACCATGCCGATGCCGGCGGCCATGGCATCGCCGGGACCGGCGAAGTGCTGCACCTCGCCATCGAGGAGCACCTCGCCGGAGTCGGCCTGGTAGAGGCCGTAGAGCACGTTCATGAGCGTCGACTTGCCTGCGCCGTTCTCACCGAGGAGGGCGTGGATCTCTCCGGCCTCGACGGTGAGATCGATGTGGTCGTTGGCGACCAAGCTGCCGAATCGCTTCGTGATGCCGCGAAGTTCGAGCTTCATGTCACCGATCCTACTGAGGTGGCTGCATCCGCTGGAGATGCTGCGCGAATGTTGGTGGGCCACGGCTGCCGCATGCTCAGATGTTGTCGAGCCTGCAGGGATGCGCACCCGCGGGAGATGCAGTCGGGGAGGCCGGCGTGCGCCGACCTCCCCGACTCAGTGCGCCTGGCCGTTACTCGGCGAGGTAGGACGTGACCTCGATGTCGCCCGCGATGATCGCGGCCTTGAGGTCGTCGAGCTCGCCCTGGAGCTCGGCGGGGACCTTCGACTCGAAGTCGTGGAACGGCGCGATGCCGACGCCCTCGTTCTCGAGCGTTCCCACGAACGGCGTCGTGTCGAACTCGTCGTTGCCCGCGGCGAGCACGGCGTCGTAGGTGCCGACGTCGATGCCCTTGAGGATCGACGTGAGCATCAGGTCGGCGACCGAGGGATCGGTCTCGGTGAAGTCGGCGTCGACACCGATCATCGCGATCTCGCGACCGGCCTCACGAATCGCAGCGGCGGCCGATTGGTAGATCGGGCCACCGACGGGGAGCAACACGTCGACGTTCTGGTCGATGAGGCCCTGCGCCGTGTTGCGTGCGGTGTCGTTCGCCTCGAAGCCGCCCGTGAAGACGCCGTCCTGCGCAGCCGGGTCCCATCCGAGGACCTTGACGGCCGTGCCCTTCTCGGTGTTGTGGTACTCGACGCCCTGGGCGAAGCCGTCCATGAAGATCGAGACCGTCGGGAAGTTCATACCGCCGAAGGTGCCGACGACGCCGGTCTTCGAGTAGGCCGCCGCTGCGTAGCCGGCGAGGAATGCCGCCTGGGCGGTGTCGAAGATGATCGGCTTGATGTTCGGGGCGTCGATCTCACCGTCGAAGTCGTTGTCGGCGGCGTCGTCGATGATGACGAAGTTGATGTCGGGGTTGGCCGTCGCCGCCTCGACCGTCGCAGCGGAGAGCGCGAAGCCGACCGTGACGATGACGTTGCAGCCCTGGTCGACGAGGCTCGTGATGTTCGGCGCATAGTCGGTCTCGGACTCGGACTGCACTTCGGTGAGCTCGACGCCGAGTTCGTCGGCGGCCCTCGTCGCGCCCTCGAATCCGAGCTGGTTGAAGGACTTGTCGTCGAAGCCGCCGGCATCGGAGACCATGCAGGGCAGGAAGTCGAGCGCCTCACCCTCGTCGCCGCCATTCTCCTCAGGAGCGGCTGCGCATCCGGCGAGCAGCACGGCTGCGCCGAACATCGCGAGACCGCCGAGTGCGGCCTTCTTGATCGTGACCTTCACTGTGTCCTCCAAAGACTGCGCCCCGACCGTTGCGAGGCTCGTGCAGTCACGTTACCGAATGTTGCAACGGTCTCAGGGGGCGTTTGGCACCACGACATCCAATGGTTATGAAGACGCGATGTTCTGCTCATATGAGCAGTCGAGGCGACCCCCGAGCGGGGGTGACGCGACCATTCCGTGCCGTTTCGGAGCGATCCGAGGGTGGGAAGTCACGGAGCGCTCGGCGAATCGACGACGATGTCGCCCGCGATGATCGCCTGCCGCAGCCCCTCGATCTCGGCGTCGAGCGCGGTCGTGACGAGCGGAGCGAGATCGTGGTACGGCGCGATTTCCACGCCGCCGTTCTCGAGGGTTCCGATGTAGGGCTCGTTCGAGAACGTGCCATCCTGCACCTCGCCCACGATCTGCACCATGGCGTCCTGCGTGTTCTTCAGCACGCTCGTGAGGAGCACTGGTCGGAACTCGGGCGTGAGCGTGTCGTAGCCGTCGCTGTCGACCCAGATGATCGAGACGCCTCCGCGCTCGAGCGCGGCAGAGGCAGCCCCCTCGCCCACTTGCCCGGCGACGGGCAGGATGACGTCGGCGCCTTGGTCGATGAAGCCCTCGGAGAGCGCCTTGCCCTTGTTGATGTCCTCGAAGTCGCCAGTGAAGGCGCCGTCCTGCTTTTCCTTGTCCCAGCCGAGCGTGCGCACCGCCGCGCCGTGCACCGCGTTGTACTTGGCGACGCCGTCGACGAATCCGTCCATGAAGAGCGTGACGGGAGGCTGGTTGCCGCCGCCGAAGGTCGCGACGACGCCGGTCTTCGAGGCGCCGGCGGCGAGGTAGCCGGCGAGGAACGAGGCTTGCGCGGTGTCGAAGACGACCGGCTTCACGTTCTCGGCCTCGACCGTCTCGTCGACGATGGCGAATGCGAGGTCGGGGTTGTCCTCGGCCTGGGCGAGCGTCGCCTCGGCCAGCTCGAAGCCGACCGTGACGATGAGCCCGCACCCGGAGTCGACGGCCTGCTGCACGTTGGGGGCGAGGTCGGTCTCACCGGTCGAGACGATCGCCTCGGCCTGGACGCCGTGCTCCGCCTCGGCCAGCTGGAGACCCTGCCAGCTCGACTGGTTGAAGGAACGGTCCTCGAGGCCGCCGGAGTTCGTGACCATCCGCACGCACGTCTCGCTCTGCTCGGCGCCGTCGTCGGTCTCGGGCGCCGGCGCGCAGGCTGCCAGGGCGACGGATGCCACGGCGAACGCCGCTCCGAGCCCGATCCATCGACGAACCGACATCCTGAAACCCGCTCTCTCGTGCCCTAGAGCACGTCGTTCGACCCGCCGAGCCGGAGGGCGTCGACGACCGCTTTCACCCGCTGCGCGTGTTCGCTCGTGGTGACGAGCAACGCGTCGGGAGTGTCGACCACGACGATATCGTGCACGCCGATGAGGCTGATGACCCGCTTCGACCGACTCACGACGATCCCGCTCGACGCGTCGGAGAGCACGCGGGCGTTCTCGCCGAGGATGGCGAGCTCACCCGATCGCCCTGCGGTGTTGAGCTTCGCGAGCGAGGCGAAGTCGCCGACGTCGTCCCACGAGAAGTGCCCGCGGATGACGGCGAGGCGCCCGGCCGCGGCGGCCGGCTCGGCGATCGAGTAGTCGATCGCGATCTTCTCGAGCTTCGGCCAGATGCGGTCGACCGCCGGCCCTCGGGTGGCGGGGTCGTCCCACGCGGCGGCGAGCTCGATGAGGCCCGCGTGCAGTTCGGGCTTCGTGCGCGCGAGCTCCTCGAGCAGGCGATCGGCCCGGGCGATGTACATGCCCGCGTTCCAGAGGTGCACGCCGCCGGCGAGGTAGCGCTTGGCGGTCTCGAGGTCGGGCTTCTCGACGAAGCTCGACACGGCGGTCACCCGTTCGGCGCCCGGCACGTCGAGTACATCGCCGCACTCGATGTAGCCGAATCCGACGGCCGGCTCGGTTGGGGTGATGCCGATCGTGGCGATGTAGCCGGCGTCGGCGGCGGTCATCGCATCGGTGACCGCGGCCCGGAAGAGCGCCTCGCCCGAGATGACATGGTCGGCGGCGAACGAACCGATGATGACGCCGGGCTCGCGGCGCTCGAGGATCGCGGCGGCGAGACCGACCGCCGCCGTCGAGTCGCGCGGCTCGCTCTCGAGCACGATGTTCGCATCGGCGAGCGCCGGCAGCTGCGACTCGACCGCCGCGCGATGCGCCCGCCCGGTGACGACCATGATCCGCTGCTCGCCCGCGATCGGCACGAGCCGATCCCACGTGTCCTTCAGGAGGGTCTGGCCCGAGCCCGTGAGGTCGTGCAGGAACTTCGGCGCGTCGGCACGCGAGAGCGGCCACAAGCGGGAGCCGACGCCGCCGGCCGGGATGACCGCATAGAAGCGGTCGATGGGGAGCGAAGGTCCTGGCATGATTTCGAGAATAGCGCTCGACCTGTGGACCGGGCTGGGCCCGGCGCGGTCGCGGAGCAAGCACATGAGGACGACGGATGCCGCTGCGGCATCCGATCTCTCGACGTCGAGAGAGTTAGGCAGTCCTAAGCGGCACCGTCCCCAGACCCGGGGCTAGACTCGATTTCGGGCGCCTGCGCCCTCGAATGCCGCCTCGTTCGGGGCGACACCACCGCCAGGGAGGGTTGTTCATGCCAGAGACCTCGGCAGGAACCCTGACCGCACCCACGAAGCCCGAGAAGCAGCGGCCCGGAGGCACGCTGTACCGCGGCCGCGAGGGAATGTGGTCGTGGGTGCTGCACCGCATCACGGGTGTCGCGATCTTCTTCTTCCTCCTCGTGCACATCCTCGACACGGCGCTCGTGCGCGTGAGTCCCGAGGCGTACAACGCGGTCATCGGCACCTACCAGACGCCCATCATGGGCCTCGGCGAGGTCGCGCTCGTGGGCGCGATCGTGTTCCACGCCTTCAACGGCCTGCGCATCATCCTCGTCGACTTCTGGGCGTGGGCGACGAGACACCAGAAGGTGCTGTTCTACATCGTGGTGGGCCTCTGGGTCGTCACCATGATCGCCTTCGTGCCGCGCCACCTCATCAACGTCTTCAGCCACTAGAACGGGGAGCGACATGACCACCATCGAATCCCCCCGTGCTCCTGTGCGACTCGCCCCGAGGCGGGGTGTCAACCTGGAGAAGTGGGGCTGGATCTACATGCGGGCGTCGGGCGTCGTGCTCATCGTGCTGATCTTCGGCCACCTCTTCATGAACCTCATGGTCGGCGAGGGCGTGAAGGCGATCGACTTCGGCTTCGTCGGCGGCAAGTGGGCCGACCCGTTCTGGCAGTGGTGGGACGTGCTGATGCTCTGGCTCGCACTCATCCACGGCGCCAACGGCATGCGCACCCTCGTGAACGACTACACGAACCCCGGCACCATCCAGAAAGTGCTGAAGGGCGCCCTGTTCGCCTCGGCGGCGGTGCTCATCATCCTCGGCACCCTCGTCGTCTTCACCTTCGAGCCGTGCCCTGCCGGTGCCCCGGCCGACCTGCTTCCCTCGTTCTGCGCCGCCTAGGAGACCCGTGAATTCCGAGATCGCCGACGCCCCGACCATCGTCGACGGCGTGCATTACCACCAGTTCGACATCGTCATCGTGGGCGCGGGCGGCGCCGGCATGCGAGCGGCCATCGAGGCCGGTCCGGGTGCGAAGACCGCGGTCATCTCGAAGCTCTACCCCACCCGCTCTCACACGGGAGCGGCGCAGGGCGGCATGGCCGCGGCGCTCGCGAACGTCGAGGAAGACAGTTGGGAGTGGCACACCTTCGACACCGTCAAGGGCGGCGACTACCTCGTCGACCAAGACGCGGCCGAGATCCTCGCGCGGGAGGCCATCGACGCGGTCATCGACCTCGAGAACATGGGCCTGCCGTTCAACCGCACGCCCGAGGGCAAGATCGACCAGCGCCGCTTCGGCGGCCACACGCGCGACCACGGCAAGGCGCCCGTTCGGCGGGCGTGCTACGCCGCCGACCGCACGGGCCACATGATCCTCCAGACGCTGTTCCAGAACTGCGTGCGGCTCGGCATCAACTTCTTCAACGAGTACTACGTGCTCGACCTCGTGATGACCGAGGTCGACGGCGTCGAGCAACCGTCGGGCGTCGTGGCCTACGACCTCGCCTCGGGTGAGCTGCATGTCTTCCAGGCGAAGGCGGTCATCTTCGCCACCGGCGGGTTCGGCAAGATCTACAAGACCACGTCGAATGCGCACACCCTCACCGGCGACGGCGTCGGCATCATCTGGCGTAAGGGCCTGCCTCTTGAAGACATGGAGTTCTTCCAGTTCCACCCCACCGGCCTGGCCGGGCTCGGCATCCTCCTCACCGAGGGCGCCCGTGGCGAGGGCGCGATCCTCCGCAACGCGAGCGGCGAGCGCTTCATGGAGCGCTACGCGCCCACGATCAAAGACCTCGCGCCGCGTGACATCGTCTCGCGGTGCATGGTGCAGGAGGTCGCCGAGGGCCGGGGCGCCGGTCCGCACAAGGACTACGTGCTGCTCGACTGCACCCACCTCGGCGCCGAGGTGCTCGAGACGAAGCTCCCCGACATCACCGAGTTCGCGCGCACCTATCTGGGCGTCGATCCCGTGTACGAGCCCGTGCCCGTGATGCCGACCGCGCACTACGCGATGGGCGGCATCCCCACGAACGTCGCCGCCGAGGTGCTGAGCGACAACGCCACCGTCGTCCCCGGCCTCTACGCCGCAGGCGAGTGCGCGTGCGTCTCGGTGCACGGCTCCAACCGCCTCGGCACCAACTCGCTCCTCGACATCAACGTCTTCGGCAAGCGTGCGGGCCGCAACGCGGTCGAGTACGTCAAGACGGTCGACTTCACGCCGCTGCCCGACGACCCGGCCGCGGCGGTGCGCAGCATGCTCGAGCAGTTGCGCGACTCCAACGGCACCGAGCGCATCGCGGCCATCCGCAAGGAGCTGCAAGACGAGATGGACAGGAACGCCCAGGTGTTCCGCACCGACGAGTCGCTCGAGCACGTCACCGACGTCATCGCGGGACTGCGCGACCGCTACCGCAACGTCGCCGTGCAAGACAAGGGCAAGCGATTCAACACCGACCTGCTCGAGGCCGTCGAGCTCGGCTTCCTCCTCGACCTCGCCGAGGTCGTCGTCTACTCCGCGCGCAATCGCAAGGAGAGCCGCGGCGGCCACATGCGCGACGACTACCCGAAGCGCGACGACGCGAAGTACATGCAGCACACGATGGCCTACCTGTCGGGCGATCCGCATTCCTCGAAGGCCGATGACCACATCCGGCTCGATTGGAAACCGGTCACGATCACCCGTTACCAGCCGATGGAGAGGAAGTACTGACGTGAGCACAGCCACACTCGAGGCCAAGCAGGCGGATGCCACGATCCAGTCGTTCACCGTCACCTTCCTGATCCGGCGCTTCGATCCCGACATCGACACCGAGCCGCGCTGGCAGGACTTCGACGTCGAGATGTACGCGACCGATCGCGTGCTCGACGCGCTGCACAAGATCAAGTGGGAGCAGGACGGCTCGCTCACGTTCCGCCGTTCGTGCGCCCACGGCATCTGCGGATCCGACGCCATGCGCATCAACGGCCGCAACCGCCTCGCGTGCAAGACCCTCATCAAAGACCTCGACATCTCGAAGCCCATCTACGTCGAGGCCATCAAGGGTCTGCCGCTCGAAAAAGACCTCATCGTCGACATGGAGCCGTTCTTCGCGAGCTTCCGCGAAGTGCAGCCGTTCCTCATCGCGAACTCGAAGGCGGAGCCCGGCAAGGAGCGCGTGCAGTCGGTCGCCGAGCGCGAGCGTTTCGACGACACCACCAAGTGCATCCTCTGCGCGGCATGCACCTCGTCGTGCCCGGTGTTCTGGACCGACGGACAGTACTTCGGGCCTGCGGCGATCGTGAACGCGCACCGGTTCATCTTCGACTCGCGCGACGACGCGGCATCCGTGCGCCTCGACATCCTCAACGACAAGGAAGGCGTGTGGCGCTGCCGAACGACCTTCAACTGCACCGAGGCATGCCCCCGTGGCATCGAGGTGACGAAGGCGATCGCCGACGTCAAGCAGGCGATCATGCGGGGCAAGCCGTAACGAGCCCGAGATCGGCGTGAAGCCCGCATGGAGTCGAACTCCATGCGGGCTTCACCCGTCACTGCCCAGGGGCGAGCACCGGGCTGTTGTGATAGGCGGCGATCAGCCACCGGCCGTCGCGCTTCTCGAAGACCCAGGTGGCGTTCACCTTCGCCGCGTCGGGAATCTCGCTCTGGCCGGGGAACAGGATGCCGGATTCGCTCACGACGATCGCGCCGTCGCTCCCGACGAAGCGGAGGCTGAGCTGCTTGTTGTAGGTGGAGGTTCCCTTGAGCGGCCCCTCGAAGGCGAGGGCCATGTTCTCGCGGACCGCGTCACGGCTGTCGCGGAACGAGCCGGTCATGATGGCGGTCGCGTCCGCGGTGTAGTTGGCGACCATACCCTCGGCGTCGCCGGCCTCCCATGCTGTGTACGAGTCGACCAGTACGGCCTGGATGGCGGTCTCGTCTTCCGAACGAATGTCTGACATCGGCTTCTCTCCTCTGTGATCGGTTCGCCCGGGGTGTTCCGGCGAACTCGTCAGTACATACCGGCGACGGGGTCGAAACTCATCGCGGCAACGGAGAAAAGGTGCTACCCGACGTTGACGAGACCCTCATCGTCGAGTTCGGTCGCCAGGCCGAACGACGCGAAGACCTCGGATTCCTGGAACACCGAATTCCGGCTGATGCCCTCGGTGGTGACGGTGAAGAGCTGGAGCGTGTGCAGCTCGAATCCGCCGCCGACCCTCCGATAGGCGGCGAACCCGGGCTGGCCATTGGCCGCGACCGCCTTCAGGCGCCAGTCGGTTCCGGCCTTCTCGAAGACCCACTCCATGAACAGCCCGTAGTTGCCGCGGCCGACGAACCAGTTGGTCATCGGCGGCATCTCCATGAGCACGTCCTCGGTGAGCAGTCGCTTGAGCGCCTCGACGTCGGCGCGCTCGAATGCCCTCATGTAGCGATCGACCCAGGCCCGCTGCTCGGCTGCAGACGGCTCGCTGACACGTTCCTGCCGAACCCCGACGTCTTTCAGACGGGTCCGCGCCCGCTGCAGGGAACTGTTCACCGACCCGACAGTCGTGCCGAGGATCTCCCCGGCCTCGGACGCGGAGAAGCCGAGCACGTCACTCAGGATCAGCGCACCACGCTGACCAGCCGACAGGAGTTGCAGGGCGGCGACCAACGCCAGGCGCAGGCTGCTGCGGTCGATGGCGGCTCTCGCCGGATCGCCCGCGTCGAGCAACGAGTCGGGCAGCGGCTGCAGCCAGGCGACGTGCTCTCCTTGAACGAGCGGCCCCAGTGGATCGGACTCGGCCACCAGCCCCGACGGCAGCGGGCGGCGGGCGCGAGCCTTCAAGGCGGTCAGGCAGGCGTTGGTCGCGATGCGGTAGAGCCAGGTGCGCAGTGAGCTGCGAGTCGCGTCGTACTGGTCGCGCGCCCGCCACGCCCTGAGGTAGGTGTCCTGGACGAGGTCTTCGGCGTCGTGAGCCGAGCCGAGCATCCGGTAGCAATACGCCAACAGCTCCGCACGGAACGGTTCGACCAGTTGATCGAAGCCTTCCCCCTTCGTCGCCACGCCACGCCCCTCTCTCTACCGGAATCACCATACGCGGGACGCGACATTCGTGGGGGGGAGTCCCAGCAGGCGAGGGCACTCCGAGCGGCCGACGGGCGGCGATTCGACGTCGGAGGGCTCCCGTAGGATTTGAGGCATGCCCTCCGCCAAGCCGCTCCGGATCGCCACTGTCAACGTCAACGGGGTGCGCGCCGCGTTCCGCAAGGGCATGGGCGACTGGCTCGCCGGTCGCAACGTCGACATCCTCGCGCTGCAAGAGGTGCGCGCTTCCACCGAAGACCTGGAGGCGCTGCTCGGCGACGAGTGGGACCTGCTCCACGACCCCGCCACCTCCAAGGGGCGCGCAGGAGTCGCAATCGCGAGTCGCAACCGCGCGAGCATCCACCGCGTCGAGCTCGGCGCCCCCGACTTCGACAGCGCGGGCCGTTGGCTCGAGGCCGACTATGAGGTCGGCGACCGCGTGGTCACCGTCGTGAGCGCCTACGTGCACTCGGGCGTGGCAGACGAGAGCCCCAAGATGGTCGAGAAGTACCGCTTCCTCGACGCGATGGAGGCCCGGCTGCCCGAGCTTGCGGCCCACTCCGAACTCGCCCTCGTCGTCGGCGACCTCAACGTCGGCCATCGCACCCTCGACATCCGCAACTGGAAGGGCAACGTGAAGCGTGCCGGCTTCCTGCCCGAGGAGCGCGCCTACTTCGATCGCTTCGTGGGCGCCGAGGGCGACGAGCACTACAACGCGGGCGCTGGCTTCGGCTGGATCGACGTCGGCCGCCGCGTGGCCGGCGAGGTGCCCGGTCCGTACACGTGGTGGTCGCAGCGGGGCAAGGCGTTCGACACCGACACCGGGTGGCGCATCGACTACCACCTCGCCACCACGGCACTCGCCGACACGGTCGTCGACTACCAGATCGACCGCGCCGCAGCGTGGGACGCGCGATGGTCCGACCACGCACCCGTGGTCGTCGACTACGCCATCTGACGTTCCCGACCGACAGCAAGGATCCGCAGCACATGAGCACGTCCCGTCCGATCATCTTCTCCGGCATGCAGCCGTCGAGCGACTCCCTCCATCTCGGCAACTACCTGGGTGCGCTCGTCAACTGGGTCGCCCTGCAGGATGCGTACGATCCCATCTACTGCGTCGTCGACCTGCACGCCATCACGGTGCAGCAAGACCCCGAGGCCCTCAGGCAGAACGTGCGGCGCACCGCAGCGCAGTACCTCGCCGCCGGCATCGACCTCGACCGGTCGACGCTCTTCGTGCAATCGCACGTGCCCGCGCACTCCGAGCTCGCGTGGGTGCTCGGCAGCATGACGGGCTTCGGCGAGGCGAGCCGCATGACGCAGTTCAAAGACAAATCGGCCCGGCAGGGCTCGGATGCCACGACGGTGGGCCTCTTCACGTACCCGGTGCTCATGGCGGCCGACATCCTGCTCTACGGCACCCATCTCGTGCCCGTCGGCGACGACCAGCGCCAGCACCTCGAGCTCACCCGCGACCTCGCCACTCGCTTCAACGCGCGGTACGGCGAGACGTTCGTCGTGCCCGAGGCGCTCATCGGCAAGGAGTCGGCGCGCATCTACGACCTGCAGGAGCCGACTGCGAAGATGTCGAAGTCGGCCGGCTCAGAGGCGGGCCTCGTCAAGCTGCTCGACGAGCCTTCCGTCACTGCGAAGAAGTTCCGCAGCGCTGTCACCGACACCGAACGCGAGATCCGGTTCGACCCGGCGTCGAAGCCCGGCATCTCGAACCTGCTCGGCATCTTTGCGGCCATCACCGGAAAGTCGATCGACGCCCTCGAGCGCGAGTACGCCGGCCGCGGCTACGGCGACCTCAAGAAGGAGCTCGCCGAGATCGTGGTCGACACGATCACGCCGATCCGCGCCCGCACCCTCGAGCTCATGCAAGACCCCGCCGAGCTCGACCGGTTGCTCGCGATCGGCGCCGAGAAGGCGACTGATCGGGCCGAGCGGATGCTGCGCGAGGTGTACGACCGCATCGGCTTCGTTCGCCGAGGCTGAGCATGCGTCCCGCCACGCTCACGACGCCGAGACTCGTGCTCGACCTGCCGACGATCGACGACGCCGACGCCGTGACCCGCTATTGTCAAGACCCGCTCTTCGAGCGGTATCTCACGACGCCCTGGCCGTACACCCGGGCCGACGCCGAGTCGTTCCTCGCGGCGCATGTGCCGCAGGCGTGGGCGAGCGGCTATGTGGCCACCTGGGCGGTCCGGCTCGCCGCGGGCGGCCCCTTGGCCGGCATGATCTCGGTGCGCGCCGAGACCACCGAGATGGGGTTCTGGCTGGGCTCCGACCACCGGGGCGCGGGCCTCATGAGCGAGGCGGCCATCGCCGTCGTCGAATGGACGCTCGCCGGCGGCCTGCCCTGTGCCGACACGGTGTTGTGGCGCGCAGTGCAGGGCAACGTCGGTTCGGCCAAGGTGGCGCGAGCTGCGGGGTTCCGGCGCATCGAGCCGCCGCACGCGACGGTTCCCACCCGCGACGGGTCGACACTGCCCGCGTGGCACGCGGTGCGCGAGGCATCCGTCTCCCCCGACGCCACCACGAGCTGGGCGACGATCCTGGGGCCGCTCCCGTGACGTCGCGCGCCGCATCGCCCGTCGTGCTGTTCGATCTCGACGACACGCTCATGGCACACCGCGAAGCGGTGGCGGCGGGCATCGTGCTCCAGATGCAGGAGCGCGCATACGACGGCGATCATGCCGCTGCGCAGCAACTGTGGCACGAGCTCGAGGAACACCACTACCACGCCTATCTCGCCGGCGAGGTGAGTTTCGTGGGGCAGCGCCTGGCACGGGTGACGGCCTTCGCGCTCGCCCACGGCGAGGAACTCGACGAACCCGCCGCCGGTGTGTGGTTCGAGCACTACTTCGAGCGGTACCGCGAATCGTGGACCCTGCACGACGACGCGCTCGAAGCGCTCGACGCGGTCGCGACGGCGCTCCCCGGCGTGCGCTTCGGCGTCATCACGAACGGGGAGCTCGACCAGCAGTCGATGAAGCTCGAGCGACTGGAACTCCTCCCGCGCATGGCCCATGTGATCGCCTCGAGCGAGGTCGGCGTCGTCAAACCGGGTGCCGAGATCTTCCGGGCGGCGCGAGATCGCTTCGCGACCGACGCACCGGTCTCCGCGTGCGCCTACGTCGGCGATCGCTTGCGCACCGACGCCATCGGCGCTGCCTCAGCGGGACTGCTCGGGGTCTGGCTCAACCGGCGAGGCGAGTCGCTCGGCGCCGACGATGGCGCAGCCGCCGCAGCATCCGGCGTCGTCGAGATCCGCTCCCTGCGCGAGCTCGCCGGTGCGCTCACCGACCGCTTCGCCTGACCCGCGTCGAATTTGCGCCCTCCCGAAATGGGAGTCGTCATTCCCTCGATCAGCCAGCTAGCGTGATCTGTCAGCGCGCGGCAGTCGCGCCCCAGTGAACAGGACGTCGATGACCGCACCGTACGATGCACCTCGCGATGATGCACCACGCGAGGACGCACCACGCGACGATGCACCGCCCAACGACGCTCCGGTGCAGCGGGTTGAGCGATCGTTGCTTCGGGGCACGATCATCGCCGCTGCGACCGCGGCGGCGATCTTCGGTGCCTACGTCGCGCACGACGCCGCTGCGACCGCGCTCTACGAGAGCGCGTATGAGCGGTTCGCCGATGCCGACGAACTCGCGACGACTGCGGCCGATGAGCTCTGGCTCCTCACCGGTCGGGCCGAGCACGCGATCGCGCAATCCGACGTGCTCGAGGCGGTGCTCGTCGAGGGCCACGTGCGACCCGAGGACGTCACGACGCTCGTGGAGGCATCCGATGGGCTTGCAGCTGCTCTTGCCGACGCCGACGACGACCCGCTCTCGCACCTGCTGGCCTTCCCGGCCCCCGACGCGCTCGACTCTCCCGCGTGGATCCGCTATGCCGACGCAGTGCGAATGCTCGAGCAGGCCCAGATGCGCAGTGCCGAGACCCTGGCGATCGAGGCTGCACTCGACGAGATCGCCGATGCGCGCGAGCCGGTCGTCGGTGCTGTCGAGGCGGTGTTCGAGGGCGCCGGCGCACTCGCCAGCCAGGCGCTCACCGACCACCCCTCGGCGACGTACGAGACGCGCATCGGCGTGCAGCACGCGATCGACCAGAAGGGGCCCGGTTGGACGCACCCGCACGATTCCGCCTCGGCATTCACGGGCCTCGTGCTCGCCGTCGACGAGCTCCGCGCCTCGCACGCCGCCGAGGAGGCGCGCAAGCTCGAGCCCTCGTACCCGGTGCGCGCCGAGATCGAGGCGTTCGCCCGTTCGATCTCACATGGGGTGAACCTCGACTTCGTATGGGCGTACGAGGTCTCGGGCCTCACGAGCGACGAATGGTACTCGGGCACCGCCGAGTTCTGGGCGGAGGACGGCGGGTGGGGTCGCATCACGCTCACCCACAGCGTCTCCAATCGCTGGAGCGAAGACCCGGATGCGAAGGCGATCGTCGTGCACGAGGTGGGGCACACCCAGGCGATCCGGCCCGAATGCGAGCCGTTGTTCACCGGGCCCGAGTTCGCGGGCGACCACGAGATGTGGGCCACCGCGTGGGCGATCTCCATGGGCCACGACGTGCCGGGATCCGGCATCTCCGCGTACGGCCGCCCGAGCGACGCGCAGATCGCCACCGCGGGCCAGTGCCGCTGAATGGGGCCAGTGCCGCTGCCACTGCCGCTGAATGACGGGAATAGCCCGCGGCCGTGCGCGTTGACCTAGAATCGACACGACAAACGTGCTCCGGGGTCGGTGTAATTCCGAACCGGCGGTGATAGTCCGCGAACTGCGAGCGTGAGGCCGAGAGGCGGAACGCGAGTGGTTGAACCGGTGGAACTCCGGTACCGACGGTGAAAGTCCGGATGGGAGGCGGCACGTGTCGGCTGCGCAGTGCGCAGTCGACCCATGGTGATCGACACCGTGGCGACGCCGAGCATTCCCCGGAGCCCTGACGACAGGACGAGGAATGACGAGCAAGCAATCTGCAGCGGATGCCGCGCAGATGCGTCGCGCACTCGAACTCGCCGAGCGCGGTCCTGCCCGCGGCATCAACCCGCGCGTCGGATGCGTCATCGTCGCTCCCGACGGGGCCGTGATCGCCGAGGGCTGGCACCGCGGTGCCGGCACCGCACACGCCGAGGTCGACGCCCTGTCGAGGCTCGAGCCGGGCGCGGCACGCGGCGCGACCGCGATCGTCACCCTCGAGCCGTGCAACCACGTCGGCCGCACCGGGCCGTGCGCCATCGCGTTGATCGACGCAGGCATCGCGCGAGTCGTCTATGCGGTCGCCGACCCCGGCGACCACTCCGCGGGCGGCGCCGAGCGTCTCCGCGAGGCGGGCATCGTCGTCGAGGGCGGCATGCTCGCCGACGAGGTCGAGGCGTTCCTCGGCGACTGGCTGTTCGCGGCGCGACACCGGCGTCCCCACGTGACCGTGAAGTGGGCCTCGAGCCTCGACGGCCGCATCGCGGCGGCCGACGGATCGAGCCGATGGATCACCGGCCACGCCGCTCGCTCCGACGTGCACCGCCGCCGCACCACCGCCGATGCGATCGCCGTCGGCACCGGCACCGTGCTCGCCGACGACCCGTCGCTCACGGCGCGCGACGACACGGGCGCACTCCTGCCCGAGCAACCGGTTCCGGTCGTATTCGGCTCGCGCGCGATTCCCCCGCACGCCGCACTGCTCCGCCACCCGCACGAGCCCGTGCTGCTCGCCGGCGCCGACCTCGCCGCCGATCTCGCGGAACTGCAGCGCCGCGGCATCCGCTCGCTCTTCATCGAAGGCGGCCCCACGCTCGCCAGCGCGTTCGTGGCCGCCGGCCTCGCCGACGAGCTCCTCGTCTACCTCGCTCCCGTGCTGCTCGGCGGCCCGATGCTCGCCCTCGGCGAGCTCGGCGTCGCGTCGATCGACGGGGCTCATCGCTTCGAGCTCGCCGACGTGGAGCGGCTCGGCGACGACGTGTTGCTCGTCGCGTACCCCAGACCGACCGAAGGGAACTGACATGTTCACCGGAATCATCGAGGAGCGCGGCATGATCACGCGCATCGAGCGCACCTCGGATGCCGCTCGCCTGACCGTGCGCGGCCCGATCGCCGTCGAGGGCGCGAAGCACGGCGACTCGATCGCCGTCTCGGGCGTGTGCCTCACGGTCGTCGACTTCGACCCCGAGCAGTTCACCGCCGACGTCATGGCGCAGACCCTCGCCATGTCGACGCTCGACGGCGCGCGCGAGGGCCTCACGGTGAACCTCGAGCGCGCGGCTCGCGTCGGCGACCGCATCGGCGGCCACATCGTGCAGGGGCACATCGACGGCACCGCCCGTGTGCTCGCGATCCGGCCCGGCGACGCGTGGCGCGTCATCCGGTTCAGCCTCGACCCGGCGCACGCGCCGCTCGTCGTCGACAAGGGATCGATCGCCGTCGACGGCGTCTCGCTCACGGTGAGCGCCGTGGGCGACGAGCCTGACGGTTCCTGGTTCGAGGTGTCGCTGATCCCCGAGACGCTCCAGGCGACGACCCTCGGCGAGCGCGAGGTCGGCGATGCCGTGAACATCGAGACCGACATCCTCGCGAGGCAGGTCGAGCGGATGCTGCGCTTCGACGCGGCCCGTACCCTGCCGTCGTCGCTCAGCGCGCCCGCCGCGGCATCCGCTCCCACTCCCGCAACCGAGCCCGCGACGACCGGAGGTCACGCATGAGTCTCGCCTCGATCCCTGAAGTGCTCGACGCGCTTCGCGCCGGCAAGCCCGTCATCGTCGCCGATGACGAGGCCCGTGAGAACGAGGGCGACGCGATCATGGCCGCCGAGTTCGCGACCCAGGAGTGGATCGCGTGGATGGTGCGCAACACGAGCGGATTCCTCTGTGCGCCCATGCCGAACACGATCGCCGACCGCCTCGAGCTGCCGCCGATGACCGACCGCAATGAAGACGTGCGCGGCACGGCCTACACGATCTCGGTCGACGCGGCGGATCGCAACTCCACGGGCATCAGCGCCGCCGAGCGGGCGCACACCCTGCGCGTGCTCGCCGACCCCGCTTCGACGCCCGAACGGCTCATCCGCCCCGGCCATGTGCTCCCGCTGCGCGCAGTCGACGGCGGCGTTCGCGAGCGGGCCGGTCACACCGAGGCGGCCGTCGACCTCTTGCGGCTCGCCGGGCTCTCCCCCGTCGCCGTGATCGCGGAGATCGTGGAAGACGACGGCGAGATGATGAGGCTTCCGGGGCTCATCGAGCTCGGCGAGCGTGAGGGACTCCCCGTCACGACGGTCGCCGCACTCATCGACTGGCTGCGCGAGTGGCACGCGGGCCACGACCTCGACCTCGACGGCTCGGTGCCCTCTGCGGTCGCCGAATCCTCGCGAGTCGCGTTCGAGGTCGAGACGACGCTCCCGACCGACCACGGCGTCTTCCGGGTGCGCGCGTACCGCGATCGCAGCACGGGCGCCGATCACGTCGCCATCATCGCCGGTGAACCGCAGGCGCACGGCACGATCGCGCGCGTGCACTCCGAGTGCCTGACCGGCGAGGCGTTCGGCTCATTGAAGTGCGAGTGCGGACCGCAGCTCGACGCCGCGCTCGAGCGGATCCAGGAGGACGGCGGCGTCGTCGTGTACCTCCGTGGCCATGAGGGTCGCGGCATCGGCCTCATAAACAAGCTGCGGGCCTACCGCCTCCAGGAAGACGGCCTCGACACGCTCGACGCGAACCTCGCGCTCGGGCTGCCGATCGACTCCCGCGACTACGGCGCGGCCACGGCGATCCTCGAAGACCTCGGAATCCGCTCGGTGCGCCTGCTCACGAACAACCCCGAGAAGGTGCGCCAGCTCGAGGCGCACGGCGTCGCCGTCAGCGAGCAGCTGCCACTCGTCGTGGGCGTGGGCGCCGGCAACACGGGATACCTCGAGACGAAGCGCGATCGCATGGGCCACCACATCGACGACACGCAGCTGGCGGATGCCGCAGCGGAGACCCTCCTGGAAGGACACGCATCATGAGCGGAGCAGGATCCCCCGAGCTCGACGTCGACGGCACGGGCCTGCGGATCGTCATCGTCGCCGGACTCTGGCACGACGAGATCACGAACGGCCTGATCGCCGGGGCGACGCGCACGCTCGAGGCTTCCGGAGCCGAGTTCTCGCTCGTGCGGGTGCCCGGCAGCTTCGAGCTGCCCGTTGTGGCCAAGGCGGCCCTCGACGCCGGCGCCGACGCGGTCGTCGCGCTCGGGGTGATCATCCGCGGCGGCACCCCGCACTTCGAGTACGTCTCCGCGGCGGCGACCGACGGACTCACGCGCGTCGCCCTCGACACGGGCAGACCGGTGGGCTTCGGCGTGCTGACCCTCGACGACGAGCAGCAGGGCCTCGACCGCGCCGGGCTTGCCGGTTCGAAGGAGGACAAGGGGCGCGAGGCCGCTGAGGCGGCACTCGCCACGGCGCGCGTGCTGCGACGTGTCTGGGGCGGCCGGAACGCCTAGGCTCTGGGCATGGAAATCCTCCGCACCATCCTGCTCATCCTCCACTTCGTCGGGCTCGCCTCGCTGCTCGGCGGCTTCCTCGTGCAAGTGAAGGCGATCGGCGCGGGCAGGGGAACGGTCGTGCCGGCGATGGTGCACGGTGCCCTCACCCAGCTCGTGACGGGCCTGCTGCTCGTCGCCACGATCCAGATCGGCGACCTCGACGAGCTGAACAACGCGAAGATCGCGGTGAAGCTCGTCATTGCGGCCGTCATCACGGTGCTCGTGTTCGTGTACCGCAAGAAGGCGCCGGCGCCGTCGTGGGCGCTGTGGTCGATCGGGGCGCTCACCGTCGCGAACATCGCCGTCGCGGTGGCTTGGCGCTGAGCCGGTCGGCGCTGAGCCGGTCGGCGCCGTGCCGATCGGCGCCGTTCGTCGCATTTTCACCACCGCTCGTCTCGCGGGAGTCGACCCTCGAATGGGGTACGCCGTAGGGTGTTTCGGTTGCCACAAGCGACGATTCCCTCCCTTCGCGGTGATTCCCGTCTGATCGACGCGTCCCGCGGGGGCCTCCTTCCCACCTTCGGAGTCCTCGCAGCGATGTCCTCAACCACTTCCGCGTCCACGTCGGCCGCGCCGTCCGCCCCCGCCAATCCGCGCAACCGAGTGGTGCTCGCGAGCCTCATCGGCACGACGATCGAGTTCTACGACTTCTACGTCTACGCCACGGCCGCCGTGCTCGTCTTCCCGCACCTCTTCTTCCCCGCCGGCGACCCCACGACTGCGCTGTTGCAGTCATTTGCCATCTTCGGCGCGGCAATGGTCGCCCGCCCGGTCGGCGCCGTCATCTTCGGCCACCTCGGCGACAAGCACGGTCGCAAGGCGACCCTCGTCGGGGCGCTCCTCACGATGGGCGTCGCGACCTTCCTCATCGGACTCCTCCCGACGTACCTCATGGTCGGCTGGTTCGCCCCGCTGCTGCTCGTGATCCTGCGCATCGCCCAGGGCTTTGCGCTCGGCGGCGAGTGGTCGGGGGCTGCGCTCGTCGCGACCGAGAACGCGCCAGAGGGCAAGCGCGCCTGGTACGGCACCTTCCCCCAGCTCGGCGCGCCGATCGGGTTCATCATCGCGAACGGCCTGTTCCTCATCATCGCGGCCCTGCTCCCGTCGGATGACCCGAACTCCTCGCTGCCCTCGGCCGCCTTCCTCGACTGGGGATGGCGCATCCCGTTCCTGTTCTCGGTCGTCATGGTCGTCGTCGGTCTCTGGGTTCGACTGCGCCTCGTCGAGTCGACGGCGTTCTCCAACGCCTCGAAGGAGGGCAAGCTCACGAAGCTGCCCCTCGCGAGCGTCTTCAAGAACCACTGGAAGCAGCTCATCCTCGGCACGTTCTTCATGCTGGCCACGTACGTGCTCTTCTACCTCATGACGACCTTCTCGCTCGGGTACGGCACGAAGCCCTCCGATGTTCCCGTTCCCGGACTCGGGTACTCGTACGCGACGTTCGTGCTCATGCTCATCGGCGGCGTCGTGTTCTTCGGCATCTTCACCCTGCTCTCCGGACCGTGGGCCGACCGCTGGGGCCGGCGCAAGACCCTCATCTGGGTCACGCTCGGCATCATCGTGTTCGGCTTGCTCTGGGTGCCGTTCCTCAGCGCAGGATTCCCAGGCGTCATGGCATGGCTCATCGTCGGGTTCGCGCTCATGGGCATGACGTTCGGGCCGATGGGCGCGCTCCTTCCCGAGCTCTTCCCCACCAACGTGCGCTACACCGGTTCTGGCATCTCCTACAACGTGTCGTCGATCCTCGGCGCGGCCGTCGCGCCGTTCATCGGCACCGCGCTCTGGGCCGCCGGCGGCGGCAGCCCGTTCTGGGTCGGCATCTACCTCTCGGTCATGGCCGTGCTCACGCTCATCGCGCTCATCGTCTCGAAGGAGACGAAGGACGTCGACTACGAGTCCGCGGGCCTCGAGTCGTCGGCGGTGCTGTAGAGCCATCGAAGGGAGGGCGGATGCTGCGGCATCCGCCCTCCGTCGTTCACAAGAACGTCACATGACCCTCTTCTGCCCCCGGGACGCCCGGCGTAGCATGGCCTGCGAACAGGGCCGCCGAGTCATCCGCCGGCATCGTCGACGCTCGGCCGCCCGGGATGGCTGGCCGCTGTGATGAACATGACGATGGACATGATGAAGGGCGCCATGTCGTCGTCGGAGATGCCGATGAAGGGCATGGATCCGGCGATGATGCAGGAGTGTATGGAGGCCCTCTCCGCGTGCAGTCAAGCGTGCGTGATGTGCGCCGATGCCGACGCGGGCGAGGGTATGGGGCGGTGCGGGTCGCTCTGCGCGAACTGCGCCGACATGTGCGACACGATGATGAAGATGTTGCTGCGCGTGGGCGGCTGGGACATGCAGGTGATGTCGTCGATGATGCAATCGACCATGATGATGGCTCGCGCGTGCTCCGCGGAGTGCATGATGCACGCCGAGATGGCCGAGCACTGCCGCATGTGCGCGATGGCGTGCGATCAGGCCGTCGTGGCAATGGAGAAGATGATGGGCTCGATGAGCGAGGCGATGCCGATGGGGTCGTGAGCCCCGAAGTCAGGCGGGCGCGACGCTGAACTGCTGCTCGCCGATCGCAAGCACCCCGTAGACGGCGTGCAGGGCGACGGGATCGCCCGCCGAGAGCACGTCGCCGAGCGACTCGTGGTGCCAGACGCGAGTGAGGTCGCCGCTCGTGAATTCGGCGAGCGTGATGAACCCGTCGGCGTCGTTCGCGAGCACGATCGCGTCGATCCACTTGCTCGCCGTGACCGCCGCGAGCTGGTGCTGCATGCGGTGCAGCCCGTGACCGGGCCGCTCGCTCGAGCACTCGGCCGCCGCCTCGCAACCGCGCATGCCCATGACCGCGCCCTGGTGGGGCTCGGCGGCGGCGTGCGGTTCGCGGTACGACATGAGTGCTCCTCGGTGTTCGATTCCGCAACGGTACGCCGACCGTCGACGGATGTCTCGTGGCGGCGTAATGCGCGGAAACACTCGCGCAACGGTCGATGCCCCGCTCGGGCATGCGATCGGATGCCGTCGACGCGGCTAGTCGAGGAAGAGCGTGCGGAGCCGCCTCGTCGTGAAGACGATGCCGACGGCCGCCATGACGACGTAGTAGAGCACGTGCCAGAGCATGCCCCAGCTGACGTCGCCCGTCGTGAGCCCACGCACGAGCTCCACGCCGTGCCAGAGCGGGAGCGCCTGGATCACGCCCTGCAACCACTCGGGATACACCGTGAGCGGATAGAACGTGGCCGAGAAGAGGAACATCGGCAGCAGGATGAAGTTGACCCAGTCCATTTGCTGGAACGTCTTCATGTAGCTCGTGACCGCCATGCCGAGGCTCGCGAACCCGAGGGCGATGAGGAGCACCGCGGGCAGCGCGAGGATCGCCCACCACGAGAGATTGAGGCCGAGCGCCTGCATCACGAGCTGGAATCCGACCGCGTAGAGCGCGCCGCGGAGGAGCGCGAGGAGGATCTCGCCGAGCGCCACGTCGAGCGGCCCGAGCGAGGTCGAGAGCATCCCCTCGTAGAGCTTCGTGAACTGCATCTTGAAGAAGACGTTCCACGTCGAGTCGTAGATCGCCCCGTTCATCGCGGCGACCGCGAGCAGCGCCGGTGCGATGAACGCGGGGTAGGCCACCTCCTGCCCGCTCGCGGTCGTGACGCTGCCGACGAGCGTGCCGAGCCCGATGCCCATGGCGAGCAGGTAGAAGATCGGCTCGAAGAAGCCGCTGACGACGACGAGCCAGTTCGTGCTGCGGGTGGCGCGCCAGCCACGCAGCATCACGGCACGGGCATTGCCGGCGTAGAGGGAACGGACGGGCCGCGGCAGTGCCGCCGACGACTGTACGGAATCGCGCTCGGTCACTCCGCTCATCGTCCGAGCCTCCGGATGGCGATGCGGCGGGCCCAGACCCAGCCGACGACGGTGAGGGCGACGAGGTAGGCCACGTGCACGATCGTGAGCCAGATCGGCTCGCCGTAGCCGTAGGAGAACACCCGGGCGAGCTCGGTGCTGTGCCACAGCGGCGAGATCCAGCCGATCCACTGCAGCCAGATCGGGAAGATCGAGAGCGGGAAGAACGTGCCGGAGAACAGGGTCATGGGCAGCACGATGAAGCGCATGACCATGGCGAGCTGCCCGGTGTCCTCTTCGAGCGTGGAGGTGTACGCCATCAGCACGGCGCCGAATGCCAGGCCGCCGAGGAGCCCGCCGAAGATCATGAGGAACGCCGCGGGCGAGGGTGCCGCCCCGAAGACGACGATGAGCAGGAAGAACAGCACCAGGTTCACAAGCATCCGGATCGAGACGGAGATGACCACGCCGTCGACGATCTGGGTGGGGCGCAGCGGCGAGGCGCTCATGCCGGTGAACGTGGGGTTCCACTTGTAGCCGAGCATGATCGGGTACGTGAACTCCTCGCTCGAGACCGTGATCGCCGCACTCGCGAGCAGGGCGGGCGCCACGAACACGAGGTAGCTCACGCCGCCGACGGCCTGGTCACCGACATTCGCGTCGACGATGGTCGCGAGCCCGACGCCGAGGGCGTACAGGTAGATGAGCGGATTGCCGATGCCCGCGACGACGACCGTGCCGGTGTAGCTCTTCATCACGCGGAAGCGATGGAGGGCGACGTACCAGGCGCCCCATCGACGCGGCATGCGTGCTGCGGCGAGGGCGCGCGCGGTGCCGCCCGCTGCGGCATCCGTCGGCCCGGCCTGGAGTCGACCCTTCGCGCCTCCTCCACCTGCGGGTGCGGTCTGGCTCATTCGATGAGGCTCCTGCCGGTGAGGCGGAGGAACACGTCTTCGAGGCTCGAGCGTCGCACGAGGCTCGTGACGGGGTGCAGCCCTGCATCGGTGATGCGCTCGAGCTCGGCCTCGCCGTTGCCGCTGTAGATGAGGATGCGGTCGGGAAGCACCTCGGTGCGCTCGCCGATGCCCGAGAGGCGCTCAGCGACCTCGACGTTGCGATCGGAGCCGAAGCGCACCTCGAGCACCTCGCGAGACGAGTAGCGGCGGATGAGCTCGGCCGGCGTGCCCTCGGCCATGATGGCGCCCTTGTCGACAACCACGAGCCGGTCGCAGAGCTGCTCGGCCTCGTCCATGTAATGGGTCGTGAGCAGGAGCGTGGTGCCGTGCTCCTTCAAACGGAACAAGCGGTCCCAGAGGATGTGCCGAGCCTGCGGATCGAGGCCCGTCGTCGGCTCGTCGAGGAGCAGCACGCTCGGGTCGTTGATAAGCGCGCGAGCGATGGTGAGCCGCCGCTTCATGCCGCCCGAGAGCGCGTCGACCTTCGCCTTGCCCTTCTCCTCGAGCTGCGCGAATGCGAGCAGCTCGTCGGCCCGCTTCGCGACGACCCTGGCGGGCAGGCCGAAGTAGCGACCGTAGACGAGGAGGTTCTCGCGTACGCGGAGCTCGGTATCGAGGTTGTCGGATTGCGGCACGACGCCGAGCTGCGAACGGATCTCGGGGCCGAAGGCATCGGGATCGAGGCCGAGGATCGAGAGCTCGCCCGCAGTGCGAGTGGACACCGCGCCGACCATGCGCATAGTCGTGGACTTGCCCGCGCCGTTGGGGCCGAGGAGCCCGAATGACTCCCCCGGCGCCACCTCGAAGGAGATGCCGTCGACGGCGGCGAACTCGCCGTAGCGCTTGACGAGATCGCGGGCGACGATGACTGGTGCTGGCACAGTCCTTCACGATAGCCCCGGCCGCCGACATCCGTCAGGGAGGGCGAGTGGGACCCCTGATCCGGCCGTCGTGGCTAGGCGCGGGCTCGCGCGGCGATCGCGTCGAGGAGCGCCGCCAGCCCGAACTCGAAGGCGGCATCGACGCGTGCGACGGCGTCGGTCCAGGCGCCGGATGCTGCAACGAGAGCCGTTTCGGCGCCGTCGACGTGCCAGACGTCCGAAGGCGCCGACTGCTCGAGGCCGACACCGAGCGCGAAGCTGTCGAGCACCTCGAGGTACACGGCGATCTCACGCGGTTCGAAGCCCGCCTCTGCGAACGCTCGGGCGAGGCGCTCGTAGAGTTCGAGCACGGGTTCCGAAGTGATCGGCGTGCCGACGAGCAACGTGACCAGATGCGGATGGGCAGCATAGCTGCGGCGCTGCGTTCGCACGATCGACTCGATCTCCTCACGCCAGTCGCCCTCGATCCGCGCCGGCGGAGGGTCATCGGCGATCAACCGGTCGCGGATGAGGTTCACGAGGTGATCGCGATCGCCGACGTGGTAGTACAGCGACGGCGCCGCCACGCCGAGCCGCTTTGCGAGCGCGCGCATCGCGAATTCGTCCCCGCTGTCGATGAGCGCGAGCGCCTCGCTGACGATGCGATCGATCGAGAGCAGGTTCTTCGACGGCCGGCCCATGCACCACCTCTGGTTCTCGTTCGTTGCCACGTGGGTCTTGCGGACGATCTCACTCCGGTACACAATATCTGACACCGTTAGATTTAGCCCGATCGACTGGAGTCAAGTATGTCAACGCAGACACGCACGTCAGCCCCGTCCGACGGTCGGACCGTCGTCGGTGCACTCAAGAAGAATTCGCTCGGGACCGGGGGAATCACGTTCCTCGTCGTCTCGGCAGCCGCTCCCCTCACCGTCATCGCGGGCACCGTACCGCTGGCGATCCTGATCGGCGGCCCCGCGGCCCCGCTCGCCTACCTCGTGGTCGGGCTCGCGCTCGCCGTGTTCGCGGTCGGGTTCATGGCGATGACGAGGCATGTCACCAAGACGGGCGGGTTCTACACCTACATCACCGAGGCCCTCGGCAGGCATGTCGGCCTCGGCGCGGGGATCCTCGCCCTCGTCTCCTACAATGCGATGCAGATCGGCATCTACGGCCTCTTCGCGGTGAGTGCCCGGGCGATGCTCGCGACACTCTTCGGCATCGACGTTCCCTGGGCCGCGCTCGCGTTCATCGCCATCGTGCTCGTGTGGGCGATGGGATTCGCCGGGATCGATCTCGGGGCGAAGGTACTGGGTGTGCTCCTCATCGTCGAGACGCTCGTGCTCGTCGTGCTGGGCATCGCGATCCTCGCGAGCGGTGGCGGGCCGGAGGGCTTCGGCGCGGGCACGTTCGCCCCCGGGAACGTGTTCACCCCGCAATTCGCGGTGACCCTCGGCCTGGCATTCGGCGCGTTCATCGGATTCGAGTCGACCGCGCTCTACCGTGCGGAAGCACGCTCGGCCGATCGCACCATCCCCCGCGCCACGTACCTGGCCGTGTTCGCCTTGACGTTCTTCTACTTCGCGATGGCATGGCTCCTCATCCAGGCGCATGGCGAGTCCCTGGTGCAGGCCTTCATCGGGCAGAACGGGGTCGAGACCTTCATCTTCGCCACGGTCGAGACCCAACTCGGCCACTGGGCGACCGTGACTCTGCTCCTCCTCATCCTCACGAGCGTCTATGCAGCGCTCCTCGCCTTCCATAATTCCATCAACCGGTACGGCTATGCGCTCGCCCGCGACGGCGTGCTCCCGGCGATGATCGGTCGCACCAGGCCGCTCAACGGCTCGCCGTGGGTGGCCGGCTTGGTGCAGACCGGGCTCGCCGCCATGATCGTGGGCGGGTTCGCCATCGCGGGGGCCGATCCCTACCTGCAGCTGCTCATCTGGGTCAACACCCCCGGGGTGATCGGAGTCGTGTGCCTGCAGATCCTGGCGTCGCTCGCCGTCGTGGTCTTCTTCGCGAGGAAACCGGGGAGCCGAGCGTCACCGCTTCGCGGTGCCCGCCGCCATCGCCGGCGGGATTCTCATGGCGCTGTTCACGTGGCTCATCGTCGCGAACCTCGAGGTGTTGACCGGCGCCCCCGCCGGCACGAACATCGTGATCGTCAGCGTTGTTCCGATCAGCTTCGCGGTCGGCGTCGTTCTCGCGGCCGTCCTCAAGCGCCGCCGGCCGGCCGCCTATGAGCGCATCGGGGGCCAGGGGCAGTGACGGTCGACCTCATCGTCCTCGCAGCCCGGCTGCACGGCGCATCCGGTGGAGCCGTGGCGGTGCAGGGCGGGCGCATCGTGGCGATCGGAGACCGCCGAGACGCCAGGGCATGGACGGGACCATCGACGCGCGTACTCGACCTCGGGGACGCAACCGTGCTACCGGGGCTCACGGACGCGCATTCCCACCCGATGCTCGGCGCGAGCGTCGCGCGCGGCCTCGACCTGCGCGGTGCCGACTCGCTCGACGACGTGCGCGCGGCCGTCGCGGCCGGGCGCGCGCGGCTGGGTCGCGGCGACTGGCTGATCGGCTGGGGGCTCGACCACAACGTCTGGGATGGGCGAGAGGTGAGTGCAGCGGCGTTCGAAGCGGCATCCGGTGACGTGCCCACCTTCCTGCGCATGTTCGACGCGCACTCGGCCGTCGTCAATCGGGCGGCGCTCGAGCGAGCAGCCGTACGCGGGGGGCGTCGCTTCGACACCGGTTCCGAGATCGTGGTCGACGCCTCGGGAACTCCGACCGGTCTCCTGCTCGAGAGCGAGGCGCTCGCCGTCGTGGAGCGCGTCGTCCCGCCGGACAGCCGCGCCGACCTGCGCCGCCGCCTCGCCTCCTCGCTCCGGGCGATGGCCGCGAGCGGCCTCACCGGGGCGCACGTGCTCGACTTCGAGGATGACCCCGCCGACCTCTACCGCGCGCTCGACGACAGCGGCGAGCTTCCGCTCCGGCTGAAGATCCACCCGTGGGTGTCTCCGTCATCCGGCCCTGAGGACTGGGACGCACTGTGTGCGCAGATCGGGGAAGGCGGCCGGCTCTGGCGGATGCACGGAGTCAAGCTCTTCCTCGACGGAACCATCGACAACGGCACCGCTTGGCTCCGCAGCCCCGACAGCCACGGACTGTCGGTCCGAAGCACCTGGGACGACCCGGAACGCTATCGATCGGCGATCGCGCATTTCGGCGCCGCAGGGGTCGGCACCGCAACGCACGCCATCGGGGATCGGGCCGTGATGTACGCGGCGGAGAGCATCCGTCTCGCGCTCCGACGTCACCTGGGCGCGCGACACCGCATCGAGCACCTGGAGCTCACGGGCGACGACATCGTGAACGCCGTCGCTGACAGTGGCGCGATCGCGAGCATGCAACCGACCCATTGCACCCGCTTCATCACGGATGCCGGGACCGACAACTGGAGCGGCCGGGTGGGAGCCCGCCGGGCCCGACATGCCTGGCGCACGCGTTCCCTCGTCGACGCCGGGACCACGCTCGCGCTCGGCTCGGACTGGCCGATCGCCCCGTTCGAACCACTCCGGATCATGGCGGATGCCCGGTTGCGACGCCGCGTCGAACGGCCGGATCTTCCACCCATCCTGCGCGCGGAGGGGTTGACGGCGGCGCAGGCCATCGACGGGTACACGATGGCGGCCGCAATCGCGGCCGGGGTCGAGCACGAGGAGGGGGCCATCCGGCCAGGCACACTCGCCGACCTCACAGTGCTCGCGGGCGACCCCATCGCGGTCTCGCCCGAGGAGTTCGCAGAGCTTCCTGTTCTGGCGACCATCGTCGGCGGCGAGGTACGACATTCCCTCTGATCGACGGCACCAGGACGATCGTTCTCGCCGATCGGGCCGTCGTCCGAGGCAGACGTCGTCGGTCGCTCCTACGATGGCGGAATGCAGATTCCCCCATTCGGCTTCCGCGTCGGCGACGAGGTGCAGCGCGCGCTCGACGCCGGCGCCCCCGTACTCGCGCTCGAGTCCACGATCCTGAGCCACGGCCTGCCGAGCCCGCGCAACCTCGTGGTCGGGCTGGAGTCTGAAGCGCAAGTACGCGCAGCAGGCGTGGTGCCCGCGACGATCGGCGTGATCGACGGTGTCGCCGTCGTCGGCCTGTCCGAAGCCGAGATCGAGCGGCTCTGCACCGCCGGCGACGTGATCAAGGTGAGCGTGCGCGACCTGCCGATCGCGCAGGTCCAGCGGCGCGACGGCGGAACGACCGTGGCCGCGACGGCGTTTCTCGCACACGCGACGGGCATTCGCGTCATGTCGACGGGCGGCCTCGGCGGCGTGCATCGCCGGGCGAGCGAGACCTTCGACGAGTCCGCCGACCTCGGCACGCTCGCCCGCACGCCGATCACGCTCGTGAGCGCCGGTGTGAAATCGATCCTCGACATCGGGGCGACGCTCGAGCGCCTCGAGACCCTGAACATCCCGGTCGTCGGCTACCGCACGAACCGCTACCCGGGCTTCTACATCGCCGACTCGGGGTTCCCGATCGACTACCGCATCGAGAGCCCGGCGGATGCCGCGGCGCTCGCCGCCGCCCGCGACGCCCTCGGCCTCGAGTCGGCCGTGCTCATCGCCAACCCGGTCGACGCGGCGAAGCAGCTCGACCCCGAGTTCCATGATCGGGTGCTCGCCGAAGCTCTCCACGCAGCGGATGCCGCGGGCATCACGGGCCACGACACGACACCGTTCCTCCTCGACTTCGTGCAGCGCGCGACCGGCGGGCAGAGCCTCGAGGTGAACCTCGAGGTGTATCGCGGCAACGTCGCGCTCGGAGCGGAGATCGCTCGTGCCGTCGCCGGCTGAGCTGCCGGCCGGCGTGCTCGCCGTGGTCGGCGATCTCGTCGAGGACATCGTCGTGTGGGTCGGCGAGCCGGTGCGCACGGCGACCGACACTGCCGCAGAGATCTTCCGCGCCCGCGGCGGCAGCGGGGCGAACGTCGCGGCCCTCGCCGCCGCGCAGGTTCCCACGCGGTTCATCGGCCAGGTCGGCACGGATGCCGCAGGCGAGGCACTCGTCGCCGAACTCACGGCGAGCGGGGTCGACGTGCGCGTGCAGCGAGCGGGTCGCACCGGAACGGTGGTGCTCCTCATCGACGCCGACGGCGAGCGCACGATGTTCCCCGATCGCGGCGCCTCGGCGCTCCTCGAGGGCGTCGACACGTCGTGGCTCGACGGCGTCGCCTGGCTGCACGTGCCGGCCTACGGGCTCGAGCGCGAGCCGATGCGCGGCG